>MGRL01000073.1 GCA_001798165.1 Deltaproteobacteria bacterium RIFCSPHIGHO2_02_FULL_43_33
CTTTGCCATATTCAACAGGCAGAATAGGATTTGGGAGAATTGATCCTATGGAGAGTATAGCCCTAAATAAAATTACACATAAAGATTGACATTACCTAGACATTCCGCATTCTTGACTCGCTTTACTTTTTATGATAAAAGTAAAGCAACATCCAAGGAGGTTTAAATATGCAAACCGTAACGCTCAGTTCTAAAAACCAAATAGTCATTCCTAAAGAAGCCAGGAAGGCAATGCACATAAAGGCAAATGACAAGCTTTTGGTTGTGGTAAAAGACAATATCACCATAATCCTTCCCAAGCCTAAAAAATACAGCGAAACCCTTGCCGGCATCGGCAAAGGGATTTATAAGAGAGGGCATATAAAAGAGGAGCGCCGTTCTTGGTAACAATATCATCCCTTGACAAATTCCTCAAAGAGCATCGTAATGTTTTCATAGATACCAGCCTATTTATCTATCATGTTGAAAAACACCCCCGTTATCATATTTTGTGCGACAAGATATTTAAAGATATTGAGACTGGTCGCATCAGGGCGTCAACCTCAACCCTGTCGCTATTGGAAATTCTTCTTCAGCCGTACCGCCTGAAGAATGAAAGCCTTATATTCAACTTTTATTCACTCCTGACTACCTATCCAAATCTCATGTGGATTGATTTGACGCTGAATATTGCCGACCTTGCAGCAAGGCTTCGCGCCGAATATAATCTCAAAACCCCTGACTCAATACAGGCAGCATCAGCCATTGCCTCCGGCGCTGCCGGTTTCATATGCAATGACAGTGTCTTCAAAAAGCTGAAAGAAATTAAGTGTCTTATTCTTGACGATTGCGTATGAAGGCATTGGTATTCTCGGTAGGGCATCTCGCAAAAGGGATTGTGAACACCGGTTGACTTATACAACATTGTTTGGTAATATAATTGTAAGGATATTTGGATGGCAATTCTTGTTAAAAAGATAGGCGGCAGAAAGTATGCGTATCTTGCATATCGGCATGGTAAGAAGGTGGTGCATAAGTATCTGGGTACTGCTTCAAATCCAGAGGTAATGCAAAAGATGCAGGAGATGGCTAAAGAAAAAGAAATCCCTGATAAATTTTCAACGCTATTTTGGGATACTGCTCCATCTCGCATTGACCTCAAGAAAAATTCCAGATATGTCATAGAAAGGGTTTTAGAGATAGGTGGATTGAATGCTGTCCAGTGGATACAGAGAATATATCCGACAAGGCTCATCATAGAAGTATGCGAATCCAGCAGAAAGGTATCCGAGAGGTCTAAGAACTTTTGGAGAATATGGCTTGGCTATTAATATGCATACTGAATGCTTATTGCCTCAGGGACAAAAACTTTTGGGTATTCTAAAGGGAATTGTCCATAAGCATAACTTTACATTGGCAGGCGGCACTGCGCTTGCATTGCAAATTGGGCACAGGGTATCTGTAGATTTTGATTTCTTCTCAGAGAAACAATTTTCAACCGATGCATTATACAGAGAACTTCAAGAAGCAGGATTAAAGCCCATTGTTCAGCAGGAAACAGAAGGCACATTAACAGCAATGGTTCATGGAGTAAAGGTTTCCATGTTGTATTATCCCTATCCATTCCTTGATAAAGAACTCAATTGGAAAGGGATTGATATTGCCGGAATAATAGACATTGCAGCCATGAAGGTAATGGCTATCACACAGAGAGGCGCTAAAAGAGATTTTGTTGACCTCTATTTTATTCTCAAAGATATTCCCTTCCGAAAGATTGCCGAGAATATGATTGAAAGATATGGTGCCGACAGGCTCAATGCTATTAATATCGGAAAGGCAATCGTATATTTCAGTGACGCTGATATAGACCCTGACCCGCAATATTGCGGAAAGGAAAGGCCTGACTGGAAGGATATTAAAAAGTTTTTTGTGAAAAATGTGAGACAGATGGTGATTGATATGCAGGAGGCTGTAGGAGAGTAACAACAAGTATACTTTTCAATATAAAATATATTGAAGCAGTATATTTCAAAAAAGGATTATAGATGAAAACATCTAAATGTTACATTTGTGATTCAGAGATTATAAAAGAAATTGAAACTGATGAGCATATTATTTTAAATGCTTGTGGTGGGAGGTTAAAATCCAAAAAAATAATGTGCGCAAAATGTAATACAGAATATGGTAGTGAAATGGATGCCGAACTTGCTTCCCAATTAAATTTTTATTCTAACGCATTAAATGTAAAACGGCATCGTGGAAAAGCACAAGCAATAAAAGGGGAATTATCCGCCACTGGAGAAAAATACCATTTACAATCTGACGGTAAACCTGTTATCTCAAAGCCTGTTGTTAAAGAAGAAGTAGAAGGAGAAAAGTTAAAATAGAGATTATTGCAAGAAGCAAAGAAGAATTTCAGAAAATTTTACATGGCTTCCAGCAAAAATATCCACAATTAGATATTGGAGAGGCGTTAAAACATGCAAAAATGGAAAAAAGTATTTAGAGAACCCGATTCACCAAAAAAATTGAGAGATTTTTGAATGTTGTTTTAAATAAACAAAGTTCTGAAGATGTGGGAGAACTTATAGACTTGGCAATGAAAAATTCGTTAATGAAACATCCCGAGGGAACTCTTATAACTCAAGAAATGATAAATGAACTAGTTAATGAAGTAATGAATCAGATTACCCCCTTTCTACTTCGCAATTTGAAAGTGAAAAAAATAGTATAACCCATGACCCTTTCCCCTTTGCCCAAACATAACTTCATCCCAATTCTTCAGCACGCCATTTCTTACCTCAAGAAAAAAGATGTTGAATATGCGGACATTCGTCTTGAGGAAAATGTTTCAGAAGGAGTGATGGCGAGAGGTGTATAAAAATAGGGACGAACACATTATCTGGATGCCAGAAGGCAGGAGATTGCAATTGTGGAGGGGAAAGAGTAATAATTCTGGTGCAATAAGAGGGATAATCAGATATAATTGGATTCAAATATATATAAATAGGGAGGGTAAAATGTCAATAAAAGAAATGATAAAAAATGAAGTTGATAAACTGCCAGAAGGCCTTCTTGCAGAGGTTTTTGACTTTATTCAGTTTTTAGAAATCAAAAGAAATAAAAACATTTTTGCAAAAGCCTCTCAAGAGTTATCAACGGCATCATTTAAAAAGATTTGGGATAATAAAGAGGATGCTGTATATGACAGTTTATGAAAAAGGCGATGTAGTTCTTGTCCCTTTCCCTTTCAGCAACCGGACCACCGCTAAAAAACGTCCTGCAGTAATTATAAGTTCTAATGCCTATAACGAGATTTCTGCCGACATTATCATAATGGCTATTACAAGCCAAACAGCAAAAACCACTGGGACAGTAGAATGCTTAATACAAGATTGGCAAAACGCTGGTTTGTTAAAACCTTCTGCAATAAAAGCTGCCATATCAACTATTGAACAGGCTTTGGTTTTGAAGAAATTAGGCAAACTTTCTCGCCAAGATTTAACCTCAATGGATACAGTATTAGAAGAACTTTTGGACTTGAAAGCAAAATAAAGGGTATTTGTGCCACACGAACCCTTCAGCACCCTCGTTGACCATATTCTTGAATGATTATTGACACTTTATCAAAACACAACTTCATCCCCATCCTTCAACACACCATTTCTTATCTCAAAAAAAAAGGTGTTGAATATGCAGACATACGTCTTGAGGAATGTGTGTCAGAAGGGGTGATGGCAAGAGATGGGGAGATTGACAGGCTATGGGATAATATAGACACAGGATTTGGTATACGAGTTTTATATAGAGGCGCTTGGGGCTTTGCTGCCAGTTCTCTTTTAACAGAGACAGAGGCGCGAAAGATGGCGGATGAGGCGCTTTCGCAGGCAAAGGCGATAGCGCAAATACAGGGGGCAAGGGTCAAGGGTCAGGGGTCAATAGAAAAAAACCCCCCTATTAAATTCAAATACAAAGCACCCTGTCAGATTGACCCCTTTAGCATGCCGATTGAAGAACGGCTCCTGCCAATGTTTAAGGCAACAGCGCTTCATAAGAATTCAAAAAAATATAAAAAAATTCACACTATCGAAAGTTTTCTTGATTTTCAGAAAACGCATAAAATATTTTTGAACACAGAGGGGAGTTTTATAGAGCAGGAAGTTTTTACAAGCGGTGCGGGTGTAAAGGTCATAGCAGTTGACGGTAATGAGGTTCAGGTCAGGTCATTCCCTGATTCACATCAGGGCATTTTCAGGCAGGGCGGTTATGAGCAGATAATTGAAATGGATATATTAAAAAATACGCCTCGCATTATTGAAGAGGCTCTTATGCTCTTAAAGGCAGATAATTGTCCGTCAGGGAAAAAGACAGTTATCCTCGGCGGCTCGCAGGTTGCCTTGCAGATACACGAATCCATAGGCCATGCAGTTGAGCTTGACAGGGCAATGGGCATGGAGATAAGCCTTGCCGGCGGAACATTCCTTACTCCTGATAAACTTGGCAAACAGATATGTTCTAAAATCGTAAATATTTATGCAGACCCTACGATTGAAGGCGGCGCAGGAAGTTATGTTTATGATGATGAAGGGACAAAAGCAAGAAGGATTGATATAGTAAAGAACGGCAGATTTGTAAATTTCCTTACATCAAGGGATACAGCGAAAAGATTAGGTGTGGAAGGTAGGAAGTGGGGCGTAGAAAAAAAATCCAACGGCAGTGTCAGGGCAAATGGTTGGGGCAACATCCCGATTATACGAATGAGCAATATAAATATTGAACCATCTGAAAGCGGAAGCCTCAATGATCTCGTAGCAGATACAAAAGACGGCATCTTCCTTCAGACAAATAAAAGTTGGAGCATTGATACATTGAGGCTTAATTTTCAGTTTGGAATGGAAATTGGATGGGAAATCAAAAAAGGCAGAATCACAAGACCATTTAAAAATCCTGTTTATTCCGGCACAACCCCAGAGTTCTGGAAATCATGCGATGCGATATGCGGCAAAGAAGAATGGCAGATGTATGGGCTTAATAGTTGCGGAAAGGGAGACCCTGTTCAATCTATATCAGTTGGGCATGGGGCAGCGCCTGCAAGATTTAATAAGGTAAGAGTCGGAGCAGTTAAATGTTAACGTGGTATATGTTCAAAAGACGCCCATCTAAAAACTTTATATCTTATCCATTTTTTCGGGCTTGAGATTATTGTTCACAATGTTGACTTCTTCTCGTCTGTTTCGCTCTCAAAAATAATACCTCGCCCTGAATTCCACCCTATAATCATTCTGCTTTTCACCGAATTCGCTGAAACGTTCTCCGTCGAAAAATGTCACCTTCAGCCGCAACTCGAGATTGGTAACCCTTGTATAGAGCGCTTCGGGTGAAATTGAATAACTTTTGTCGTCTATGTTCACAATACCTGTTATCGCAGGAGTGAAATATAGGATGTCAAACGGCTCTTTCTGACTTATTCTGAGATAAAGATATTCCCTGGCCGGGTTCATCCGCCCGTAATTTCCTTCGGTGATGCTCAATCCCTTTTTAAGCAGCGCGTCGCTCCCTGACAAGAGATAAGAATCATAGGCCGCATTTATGAAAGAGAAATAATCCCTCATCTCGTCCGTGGTAAAGCCTGCCTCGTTTCTGTAATATTCCAGGATATACGTCGCCTCCCTTTCCGTGAGATACCTTATCCCGGCAAGCCAGCTCTCCGCATCTAACTCCTTTTCAAATATATTCCCGCTCTCGTCTATAAACCGTTTCTTGTAATCATCAATAACTGC
Source organism: Deltaproteobacteria bacterium RIFCSPHIGHO2_02_FULL_43_33 (assembly GCA_001798165.1). Taxonomy (GTDB): domain Bacteria; phylum Desulfobacterota; class GWC2-55-46; order UBA9637; family UBA9637; genus UBA10170. Next base: position 5,760 of record MGRL01000073.1, read on the forward strand.
AAACTCCCCGTGTATCTCAAAGTTGGTGGTGATGTTCCTTGAAAAGTCCACTCCGTATCTTGTAGTCTTGCTTCCGCCTGAGAGGATCATGACGTCTATGTCCGTATCGTAAAACAAAAGGTAGAGCTTCCCTGCAAGGTTAACCTTATCAACCTCCCCAAAGGTATCATTTATATCCTCATAGACAGGGATGATCACGGGTGTTATGGAAAACGTCTTCAGTGGGCCGTCAAAACTCTTTATATAGTCCGCCGATGCGACTATAAATCCTTCAAGGTTCAGTTCCGGGTCGTCGGGGTCTTTGGGCCTGTCAATAAATGCAATAGGGTTCCATGTATAGCCCTTTCCCCATCTCAGGGTCTTTTTGCCGACATCAATTGACAGGGAGGACGAAGGCTTTACAGAGAGGAATCCCTTATAAATTGTTGTCTGCTGGTCTTCTCCAAGATAAGATTTTTTGTAGTCGGTGTTCGTTTTTACGAAGAGTTTTGTAATGCCCTTTTCAAGACTGCCTTCCAGTTGCAGTTTGGCATCGTATTCTTCGATGGTATTTCCTTCAGCACGGTTGTAGAATTTAAGCTTGTAAAGGGATGCGTTTTTATCCAGCCCGAAAAGGATGGGTTTGAGTTCTATATTGCCCCCGATATGATACGGCTTTTTTTCTATCTCGGAGATGTCAAAGGTGTATTCCTCCGCGTAAAGTATACATGGGAATAAAACAGTCGCAATAACACCAAACAGTATTGTTAGTGACTGAATGAATTTCATGCCGACTTGATTTTCGTCTTTACATGATAGTCTGTTCATACATTACATCACGATTATTGATATGACAGCGCCGATCAGCACAACATAAAGGACATCGGCCTTTTTCAACAACGCGGTCAATGCCGCCAGTCCCAATAAGACCCTGATGATGTCCCATGGAACATTGAGAAGAAATTTTACGGTAACAAAGAAAAACAGGCCGACAAAGGATGCAAGTATCCCTTTTGTCGCCCTCAAAAAATATGCGAATGTCTTTAATTTGTCGAACAGGGGTGTAACCGTTATCAGTATCAAAAAAGAAGGCGTGAAGATTGCCGTGGTTGCCACTATGGCTCCGGCGAAGCCGTATGCCAGATATCCTACAAAGGTCGCCGTAATAACAATGTGGCCGGGGGTGACCTGTCCGAGGGCTATGCCATCCATGAACGTCCGGTAGTCCATCCATCCTCTCACATTTACGATTTCATGGAGCATGAGCGGCAGTGATGCAAAACCGCCTCCAAAAGCAAATAGGTCTATTCTGAGCATCATCGTTGCCAGTTTGAAGAGGTTCGTATTTGCAAAATACAGCATCGTAAGTCCCGCCAGCAAGATCAATAAGAGTGTGGCTATTTGTTTCACTATCTGTCCGTTCTTTTCATGGTTAGTGGTTGACGGGATTAGGGATTCGGCATCTCTGAAAAGAACGATGCCTGTCAGTGCCGCGCCTATAATCACCATAAATGGGCTTACTCCTGACCAGAAGAGTGCTGCTGACAGGGCAGAGAGAACAGATTCCCTATAGCTCTTTATGGTGCTTTTGCCGAACATATAGAATGCATTGGCGACGATCGCAACTACAATTACATGGAGACCATTGAACAGTGAAATGATTTGCGAGATGTTCTGGGAACGATCATACAATGCCGCGAGCATCAGCATCAGAATAAAGGCAGGCAACCCGAATCCGATATATGACAGCAATGCGCCGCCTATCCCTTGTGAGCGCAGCCCCACATATGCCGCTGTCTGCATGGCTGTTGCGCCGGGGATGGATTGGCAGAGGGCAACGCCGTCTTTAAATGTATCTTCATCAAGCCATTTATGGCGGGTCACGGACATCTTTTTGATATATGCAACCATGGCAGGACCGCCAAAAGCTGTCAAGCCGAGCATCAGGAATGAGAAAAACAGCTTTGATTTTGATGGCGCGGCTTTTGGCATAAGTTCCAACTTTTCGCCTATCTCAGCGACTCAAGATTTGGCATAAATGTCAGGGTGAAGACCTCGTCTTTAAACTCCCTTTTTTTAATCTTTGCGAGGATCATAACGGACTTATACCCTTTGTAGAGCGGGCTGTCGGTCTCTATGACGGACGGGCGCACTATTCCGCCGCCCAAGTCCTTTATCTCTTTGAAGTAGAGTGCTTTTATAAGCATGGAGGCCTCTGTGAGGCATTCTATTTTTGTCGGGACTTTTTTATCCTTGTCAACCCACATCTTGACCCTGTCATAGGCTACTGTCTTTGTCTTTGCCTTCAGATGCAGCAGATATTCACCTCCTGTTTCCTCTATCTGTTCAGCATTGTATTCAGCGGCATAATCCAGTTGTAGGATATCGGCGTTGTTGAATACCCCTCCGACTATGGACTGGAGGCTTGTTGTGCGGATCGGCTTGCCCACGTTCGGGATATAAAGCCACATGTTGTCCCCTATCCGTAATGAACTCCTTCCCTTTTCGCTGGCAGGGGCGAGAAAGAGGAAGGCGACCTTATCCACTCCCTTCTTGACGGTAAACAGGGTGAACTCCTTCTTCCTGCCGTCAGGCTCTATGTTTATGAGCTTTCTGTAAGACTCGTATGACTCCGGGTTCAGGTTTCTGTCAACCTGTTTTAAAAGCTCCGAGCCGTCTATGGCGTGGGCCGGAGTTGATAAAAACAGAAAAATAAAGGTGATGATGATTTTATACATGTCTCAGCGCCTCTATCGGCTCCATCCTGGATGCCTTGAAGGCAGGCTGAAGACTGGCGATTACAGATACGATTATTACAGTTACCGATATGGCGACAATATCGGCAGGGTTTACATTTGCCTGAAGGATTAATCCCTGTTGCTGCCCAAAATTGAAGGTTATTTTCAGCATGTTGAGTATAAGGATTAAGGTAATCCCGACAATGTTACCGATGACTGCGCCTGCGATGCCGAGGCAGAAACCCTCTATCACAAACATGGAAAGTATCTTTCCGGGGAGAGTGCCTATGGCGGCGATGGTCCCTATCTCCCGTATCCTTTCATAAACGGCCATTATCATGACGTTCATTATGCTTATCAGGACAATGGCTATGAGCATAAGCTTGATAAAGAATGTCATTACATCTATCATCCTTGCGATATTATAGAAGGGAGAGAGGGCTTCCCATGTATGAACCTCGAATGCGGGCTTCCCCTGGGAATTCATCTCTTTTGAAAGCAGTCCGCTGAGCTTTTGGTTAAACCTGTTCAGACCGCCGAACTCTTTAAGCCTGACAGCTATCTCGCTTATCTCCATTTCATCCATCCTGAGAAGTTCACGGGCGTCCTCGATATGTATGTATCCGTCCCGCCCTCCAGGCCCGACGGCGCTTTCAAGTATTCCCGCAACCTTGAACTGTTTTCCGTTTACGGAGCCGTCCTTATTTGTCGCAACGACCACTACCGTATCCCCGATATTGACATTCATCCCCTTTGCGAGGAGCACGGGAACAATTATCTCTCCCTTCTCTATCCGTTTCTTTCCCTCGATAATCCTTGATGAGAGAAGGGGGACGGTTTTAAACTCCCTTTCAGGATAAACGCCGTTAAGTCGTATGTTTGTCGTCTCGGCGAAATTGCTGAACCCTCCTCCGAACTTTATCCTCGGCGAATAGGCCTCGACCTTGGACTGAACATCGAGCACAGCCTCCAGCCTTTTAACCTCTTCAGGTTTTAAATTCAGGGTCAGGGGGAGGTTTTCCAGGGATGCCACATACCCTTTCTTGTGTACCTGCATGTGACCGAGCATCGAATCGGTTATCTGCCCTATCATCATATTTTTGAACGACCCTGATATGGAAATAAATACAAGGACGAAAACAACCCCGACGGTTATCAGCGAGGCTGTCAGAATTGTTCTCCTTTTGTAGCGCAGAAGGTTCCTTACGGCTATCTTAAAGAGATTACGCATTTCCGACACCCTTTTTTACGTCCGTCCCCTTCAACTCTCCGTCCTCAAGCATGTAAATAATCTCCGCCTCACCAACTATCTTCTGGTCATGGGTCGAGAATATGAAGGTGGTCTTGAACTCGTCCCTCATCTTTTTCATAAGGTCTATCACCATGTATGCTGTCTTGTGGTCAAGATTGGCGGTAGGCTCATCGGCAAGGACGAGCTTGGGGTTTGTAACCAGCGCCCTCGCAACCGCAACCCTCTGCTTCTGACCCCCTGATATCTGGTCGGGATATTTGTCTCTCTGCTCGATCATTCCCACTGCCTCAAGTAGGACATTCACCCTTTTATTCCTCTCCGATGCGGGGACTGACTGAACCATCAAAAGCGGATATTCGATGTTTTCGTAAACGGTGAGGACAGGGAGCAGGTTGAAGTCCTGAAATATGAACCCTATATTATTGCCTCTGAATGATGCGCTCTCTTTCCTGTCGAGATGCAAGACGTCAGTATCAGCAACCTTTAGACTACCAGAGGTGGGCTTATCAAGGCATCCTATGAGGTTTAAAAGGGTGGTCTTCCCGCTCCCCGACGGCCCCACAAAAGAGACAAAGGAGGCAGGCTCGATCTCAAAGCTCAAACCCTTTAACGCCTTAACCGTTACCTCGCCTGTCTTATAATCTTTTTGAATATTCTCAGCCGATATCAATGACATATACTTTCCCCGCCCGCATCAGTGCCTGTACTTCTCGTGGCAGGCATTACACTTTTTAATCAACTCGGAAAGCTCTGCAAGCGCCTTGCCCCTTTTTCCTGCCTTTGCCGCATTGGCCAGATCATCGGCCTTTGTATGCATCGCCTTGCCGAGAGATAAAAAATC
>MGRL01000074.1:0-21619 GCA_001798165.1 Deltaproteobacteria bacterium RIFCSPHIGHO2_02_FULL_43_33
TCTTGCCGAGTTGTACTTCGGGGCTTATAATTCCAAGAAGGTTGAAGAAAATCTAAAACGAATTGAGTTGTTCAAAAAGAACCTGACTGTTTTATCCGACAGCGAAGAATCTGCTAAAGAATTTGGAAAGATTAAAGCCAATCTAAAATCAAAAGGCAAAATAATAGAAGATTTTGCTATCCTCATTGCCAGCATATCTATCGCCAATCGCTGCATACTGATAACAAACAATACAGAACATTTTAGCAGGATTGATAACTTGCAGATGCAAAACTGGTTAGATAAAAACAGTTTTGGCAAAGCATGAGAATAAATAAAAATCGGGGCAGGCACATTTATTCTGTCTGGTACATTTCTTTTGTCTTGGAAGAGGGGAAAAGCCACAGGCACATTATCCGAAAAGACAGAGGGAAGAATTATTTAAAATAAGAAAATGAGAGAAAATGAGGGACAGCGACCATTTCAGTAAAAAACCCGGACAAGGCCATTTATGAGAATTACATCCCGCTTGACTCATCCGTTGAAAATCAGTTTGCCAGAGATTGTGAGAGCAGTGAGAACATAGAGTTCTTTTTCAAACTTCCTTTTTGGTTCAGGATAAATACGCCCACTGGCACCTATAATCCCGACTGGGCAATAGTCTTCAAGGGAGAAAAGAAAATATATTTTGTGGCTGAGACAAAAGGCGAAGGACAGGAATTAAGGGGCAGTGAAAAACTTAAAATCAAGTGCGGAACAGAACATTTCAAAAAATTTGAGGATGTTGTTTATAAAAGAGTTTCATCGGTTTCGGAGTTGAATGGGCAATAGTTTCTAAGAGCTTGTTGAAAAACTCAACAATCTCAAAGGCTGTTGAAGATTTTTTCAACAGCCTGCTAACGCGTATGGATTGCCTGAAATACTTCTCATATTTTTTTAACTTGTAATTCCCTGCGGTCTTGCCGCAGGTGTTCTCTTATCCCTCCCCCTTGACGGGGGAGGGTAGGGTGGGGGTTATTGGCTGGAAGCTTCACCCTCCCTTTTGTCCCCTCCCGTCAAGGGAGGGGAGATTGGATACCCTGCGGTCTTGCCGCAGGGTAGTTCATTAAGCGCCGAATGTAATGATAGCCGTTTGGCGTCTTGACAGGTATCAGAGGCCAAGCTATACTCTAAACATCTTGAAGACGCATCGGGCTTGGCGGAGGTTGACTTGCATGAGAAAAATGCATCGTTGTTCTGTATGGATTACAGTCGTTTTTCTCCTTTCCGCCTGCGCTGCATCGCAGCGGGGAGAGAAAAAATCCGAGATTATAGTATCTTCAAAAGAGCTTCCCCGCACCGTAGCAGTCCTGCCGTTTGGCAACGATACCGATGAGGTTGGCATATCAGGCCAGGTAAGAAAAAGTTTTTCAAATCATTTTTCTTCAAAACCATACCAAAAAATAGAGCCATATATAGTTGACGAAAAGATTGCCCAGATGGAGAAAACGACTGGGAAGACCGTATTTGATATCGCTCCGCAAGATGCCGCAAAAGCCCTTGATGCAGATGGTCTGCTCTATGGAAAGGTTACTGACTTTAAAAAAGTATACGCACTGGCGTATTCACAGATGGGTGCTGAGGCAGAGGTATGGATGGTGAATGCCAGGACAGGCGAGGAGGTTTTCAGGTTCAAAGAGGCCGTGAGATACCACGAAGGCGGCGTTCCTTTGTCTCCTATCGGGGCGATCATTACAGCAGTTTCATCTGCCTTGAATGTAAGAGAGATTCAGAGGGTCAGGGTTGTGAATGAGCTTGGCTGGAAGCTGAATGAGAAGATTCCTTCGCCAGCAGGTTTTAAGGCCATAGCTCGGCCTCTGGTAAAAGAGGTTGTTTCAACAGTAAAGGAAGGGCCTTTTGGCAAAGGCAAGGTCTTTAAGGTGGCAATGGAGGGCGAAAAGGGGCTTGTCGCAATGTTTGAAATAGGAGGTTTTAAGAAGGGACTCCCTATGAAAGAGATAAAGGACGGCCAATATCTCGGAGAATATTTAGCTGTCCCCGGTGATAATATAAAAGATGCGCCGGTAATTGCGTATCTGAGACGTTCAACAGGAGAAGAATCTTCATTTGTTGACATAACAGGGCTTCTGACTATAGATACTACGCCGCCGCCGCAGGTTGCAGGATTAAACGGCAGGGCGTTTATAGACAGATTGGAGCTGTCATGGAATAAGGTTGCCTCAACTGATTTAAAGGGATATCGTATTTTGAGAAGCGCAAAACCTCTCTCCGGCTATGAAGAAGCTGGTTTTGTTGAGGAAGAGCGATTTATTGATAACAGTATAAAGCCTGGAGATGTTTATTACTATAGGGTTGCCGCAGAAGACAGCGCAAAGAACGAAGGGGAGCAGTCAGAGGCCATAAAGCTATCGCTTAGGCAGAAGGAGCCTGTAGTTCTAACAGGTGAAATAAAAACCGATACGACACTTTCGGCAGGCATTTATATCGTAAAGGGCGAGGTGATTGTTGCAAAGGGCGTTGTGCTGACTATTGAGCCTGATGCAAAGTTCTTATTTGAAAAAGATGCCTCTATGAAGGTTTTAGGAAAGATGACTGCAAACGGCAGGAAGGAAGAGTGGATAGAATTCTTGCCGAAGACACCGGAGAACACATGGAATGGCGTGGTGATTGATAGCGGAGATGCAAATCTGTCATTTGTAAAGGCAAGCGGCGCAAAGACAGCAATTAGATTTATCAATACCTCTGCTAATATTCAGAATGCAATTGTGGAGGGAAATGACACAGGTATACATACGACAGGCGCACCTTCTCCCATCATAGCTAAATCTACAATTTGGCATAATTCAACAGGTATCTTCATTGAGTCGTCGCAGGCTGCAATCCGGGAGAGTGACATAACCCAGAACAAAATTGGCGTGCAGATAACAAAATCCAGCCCCGTGATTAAGGAAAATAATATATTTGCAAATGATGTAAATATTGAAAATCCTCCCACACCCCCCTTTGATAAAGGGGGGCAGGGGGGATTAACAGTTCAACTTGACAATAATTTCTTCGGAACGGTTGTCTATGAAGAGATGAGATTTAAGGGCGCTATGAAGGTTGCTGCTGTGTTAGATGACAAATATCCCAATGGCAAGCCGGCAGCTGTGATAGTAAACCCATACTCGCTTTTAAGTTTCGAAGAAAAGAAAGTAAAGGTTGCTGAGCTTTTGGTGAGCGCAGGCAAGTATTTCAGAGAAAGGAATTTTGGAAAGGCTGCAGCGCAGTTTGAGGAAGCCTTAAAACTTGAAGAAAGCCCGACAACATATTACTACCTTGCCCTTTCATATCAGGGCATGGAGGATAATGAAAAGGCGCTTGGATATTTGAAAAAGGGTGTAGAGAAATTTCCCCTTGACTCAAATCTCTCAAAGGCGTATGGATTATTATTGTATCAGCTTGGGAAAGATGAAGAGGCAAAGGCTGCAATAAAAGAGGCCTTGAGGCTTAATCCTGGCGATAAACAGGTGAAATTCATTTTGGAAAGGCTGGAAGGGAAGTAACGTTATTCTCCGAATAACGAATTGCAAATTGAGGATTGCAGAATGAAAATTTTAAAATGAGATGAAACCCACACGAGCCTTGGCTCATCCACCTTTGGCGGAGGGCATGAAAATTGGATTTTTGTAGCGTTGGGGTTTATCCCCAACGAAAAACCGTTGCCCATAAAGGGCAACGCTACGGTAATGTGAATATGAAGCATTTTCGGAGCAAAGAGAAGATGATTTTGCAATTTTAATATTCAATCTTTATTTTACAATTCTCGCTCAACGAGTAAACGGAGGCGCTTTATGAAGAGAAGATTTGGGATTATCATTATGGTGTTCGTAGCGCTATTGGTTTATGCCGCTGCCTGGGCTGAGGAGGAAAATCGGCTTACCAGAGATGAGGTGACTGTTGTTAAGAAGAAGTTGGTTGCAATCCTTTCATCCCTTGGAGATGCCCCCAAAGGTTATGTCAAAGAGAGAGAGGACTTTAATCTGCCGACGCAATTCTATAAAGACAGTAATTCCGGAAAGATAAGGCCTGTATACGCATCAGCCTCGCAGCGTTTTGGCGGAGGCGCTGAAAAGAAGACAAAAAAGAGCGAAAAGGAAATGGGTGAATATTATAAAAAGAAGATGCTTGAGGCGCAGGCCAAAGGCGATATGCAGGAGATGATGCGGCTATCACAAGAGATGCAGATGAAGGCCGGACAGGCCGGTTTAGAGCAGATGGAGGCTGAGAAAAAAGAACCTATAGAGGTTAGGGTTAACTTTAATTCGAATCCGTCGCAGACAATTGACCCTGATAATGTTGTCTTTGAAAAACCAGGGGTAATCGCCCTTAGATTTAAGGAAGGGGAAGAAGGCAAAGTCAGGATAGATATCTACTTTGACCCTGTATCTCTTAAGGATACAAAAACCCTTTCTGTTGTTGACCTCAAGATGCCAAAAGACGGAGTTGAAAAGAAAACTGCTGTGCTTAATGCAGCTGTCAACGTATCTGGCCCGGCAAATGAAGTTGAGGCCTGGATAAAGAAAATAGACGCTAAAGCAGCGCTGTCTCAGATAGATGCAGCACGTTAATTCAAACGATTATTTTTGAGTTGCATAAAAGTGTAACCTATCTGTATGTTTTATGATGGTAAAAAAACAATCCTTAACCGCCTTTTTGTCAGCGCTGTTATTTATAAACCTTGCTTTCAATTTAGTAAGCTTATATGCTGAGGATATTCAGCATGTTGAATTTAGCGGGAACATTGTTTTTACAGCGCCGGATAATCAAATTAAGGTAATGCAAGGGAAAGACAATAAAATAATATCCTTAACAGAAACAGGCAGGAATTTCCGGCCGCGGTGGTCTCCTGATGGGACAAAGGTTGCCTTTGCCTCTGTCAGGGGCAATCACAAAAATTTTGAGATTTACATCATGGATGCGGATGGTAAAAATCAGAGTAGGCTGACCTATACCAATAACGGGAGCTCCACAGAACCGCACTGGAGCAGTGATGGCAATGCAATATATTTTAGCTCTGCTATTCAAGGCAATATGCAGGAAAATATTATAGAAATGGCAATTGATAAGAAAAAGACACTCAAGAGCGCCGGGACATTGCAGGATGTGAGTCCAATAAAGGATAATAAGGAATTGGAAAGGCCGGCAAAGGGAGAAACGAAAAGCGGCAAGAAACTGCGAGAGTGGTTAGAAAAAAATAAAGGGTTGTTCGGAACCTTTCCATCGCCAGACGGCAGATATCTATTGCTTTATTATGATAATGAGAAAAAGATTATATTGGTGGATACTGTTAAAGGCGCTCAGAAAGAATTAAAAACAAGGCAGTATGAATCAGGAAAACCTTCGTGGTCAAAAGACAGCAAAAAGGCAGCTTACATGAAGCATATTACACCAAAAGATATCTTATTAATCCATGATATCAGAAGGGGCAGCTATAAAGTTTTTCTTTTAGATAAGGAAGCGGATATGAGATGCGGCGGGGAATTGTCTTGGAGCCCTGACTCCAAAAAGTTGGTTTATTCGTGCGGCCCTGTGAATAGCACCGCTCATGAAGGCGAATCAAAATCATGGCTCTATATATTTGATTTAAAAACAAGGCAGTCTATGAAACTTACTCAAGGGAGCAGTCCTGACTGGCATTGAATGATAAGGACGTCATGTTTTTATACACAGCGACATAAATAGAACAGCATACAGAGCGTTAGAACAAAGCAGACCAAGGCGCGACGAAGGTGAGGAGTGAGGCGTATTTTAAGTATACGCCGCAACGACGAGCCGAGGAGCAACGCAGGTATGCGAAGTTATGACGCTCTGTATAACATATACTCATAATGGAGGTGGAAAATAATTATGCATAACAGATTGGTTAGTTTGTTTATCATGATAACAGCTTCAGTGGCTCTCCTGTTTCAGCAGCCCTCGTATGCCGAGCCGCAGGTTGTCAATGTTACAGGCGTTGCGCCTTATAGCGCAGGCAATGATGCAAAGGCAAGGGACATGGCTATTCAGGATGCCATGCGAAAGGCTGTTGAGCAGGCAGTGGGGACAATGGTGACGGCTGAGACCATGGTTCAGGACTATCAGGTTATACGGGATAATGTCCTTACCAAGACTCAGGGGTATATCCAGAAATATGATGTGATAAGCTCCGGGGCAAAGGGAAATCTCTATGAGGTTGCCATATCTGCCACTGTGGCGGTTGAAAATCTTAAAGACGATCTGGCTGCCCTCGGGCTTTTGCATGCACGGGTAGAGAAACCGCGGGTTTTATTTATGATTGCCGAGCAGAATATAGGCCAGGAGTATATATTCTGGTGGCGTTGGTGGGGTGATGTAAAGGCAGTGGGCCAGCATGTTGATATGACAGCGTCTGAAACTGCCTTGAAAGAAGAGTTTATAAACAAGGGGTTCAATATTGTTGACGCCTCTGCAGTTACAGGCAAGATTGAGATATCAAATGCATACCGAATGGCTGATTTGACAGATGTAGGGGCAAAGGAGATAGGGAGGAAGCTTGGCGCAGAGGTTGTTATAAAGGGGAAGGCCATGGCTAAGGAAGGCCCGAGGACATCCGGCAGTAATGTCGGCTCATATCTTGCTGATATTACAGCATCGGCTGTTCGCGTGGATACCGGCGCTGTGTTGGCGTCAGCAAGAGGCCACGGTGTGAGCAGACATATTTCAGAGGTGACAGGCGGCACAGAGGCATTGGAAAGGGCTGCAAAAGAACTTTCAGGCAAGATGATAGACCAGATTACTGCCAAGTGGACTCAAGAGGTACAGGCAGGCGGACTTATTCAGATAACAGTGCGGGGTATTGAAGAATATTCTGATCTGACAGGCTTTAAGGATGCCATAAAGACGCAGATAAGGGGTATTAATGCAATTTATCAAAGGAGCATGGAGGGTGGAGCAGCCTTAATTGAAGTGGATTACAAAGGCAATGCCCAGCAATTGGCAGATGAGATTGCAAAAAAGAAATTTGCCGATATACCGAAATTAAAGGTGACAGGCGCAACAACGAACACTATTGAGATAACTTTTGGAGGGGCGATAGCGCCGCCTGCAAAGGCAACAGAGGCGCCGTCATCTTCAACAGCCCCGGCGCAGCAGCCAGTTTCTGAATCTCAGGCTGTCTCTCTTTTTGAGGCAGACGAATATATCGTATTTGACGGCGCTTTTCCTAATTATAAGTGGGGATATGTAGGTAAAATGGTTACGCAGCCTACCAAGACAAATAATGAGGCAGAGTTTTTAATGTATAATGACGGCAGCAAAAAATGGGGCAAATTTTTCAAAACTATCAGGCGGGCGACAGCATCAGAACTTCAGCTTGGCGCTACTATCTACTACTACACGCACAATGAAAAGGAAGGTGTTTACTACTCTCCACCGGATGATAAATCAGAGGTGCGGAGGGAGCAGTGGTACAGGAACGTTGTCACCGATAATTCATTGATAAATAACAGGGGAATCGTTATACTCGGCGGAGCTAAGGTAGATGTATCAAATACCTTTGTAGAGAAAAAATAAGATAAGAGGTGAGATTATGAAAAAGGCAGGTCTGTTTTTTTGCCTCAGTATATTTGCTTTTTCTGTAGTTGTTTTTGCCGCAGGGCCGAATGTGCATGACGGCCTATGGGAAATTACAATAACTATGGAGATGCCGGGGATGCCTGCAGGCATGCCTTTTGGCGGCCAGCCGATAAAGCAGACCCATTGTTATACCAAGAAGGAATTGGAAGACAATAAGAATACTGTTCCAAAGAGCAATGAAGACTGCAAAGTTACAGATTATAAATTATCCGGCAATAAGGCAACATGGTCTATGCAGTGCAAGGGAAAAGACGCTGCGAGCGGCACAGGAGAGATTATCTACAAAGGCGACAGCTATGAGGCGACGATGAAGGTGCAGGTGCAGGGCAAAAGCTCAAGCCATGGCTCAATGCAGATGGTGCAGCATATAAAAGGGCGCCGCATTGGCAATTGTAAATAGAAAGGGGTGAGTGTATGGAGCGAGTTATGAGTAAGGAGTCAGGGGTCAAGAGAAACGGAGAAACGGAGAAACGGAGAAACGGAGAAAACTACTCCCCGATTCCCCGATTCTCCGATTCCCCGATTCATTTTTTATTTTTACTACTGTTTACTGTTTTTTACGGTTGCGCTCTACCACGGCACTATGTTCAGCCTAACCCTGCGAACCCGATAAAAACTGTGGCAGTGCTTCCTATGGCTAACCATACAAATGATGTTGAAGGGCCAGAGACAGTAAGAGAGATATTTGCAAATAAATTAACTGAAAGATGTTATATTTTCAAACCTATCCAGGAAGTAAATCAGATACTCAAGGACGAAATGGGTATCACCCTCGGCAGCCAGCTTGATATGACAAATCCTCAGGAATTGGGGAAAATGCTTGGGGTTGACGGCGTGGTATACGGAGATTTATATAATTTTGAAGAAAAGACCACAGGGGTTTTGAATATAAGAAGGGCCAGGGCTGGTTTCAAGCTCATTGACGCAAAAACCGGACAGGTTATGTGGGGAAAGGGGCAAGGGGTTAAGAGTGAAACAAGGATGACTAAAGGTAATGCAGGTGCAGTGGCTGATGTGGCCTCTGGTTTAAGCAAGGCGCAGGATAAAAGAGAAAAGACGGATGCTGCTGTTTACAGCGGCCTATCAGAGTGGCACGACCTTCCGCCTGCAGAGGCTATGGGCCAACAGTATGGGTTTATGGGCGCCCTTGCAGCCGGTCTTGCAGAAAAGGCAATTAAAAAGGCTACAGGCACGTTTTTGGAGAGGGAATCAAATGTAATGATAGAGCGGATAATAGACACCCTTCCTGTCGGCCCTGGTTCAGAGCGGTGCGGAGGAACTGTTGCTGCTGTCCAGCCATTGCCTGGAATTCTACCAGAGCCTAAAATGCCTGAGTTTAGCGTGCCAGGCTATTTTGAGTTCGGCAAACGGGATTTTACAGCACTCATGATTATGACCTCTGTCATGAAGTCAAATAATGACAAGATGATATTTGACTCAAGGATCGCAAAACTTGGAGATAAATTCCGAAGTGAAGTTGATATGGCTAAGGCATTAAAGGCAAAGGGCGGAGAGATGCCGCCTGGCCTTGGCAAAAATGTATTCATAACAAGGCCTGACCTTAAGTTGGATTATATATTGTATCCTGAAAAAAATAAATACATGGAGTTGACTATTAAGGAAGAAGCGGATGGTGAGAGGCCAAAGATAGAAAAAAAGAAGATTGGTTCAGAGACCATAGACGGCCATCCTTGCGATAAATATCAGGTGAAGATTACCTATAAAGACGGCAATACAGAAGAAGGTTATCTGTGGGAGGCAAAGGATATTGACAGATTTGTAATAAGGGCTGAAATGGAGAATAAGGACGCAAAGACTGTTGTTGAGCTGAAAAATATCAGGCTTGGCAGCCCGCCAAGAAATCTTTTTGAAGTGCCGCAGGGTTATGGAAAGGCGGCTAATATGATGGAGATATTTATGGAACCGTAAAATAGCGATTAAAAACCTCGCTATTTTACAACCCTGCGTCCGCCTTAGGCGGATGCTTGCCATACTTCGTTATCGGCGCATTTTTGCTCCTCACCGTATCCTCCCCCTGTCCCCCTCACGGAGGGGGACAGGGGGAGGGCTCGTCGCAAAAATGGCCTCTGCCTCGTCTGGCAGGCAACTTGCAGGTTTCCCCAAAAATAAAAGTCTATTTTTGGGATGGAACAGAATCCTTGATTTTAGGGCTAAGTAATAGTAAATATAAAACTGAAAAAGGAGGGTATAAAATGAAAAGAAAAGAAGTCAGGAGTCAGGAGTCAGGAGTCAGGAGTAAACAGTTTAAAAAATATTTATTTCATTTGCTTTTAGCTGTTTACTTATCACTGTTCACTGTTTTTTATGGCTGCTCGCCGACAATGACAGGGGCGGTGAAAAAGGATACAACGCTCACAGGCGAGGGTGAAAGGCTGGAGGCTGCCGGATTAAACTACACAGGGCCTGAGTATGCCATAGGTATTATCACCTTTAAGAATAAGACAAGGACGCCCGGGCTGGAGCAGCCGGCAACGGATACGTTGGCAACACTGGTAAAATCAGCAGGTCTTGAGCCGATTATGCTTACCGAAGATGAAATGAGGGAACAGGAAGAGATGATTAAACTCCAGCAGACAGGCGCAGTAAAGAAGGGCAAGAAAGATGCGGCAGAGGGTTTTGAAGCCATTGATTTCCGTGTGTCTGGTTCTATTACGGCATATTCAGAGGTTGAGGAAGGGTCAGATATACTTGTTGCCCAGTCAAAGACCCAGGTGGCAAGGGTTCAGGTTGACTACGGCCTGGTGGATATCGCTACCGGCAAGAGGCTTTTACAGAAGTCGGGTATGGGCGAATACAGGAAAAAGACAGGCGGCGTGCTGGGTTTTGGTTCAAAGTCAAGCACTGATGTGGGGCTGAGAGATGGCGCTTTGCGAGATGCGCTTACCAAGGCCATGGGTGAGATGATAAATGAGTTAAATAGGAGGCCGTTTCAGAGTAAGGTATTGATGGTGGAGGGCAAGACAATAATATTCAGGGGTGGGACCAAATCAAAACTTGAGCCTGGTGTGAAGCTTGCTGTTTATAGGCCGGGCGCAGACCTGGTAGACCCGGATACAGGCAAGGTGATAGGCAAAAGAGAAAAACAGATCGGCGAGGTAATGTTTACAAGTCATCAGAATGAAAAGGTGTCAGAAGGCACAGTATCATCAGGTGTTGGTTTTCAGGCTGGGGATATTGTAAGGGAGATAAAGTAGAGGCAGGTTGAGGTTGAGGATAAGGTTGAGCAAAAAAATGTCTCTGCTTAACCTCAGCCTAAACCTCAACCTATATTTTAAAAAGGAGGTGTAGATATGAAAAGACTGAATGTGGTTTGGTTGTTGTTTTTAGGTCTCACCCTTGCTGCCGGCTGCGCAAGGCATGTTGCAAAATGCACAACGCCGGAGGATAATCCACCCCATCATTATGTGAGGGGTATGGAGCTTCTGGAGCAGGGAAAAACTCAGGATGCAGAGACGAAGTTTGAAAGGGCATTATACTGCGATGAAAGCTATAGCCCTGCGCACAGCGGTCTGGCCATAATCAATGCTGAAAAGGCAAAGGCGCAGAAGGAGCCGGGCTATCGTCAGACAGATACCGGTAAGGCAATGGAACATCTCAAACATGCAAAGAAACGTGCAGGTACATCCGAGGACAAGTTTGCATACCATCTTGCGGGCATGAGAGTTGATACAGCCTTAAGATTTAAAGACTGGTTGGGCGATGTAGAAGACCACTTTAAGGATGCGATGAAGCTGAATGTGGATGAGCGCAAGCTCCTCTATTATGACGGCAAAGAGGCTGCGCCATATTTAATGGGCATTGCCTATCTTGAATCAAGAGAGTTTCAAAAGGCGAGGGATAAATTCAGCGATGTCCTCAACATGAAGAAAGAAGGCAAATGGAATGAAAAGGCAGACAAGGGATGGAAGAGGGTTGATAAGATTGTCCGGGCAATGGGCGGAATTACCCTCGGTGATGTCGGTAAGGAGATAGCTGTGAGGGAGTCTGTAAACAGGGGAGATATGGCTGCTCTCCTTGCGGATGAACTCAAGATAGATAAGCTGTTTGCAGGAAGGGTACCGGTAAAGAGCGAGATTGATAAACTCAAGGCAGAATTCACGCCAGCAGATGTGTTAAACCACCACTTTAAGGAAGAAGCGCTCATTATGATGAAGTGGGGCATTCGAGGGCTTGAACCTCAATATGACCAGACAACAAAGGCAAATCTCTTTAAGCCGGATAACGGAGTAACAAGAAAGGAATTTGCCCTTGTGTTAGAGGATGTGCTGGTAAAACTTACAGGCGATGAAAAGATTGCTACAGCATATTTTGGCCAGGAAAAGTCGCCATTCCCTGATGTGCTGCCTACAGCCCCCTGGTATAATGCGGTAATGAATATGACATCAAGGGGGCTTATGGAGCCTGAGCTTTCAGGAGATTTCAGGGTAAACGACCTGCTTGATGGCGCTGAGGCGATTTTGGCTATAAGGGTATTAAGGCAGAAGATGAATATATATTAAAAACAGGTCAAGGTTGAGGTCAAGGTTAAGGAAAGATAAATAATAGGGTTAAGGAAAGATAAATAATAGGTTTTTCTCAACCTCAACCTTAACCTCAACCTGTATTCAAAAGGAGGTTTCTATGAAAAGGTTTATAATTATATTTGCGTTTCTGTTTTTGGCGATGCCGGTTCTTGCAATGGCAGAGCAGCCGCCTAAAGAGGTTGCCAATATCACGCAGGCCTTTATAAAAGGTGGATTAGTGATAAAGGGAGAAGGGTTGCCTAGGAAAGATGCTGCTACACCTGGAGAAAAGATGCTTACTGCCAAAAGGGCGGCAACAGTTGTTGCGCAGAGGAATATGGCAGAGGTGTTAAACGGCGTAATAGTAACAGGTCAGACTACCGTCAAAGATATGGCGCTTGAATCAGACCAGATAAGGAGCACAGTAGAGGGGATGATAAAGGGCGCTCAAATTATCTATGATGCGTACGATTCCCTTACAGGCATTGCCGTGGTTTATCTTGCTATAAAGGTTGACGGCGCTGATGGATTAAACGGCCAGCTTTTGCCGCAGATTTTGTCCACACTTCCGCAGCCGACTGCTCCGGCATATGCGCCTCCTGCCGCGCTGCCTGTTGAGCCGTTGCAGCCGTATGATGCGCTCATACTGGATATAAAAGAGCATGCATTTAAGCCTGCCTTGATAAACAGGATATTGGCACAGAACGGCGAAATCCTTTATGACCCGACCAAGATCGCCCAGAATATCCTTGTTGAACGCGGCGCAGGCGATTATACAAATGATGTGGGCAAGGCAAAGGCTCTGCTTTCCGAAAGGGGCGCTAAAAACCCCCTTGTAGTCAAGGCAGCAGGGGTAGTAAAGTTTACTGATGTTCAGGTAAGCGGTGATGATGCGGCCAATATATTTACCTCCAACCAGAAGGCAAACTTTCTGGAAGGCGCTAAGGTTGTATTTGTGTTGAAATAACTGCTGAAAGAGAAAGAGCAATTTGAGATTAGTCTCCATGAGTCTGCAAATATAAACAGACGAATCCCCCTGAATCCTCTTTTGCTAAAGGAGGAATAAGGGGGATTAAATTGTATGCAGACAAATCATTACAGCCGGAGCAAACCATGTTTATAAGACCATTATTTGCCGGAATACTATTCTGTATTTTTATAACTGTTCCCGCTCTTGCCCAGGAAGGCAAGAAGAACGCGCCAGTAGAGGCATCAGGGGAGGCGGCAATTGTTGAAGGGGATGTGCCGTCTGCAAAACTTGAGGCGATTGCCAGGGCTAAATGGGATGCAATAGAAAAGGCGGTTGGTGTTGAAGTAAAATCGCAGACAATTGTTCAGGATGCTGCTGTAATGGATGAGTCGATAAAGAAGAAGGTTGGCGGCAGTGTCCGTGATTTTCAGGTAAAGGGAGAAGGCCAGAAGGCAGATATTTATTGGGTGAGGATAAGCGCATCAGTTGTACCGTCCAGCGCAAAAGAGGCGATTGCTGAACTTGCAAGAAACACATCAGTCACGGTTTTTGTGCCTGCAAAATTTCCGGACGGAGAGGTGGATGAGTCAAATGCGTTGGTTGAAGGCATTGTAAATAGTATGGCCTCCCAAGGTTATCAGGTTTATGATGTTGCCGGCGATCCGCATTCTTTAACGATAAATCAGATAGAACAGGCCATGAAGTCTAATAGTTTTTTGGCGCTCAGAGGGCTTGTCTATAAATATCTCTCCAATGTAATACTTATCGGAAAGATAGATACCACGGTTACCGGCGAGGAAGGGAAAGATATCGGCGGTGGAATGAAGCTTCCTTACAATGTAGTTACTGCGCGGCTTACCTACCGCCTTATTGCAGGAAAAGGGAAGGGAGCGAGGCAGATTATTGCCAGCGGTTTTGAGCAGGACAAGGGTGCAGGCGCTACTATAAAGGATGCTGCCTATGATGCGGTCAATAATCTGAAAGAAAAGGTTTCTCAAAAAATACAGGATGCCATTACCAAACATCTTCAGGAAAACAGTAAGAAGGTCAAGGTATTGATAGATAGTGTCGCTGATGTAAATATTAATCTTACAATAAAAGAATTCCTCCAGGGCATAGCATGGGCAACAGGCGTAAAAGAAGACGGCCTCGGCGAGTTTAGCGTGGAATACCCTGAGGAGACCGTTTATCTTGCTGCCAGCCTTTCAAAGAAAAAGGGCTTGAAGCTCATAAATTTTGATGACTTTAATGTAAAAATGAGGTATATAGGATTTCAAAAATAGGCAAGAGGTGATAGGCGCGCGGCAATGGGAATAGGTAGGAAAACTTAAATTTACTGCCTATAGCCTGTTGCCCATAACTTGTGTTTTAAGGGGGTAGATGGATGAAAAGATTTTTGCTGCTGTTTGCTGTTTTTGTTGTGTCGCTCAGTGCATATTATTCGCCTGCTGAGGCTGTTGTCCATGTGGAAGGCAGATACTGGTTTACAAAGCTTGATTCAGAGATACAGGTGACAGAGGGCGCCACGATTGGTTCAGAGGTTGATGCATTAAATACCCTGGGGGTGGATGATACAGAGAATTTTTGGGAAGCAAGATTAAGCCTTGAACTCGGGAACCATAAGTTCAGATACAGTTATATGCCGCTCTTATGGGAAGGGCAGAAAAATATAACCAATTCTATAAATTTTGCAGGAAAGACATATACCGCCGATGCGAATGTAGAGTCAAGTTTAGAGATACGATATCATAGGCTGGGATACAGGTATGATATTGTTGATAGGCTCAATAATCAGTTTGGCATCATCTTTGATGTTAAATTGCTTGATGTGGATGCCCATCTTAGGGCAAAAACAATTGATGTTGACAAATCTTACTCGGCTACGATACCTCTTCCGACCATTGGATTCGGCGCACAAATAGGTTTGCCGTTTTCATTTTCTCTTGGTGCAGAAGTTACAGGTGTTGCATACGGCGGTGGAAATTATTTAGTAGATGGGGAGGCTTCTCTCAATTTCAATCCGGTTTCATTTGCAAGCATCTCTGGCGGCTATCGGGTATTTGATGTGCAGGTAAAGAATAAGGATGATAAAATAGATTTCACCCTGAAAGGGCCATTTGTGATGGTTCGGGTGGGGTTTTAGAAGTATTGAATCTGTTATTTGTGCAGTGTAAGGTGTAAAGTAAAAAAACAAATAAGGAGGTATGCATGAAGAAGATTTTATTGCTTATGGTTGTTTCCGCACTCTCGCTTTTTGCGTATTCAAATGCCGAGGCCATTGTGCATGTGGAGGGCAGGTATTGGTTTACAAGCCTTGATTCCAAGGTGAAGGTGACGGATGCGAGTCTTGTTGGCACAGAGATTGATCTGGTAGACACACTTGGGATGGATGATAAAAAGAATTTTTGGGAGGCAAGGGTTGACCTGAATCTGGGCAGCCATCATCTGCGGTATGCCTATATGCCGCTTTCATGGGATGGCAGCAAGACCATAACGCAGTCTATAAATTTCCAAGGAAAAACGTATAGCGCCAGCACAAAGGTTGACTCAAGCTTGGATATTCTCTATCAGAGGCTGGGATACAGGTATGACATTATTGACACCCTGGGCAACAAGATTGGCATTATCTTTGATGTTAAGGTGCTTGATATAGATGCACGGCTTAATGCCCCCGGCATTGATAAATCTTATTCAGTTACAGCGCCTATTCCTACTGTTGGGCTTGGAGCGCAGATCGGCCTGCCGTTCTTATTCACTGTTGGCGCAGAGGTAACAGGCATAGCATACAACGGCAACCATCTGATAGATGGAGAGGCCCTTATAAATTTTGAACCAATTCCACTTGTAACTATATCCGGCGGTTACAGGGTATTTGATTTAAAGGTAGAAGACGGCGATGATAAGGTGGATTTTAAATTAAAAGGTCCGTTCTTGATGGTAAGGGCAGGGTTTTAATCCTGGTATCATGCAAAGATATGGGGGCAGACCCCAACCCTGCCCCCTGTTGTTTAAGAGCTTGTTGAAAAACTCAACAACCTCTGATTACACAGATAAAAGACAAGATTACACAGATTAAAACCCCTTGAAATATCTGTGTAATCATTTTTTTAAATCAGTGTAATCAAGGCTGTTGAAGACTTTTCAACAGCTTGTTAAAGTATTACGTATGCAACAATGGCTATATTTGATTTTCTCGGTAAAGCAGTCTTATCGTTTATCTACGACCTATATAAGATAGGTTGTTTCATAATATCCTCTGTAAACACACTTCTTTTTAATCTCACCACAGGCAGAAGGGCTGTATCTAAGGTCATTTATAAGCAGATTTATTTTACAGGCATTGAGGCATTTTACATCATCTCCTGGATTGCTGTAATCTTCGGCATTATCATTATTACGCAGGTCATAAGCATACTTCCGCTGATTGGCGGCGAGAGATTTATAGGGCAGATATTGGTTTGGGTAGTTATACGGGAGCTTGGCCCTGTATTTGCTGCTATAATTATTATAGCAAGAAGCGGGACAGCTATGGCTGCAGAGCTTGGCTCAATGCAGGTGAATAATGAGGTTACCGCCCTTGAGGCTATGGGCATAGAGCCGAAGCGCTACCTTGTCGCACCGAGGGTAATAGGGACCGCTGTGTCTGCCTTTGTTCTGACCTTTTATTTTGAACTCATAACAATTCTCGGCGGGTACTTGTTGGCCGGTTTCGGCAAGCGCATAACCTTTGGCGTATATGTGTCCAGCGTGCTGGAAACAATGGGCTTCATGGATATTATTGCATCGCTCTTGAAAAGCATAATCTTTGGCCTTATCATAGGCGCTGTTGCCACGTTTCACGGGCTGAGGGTTGGGAGGTCAATAACAGAGATTCCGCAGCAAACTACACAGGCTGTAATAAGCAGTTTGTTCCTGGTATTTGTTGTGGATGGGGTAATAACAGCAATATTCTTTATGTAAAAACAGTCTGCAAGCTCAAAAACTTTAGGCTTGTTATACCCGTAGACTCTTAAGACTGTAGTTATGGCTAAATTGATAGAGATAAATGACCTTTATTACGCAGTTGACGGCAATGCGGTATTTGAAGGGATTAATGCTGAGTTTTATGAAGGCGAACGGGTTGCAATTATAGGGCCGCTTGGATACGGCAAAACTACACTCTTAAGGCTTATATTAGGATTTGATAAGCCGCAGAGAGGCAGGGTTTCGCTATTTGATAAAGATATTTGGATGATTGAGCAGATAGAACTTTATCGATTGAGGCAGAGGACAGGCGTTATCTTTGAGAATGCTGCGCTTATAAGCAACCTTAAGGTAATTGAAAACATTATACTGCCTCTCCAATATCATACGGACTTGACTGATGACGGTATAATGGGGAAGGCAGTTTCTCTGCTCAACCATGTAGGCTACAAAGGTGATATATGGGCGCTTCCGGGGCCTTTGCCGTTTTATACAAAAAAAACTATTGCGCTTGCCAGGGCAATGGCGCTTGACCCGGAGATAATGATATACGACAGACTCTTGGAAGGGCTGGACAGGTTACAGAGCCTGCAGCTCTTGAGGTTTGCAGAAGAGTTTCAGAGGCAGGGGAAGGGGAGATTAAGCATTATGATAGCCAATGATGAGCAGGATTTGAAAGATATGACGTTAGATAGGGTATTAAGGATAGAAAACAGGAGGCTTGTGCAGTGATGATAGAAAAGGTAGAGCAAAAAGACCCAAGGTTTAAGAATCTGGAAAAAAAGGTTGGTGTCTTTGTTTTTATTGTTATTGTGATGCTAACAGCTATCTTTTTTTTCATGGGAAAGGAGAGAGGGATATTCACCAAGAAATATGCGATATTTTTTAATGTTGACAGCGGCAGCGGTTTTATGGAAGGTATGCCTGTAAAATTGTCCGGATTTAAAATCGGTAAGATTAAGTCTCTTTCGCTTACCGATGAGGCACGGGTAAAGATAAATCTGGAGATAAATAAAGAGTATCAAAAATGGATACGAAAAGGCTCTGTTGCAAGGATGCTGAAAGAAGGAGTGATTGGCGATACCGTGATTGAGATTACTGTGGGTCCATCTTCAGGGAAGGTGATTGCAGAAGGCGGAGAGCTTCCTTTTGAAAAGGTTGGCGGCATTGAAGAGCTTGCAAAGGAGATCAAGCCGGTTCTGCAGGAGGTTAAGGAGACTATAAGCTATATCAATAATCCTGATGGCGACATAAAAAAATCTATTGCGAATATAAAAAAACTGACCGAAGGCCTGCTGCAGACAAAGAGAAATCTTGATGAGGTGTTAAAGGAGGCAAAGAATACGGTTCAAGAGGCGACTTCTGCGTTTGGAAAACTCGGCGCTGTTGGAGATAAGGCCATGCCTGTTATTGACAAGCTTAATACAGTGACTGAAGATGCACAGAAGGCGTCAAGAAAACTTCCCGAGGTTTTAGATAAGGTTGATAAAGTAATGGACGATGTAAAGCAGTTTTCAGACGTCCTTTCCAGGAAAAGCGGCAATATAAAAGATATGCTGGAAAACGCAGAAGGCACATTGAATGACACCAGAGAGATTATTCAAGGGGCAAAGGATACATGGCCGATAAATACCATGGTGCCTCCCAAAGAGGAATTGAAGCTTGTGCCTCTGGAAGGTTCAGGGAAGAGAGAGTGATGAAGAAGACAATTACGAATTACGAATTACGAATTACGAATTCAAAATCTCAAATCTTTTTACTGTTTGCTGCTTACTGTTTGCTGCTTACTTTCTTCTACGGCTGCGTTTCTTCAAAAAAAATAGAAATGCCGAAAACACAGGCAGAGGCCATAGAGTTCAATCAGCGTGGCGTTGATGCATTTGAGGCAGGGAATTATGAGATAGCGCTCATTGCATTCCAGAAGTCGCTTAAATTAAATGCGGGTGTAGACAATCAAAAAGGCGCAGCTATAAGCCTCTTAAATCTTGGCCGGGTATATCTTGCAATAGATAGATTTGATGATGCCAAGTCAGTGCTGGAGAGGGCAATGAAGATTGGATTAAATCTTAATGACCAGCTTATTATCTCAGAGGCATATGCGAGTTTGGGAAGATACTATTATTTAATCGGCAAGAATAAGGATGCGATAGATATTTTGGAAAAGGCTGTGGCGATAGATAGCAAAGAGGGTTATCGCACTACAGGCAGCAAACTGAATATTATGGGAACAGTATATAAAGACAGCAATAGGCTGGAAGAGGCAGAAAAGATATTTAATGATGCCTTGAAGGCAAATCAGGGTTATGGATTTGTGATAGATGCTGCCGATTCTTTCAGGGGATTGGGGGATATTTCCCTGCAAAAGAGAGATTATAGAAAGGCAGGCGAATTGTATGAAAGCGCACTGTTAATTGATAAAAAATCTGATAAGGGCGCTAAGATTTCCCTTGACCTGTTTAGCCTTGGAGTCTTGAGCCTCAAAGAGGGCGATATAAAACTATCATTGGATTTTTTTCTGAGGGCATATGCGGTTGATAATAGCAGGGGCGATAATAGAAGGGCAGTAAAAACCCTTGAGAAGATAATAGAGATATACAATGAATTAGGAGACAAAAATAACTTAGAGATGTATTCATTAGAAAGAGAGAGACTTTTGCAAAAGGAGATGCCTCTGCAGAAAGAAGGGGAGAGAGAGCAGTGAAGAAAATCAGGGCATTGGTCGTAGATGACGATGAGACTAATGTAAGACTTTTAACCTTAAAACTGGAAGTTGATGGTTACGAGACAGATGTTGCATATAATGGCATTGAGGCTCTTCAAAAGGTTGAAAGCTTCAATCCTGACATAATACTTTTGGATTTAATGATGCCGAAGATGGATGGGTATGAGGTTTGCAGAAGGCTCAAGGCAAGCGAGAAAACAAAATATATCCCTATCATTATGCTTACAGCCAAGAGTGAAATTGAAGATAGGGTTTTAGGGCTTGATATTGGGGCAGAAGAATATCTCTGCAAGCCGTTCAGTCTTGTTGAACTTTCTGCCAGGATAAGGTCTCTCCTGCATATAAGAATGCTCCAGGCACAACTGACAGAGATGGAAAAGCTTGCCGCCCTCGGCGGGATGGTTGATGGTATAGCCCATGAGGTCAGGAATCCGCTTATGACAATTGGCGGCTTGGCAAGACGTATCAAAGAAAAGGTAACAGACGAGCAGCTCCTCAGCCATATCAATATTATTATCCATCAGATAGAAAGATTAGAAGCGATGGTAGGAAGGATAGATGAATACAAAAAAATCCAGACCTCTGATATGCAAGAAGGGAATATACATGATGTAATAAGAGAGGCTGCGGAAGATATAAAGGATGTGATGAAAGCAAAGGCAATAGATGTAAAATTTTCTCTTATGCCGGCCCCTCCTTTGGTGATGATAGACAAGGCCAATCTTAAAAAGGCTTTCCTTAATATACTGCAAAACTCTATAGAGGCTATAGATAAAGAGGGAGAGATAGAGATAAAGACCCTCCCTTATGAAAGCGGTTATCTGGAATTGATAATTAGAGACACAGGCTGCGGCATAAAGAGAGAAGAGTTAAAAAATATCTTTAATCCCTTTTATACCTCCAAGATGGCCGGCGCAGGTTTGGGGTTGACCATTGTGTATAAGGTAATCCAGGACCATAAAGCTGATATTACTGTTGATAGCGGGGAAGGCAAAGGGACTATTGTCAGTATAAAGTTTCCCCTTGAAAATAAAAACCCTCTTATCTCTGGCAGGGTAAAAAAAGGTTATAAATAAAAACCCCGCCCAGATTCTTTAACGGGGTTTTACTTCTTCGGGATGAGGCGGAAGGTATTTAACTTACAATTGTTGGGTTTCATTATGCTGCCTTCTTAGCTTTCTCTTCGGCGCCTGTTACCTCAATAGGTATCCTCTTTGGGAGCGCAGCCTTCTCACAAGGCATCATAATCTCCACGATGCCGTTTTTATAAGTGGCATTGACCTTATCTGTTTTTACACCTTCTGGGAGTGTTATGATTCTCTCAAATGAACCATAACCTGCTTCGCATAAGATATAATCTTCGCCTTTTACCTCTTTAGAAGTCTTCTTCTCGCCTTTAATGATGAGCTCATTGCCAACTACAGAGATATCTACATCTTTCGGATCAATACCCGGAAGTTCAGCACGGACTACTATATTCCCTTCTTTCATATAGCTTTCTACAGCCGGATACCATGTCTCTCTCAGAAGGCTGCTGGTCAAGCCGCCTCTTGTGCCAAATGTTCTTTTGAAGAGTTCATCCATCTCTTGATGAAGGGTGGAGAGCTCTTTTAAAGGGCTCCATTTTCTGAGTGCCAACATATATATCACCTCCTCATAAACTTCCGCCTCATCCTTATAGTAATAATATAGCTCTGTTTTTCTCAGCTGTCAAGGTGTGTGTGGCTTTGTAAGAGACGATAAAATGTTGCTATCGAAAACCAAGGGACAACCCCTATATTATTTTATTCCCCTCACCCTACCCTCTCCCCCTCCCTTTAATTCCCT
>MGRL01000074.1:21647-23787 GCA_001798165.1 Deltaproteobacteria bacterium RIFCSPHIGHO2_02_FULL_43_33
GGGTCGTTCCCTTTTACAAAAAACTATTTCACCCTTTTGTCACAAACCTTAACGGGGGCTGCTCACCAGCAAAAGAGCGCCCTCCTTCGTCTCAATCCCGGCCCTCTCTGAATGTCCTGTGTCCGTCTCAGAAACAAGATGACGCCCTGTCCTGTTTAAGGCTGCCATGACTGATTCAAGCTGTCTCTGTAATGCCACAATCTGCGCCTGCTGTTCTGCGATTTGCTCTTTCAGCCCGGAGATTTCCTCCTCTTTCTGAACCTTGAGCTCCTGCACAGCCTTTACAAGCGGTGCTATGAAATCAGTGTAGCGGAGGGAGAGCTTGTGGTCTTTATCCTCCCCTCTTCCAAGGATGCTGTATTTATTGCCAAGGATTGCCTCAATATCCTGAGCAGAAAAGCCGAGGTGAATCCTGTCATCGCCTTCTTTCATATTGTATTCTATCGGTTTTAAAGAGGTGATAAAATCAAGGCCAAGGCTTAAATCCTTGATATTCTTCTTTGCCCTTATGTCCGAGAGGTTTGACCATGCAACCTGCCCGCCGATTACAGTAACATCAACGTTGCCTATGCGGACCTTGTTTGAGGCATCTACAACAGCGCCATAGCCAATCGCAGTGGCATTGGTGAGAGCGTTTGTGGATGCATTCGCACTGTAGCCAATAAAGGTATTCTGTGAGCCTGTGGTGTTAGAATTTCCGGCATACATACCAAAAGCCGTGTTGTAGTAGCCTGTCGTGTTGTAGTAGAGGCTCTGTACCCCGCTCGCCGTGTTGTCGTAGCCTGTCGTGTTGGAGACGAGGCTCTGATACCCGCTCGCCGTGTTGGAGAAGCCTAACGTGTTATAGTAGAGGCTATATACCCCGCTCGCCGTGTTGGAGAAGCCTGTCGTGTTATAGTAGAGGCTACTTACCCCGCTCGCCGTGTTGGAGGTGCCCGTCGTGTTGGACTTGAGGCTACTTCCCCCGCTCGCCGTGTTGTAGGAGCCCGTCGTGTTGTTGTAGAGGCTACTTCCCCCGCTCGCCGTGTTGTAGGAGCCCGTCGTGTTGTTGTGGAGGCTACTTACCCCGCTCGCCGTGTTGCCGCCGTAGCCTGTCATCGTAAGGTTTCCTGCATTGACTCCTGCAAAGAAGTTGTTTGTGCCATAGGTATGAATAAGTGTATATGCGCCGGATTTGATAATTCCGGTGGTCGCAGTTGTGGAAGGCAGCCTCAGATTCCCTGTAATCTCAAGCTGCTCATTGGGACTCGCTGTGCCGATGCCGACCCAATCGGTGTCCGTGGTCAATCTCACCACTGTCCCGTCATCTGTCCAGCCTCCCCCTCCACCTGCGCCCACATCATCTGTCTCACAAACAACTGTCCCGTCAACATTCACTGTCCTGATGCTGCTCCCTGAGGCGCATGTCCCGCTAACGCGGCTCTGCACCTGAGCATTATTGATTTGAGTGGTCCCAACAGAGCCGGCAGCGATCTTTGCTGAACTCACAGCAGAGTCAGCCATCTGGAGCGTGCCAACGCCGCCTGTCGCAATAGAGAGCGATACATCACCGCTTGTCCCGCCGCCTGTCAGCCCTGTGCCAGCAGCAACGCCTGTAATGTCTCCTATCCCGGGTTCACCCTGCGGCCCCTGTAGTCCCATCGGACCGGTTGCGCCAACAGGCCCTTCAACTCCTTGCGGGCCTTCTGGTCCCTGAGGGCCAGTCGCGCCTATTGAACCAGTTAAACCTATCGCTCCCTGTGGCCCTTCTGGACCCATCGGACCGGTTGCGCCAAGAGGCCCTTCAATTCCTTGCGGGCCTTCTGGTCCCTGAGGGCCAGTCGCGCCTATTGGACCAGTTAAACCTATCGCTCCCTGTGGCCCTTCTGGACCCATCGGACCGGAGATACCTTGAGGTCCTTGCGGCCCCTCTGGCCCAGCAGGCCCTTGTGTCAACGACGGCAAAAGAGTCACGCTTAAATCATTATTCCCTGGGACAACTGTGACAGTCCTGGTATCGGCATTCCAGCCGCTATTTGATATCTGCACAGTTATTAAATGCTCACCCTCTGTAAGGCTTACGCTCATGGGAGTGACCTTGCCTGTTGATGCGCCGTCCACTATTACCTCTGCCCCTGAGGGGAAGGATGTAACCTTCAAT
>MGRL01000075.1 GCA_001798165.1 Deltaproteobacteria bacterium RIFCSPHIGHO2_02_FULL_43_33
ATTGTAATGGAAGGAGTAGTTGACAGGATAGCCCATAAAAAAATGGCCCTTCTTGTTGCAATGTCTATTCCAGGGACATCAGGGGTTATTGACAGACTGCGGGTAATGCCTGCAAAGGAGATGGGAGACAAAGAGATAAAAAATCATATATGTGATGCCTTTCTTGAAGAGCCGACCCTGAGGGATATTACAATAGAAGTGGATGTAAACAATGGGATGGTTGATTTAGAAGGGACTGTCCCGTCTTTAAGCCATAAACGTCTTGCTGGAGTCCTTGCGTGGTGGGTGCCTGGAAGCGCGGATGTTATAAACAGCCTTGAGGTTACTCCTCCAGAAGAGGATTCAGATGATGAAATAACAGATGCGGTGGTGCTTGCCCTTGAAAAAGATAAACTGGTAAACCACAGTAACATAAAAGTCACAACCAAGAATTGCGTAGTAACTCTGAATGGCGTTGTAAAAAGCGAGATTGCAAAGGAAGCAGCGGAAGACGATGCGTGGTATGTTTGGGGGGTGAATGAGGTGGTGAGCAGGCTGAAAGTAATCAAATGACCCCAAAAATGCAACTGCATTTTTGGGCAAACGCAATCTTTGGCCAAATACTGTGTCAAAGCTGTCTGTCCAAATACTCACATACCTAAAAACAGCATGCTCCCCGTTTTGTCCAGCCAACTTTTCCTTGTCTGTGTCTCAAATATTGCGTTTGTATTCAAAAAGTAAGATTTAGGGATTCTTTCATATGGAAAAGCTATCTATTTTTATAGATACAGAAAGAGAAAGATTTGTAAGAGGCAAGCATAGCAATCTTTTTGCATTTTCGTTTTCACAGATTGTTCGATACCATGAATTTCTAAAAATAATTAGTACAAGATATGAAAAGGCAAGTATGGAATTTATTGCTAACACAAAGGCTTTACAAAAAATTATTTTACCAGGAAAGTCATTTATGAGTGAAGATCAGTTAAAATTATCTGCGGAAGGAGAAAAATTAAACACAATCCTACATTTAGAGATTGAGTCTTTTTACCTCTTTGCTAAAATCCTTTTGGATAAGGTAGCAAGAGCTACAGAATTTTATTTTGGTCAAGCAAGAGGGCTGTCTTTAGATTCGCATGATGACATGTCAAAGAATTTTGAACCATATATTAAGACAAAAGGATTAACAATTTTATCTGATGAACTTAAAAGATTGATCAGCCAACTCAAAAAAGATATTTCAGATTATCGTGATAAACAAATAGCACATGAAAAAAGCCCACGAACAATAAAAGGAACGATGTTTAAGTTGGATACTGGAGAATCCCAGATAATTAACATTAAACTATATCCAACCGAAAAGGATCAACAGTTTGAAAGCAAAGAGATAAAGCAAATGATATGGTTGCTTGAGCAATATATTTGTGAAATGGTCGATTATATTTCTTTAAATAGGGATAAAACCAATTTAGAGTTGGTATAAAATGATTTGGCTGCCTTCTGAGAGGTTATGTTGTCTTCAATTTTGTAAAATGGTGGAGCGGAGCGGGATCGAACCGGCGACCTTCACGTTGCGAACTTGACGCTCTCCCAACTAAGCTGCAAGGTATAAAAGGCCCAAACCTATTATTAAACAAAACAGTGTACACTCCTAAAGAAAATCTATACCATAGGCCGGTATGCCTTCTTTATGCTTTATGGCATACTTTTTAAGCCCATCTGCTATAAGACTGAATTTGTCACCGGGATATGAATTTGAGATTATAAGGATACCAAAGTGTGGTCTGTTTTCGTTGAAAAACTGCACGGTGAGTCTGATAAAGTCATTTCTGTTTTTTGTTACCATGCAGCGCTTATTTGATGCCGCATATTCAAGCTGTTCAAGGTCGCTTGCCTGCAGCATCCCAACCTCATGGGCGCTAACAGCATCTATCCCGCCCCTTCTTAGAATCTCTGCAATCTTTGGGCTTAAATCCTCATCCAGATAGTATTTCACTATCGTCCCATTGACAGGAAGGGATACTTTTTCTTGATACGGTCAGAAGTCCATCCCTCATTTTCGTCTATAAGGCTGTCTATTTCTTTCGCATAAAAATTATAATAGCCTATTGCAGATTTAATCTGTTGTTCAGTAAGCCAGTGGTATGCCTTGCTTAACCGTTTGAGGTCTTTGCCAACGCCTTTGTAGGTTGCAATAACCTCCCATACCTCAATACCTGTGCCGGCAATCCTTGCCCTCTTTCCGCTAACACCTTCTGTAAAAATTATTCCGGGACAGCGGTGGGCTCTTACAGCTTCTTCTAATAGCTCAGTGGTTATTGTGGTAAAATCTTTTTTTGAAT
Organism: Deltaproteobacteria bacterium RIFCSPHIGHO2_02_FULL_43_33; assembly: GCA_001798165.1. Classification (GTDB taxonomy): domain Bacteria; phylum Desulfobacterota; class GWC2-55-46; order UBA9637; family UBA9637; genus UBA10170. The sequence goes on from MGRL01000075.1 coordinate 2,319, forward strand.
CTTTTGCAAGTTCTGCTATTTCTTCAAGGATGTCCTCTGGAATCCTTATGCTTTTTTGGACGGTCGGCATACTATTACCTCACTTGTATACCGTTATATTACATTAAATGACAGTGTATGTCAATTACAGTAAAATAGCGATTTAAAACCTCGCTATTTTACAAACCTGCGATTTGCGTGCCATACTTCGTTGTCGGCGCATTTTTGCTACTCACCGTATCGGTGAACATACGGCTCGTCGCAAAAATGGCCTCTGCCTCGTCTGGCAGACAACTTACCAGTTTCCCCAAAAATCAATGTCTATTTTTGGGCAATAAGGGAAGTTTATTGATAAGGTTTATGTATGAATGGTGGAGCGGAGCGGGATCGAACCGCCGACCTTCTCGTTGCGAACGAGATGCTCTCCCAACTGAGCTACCGCCCCATTTTATAAAAGTGAACAGTGGTCAGTGAACAGTGTTGAGTTTAGAAATAAGCCCTCTGGTCATCTTTCGTAATTCTTCGATTCGTTCACTCATTTTGTCCAACTCTTTTGAAGTCAAATATCCGAGAATATTAGCAACTACCAATTGGGTGTCAAGCTCTGCCAGAGAGCCTAAAGCTACAAATAGGAACTGTTTGAACTCTCCTGTGTGCTGCCGTGCTTGACCCTCTGCTATATTAGACGGAACAGAAACAGCAGAACGTCTCAGCTGGCCACAAAGGGCATATATTTCTTCTTTTGGAAATATCTTTGTAAGCCTGTAAATTTCCTTAACAAGTTCTATACCCTTTTGCCATATTAATAGCTCTCTATAGCTTTTGACTTTTTCAGCCAATGTTTTGCCTCAGACTGGACACTGACCACCGATCACTGACCACTTAGATGTTCTCTGATTCCTTCCTCAAACCCCACTGGCTTAATGTTAAAAACTGATTCCAATGCATTATTCTCAGTTACATTGTCTTCTTCAAGCATCAAGAGCTGGTCTCTGGTGATCGGTGGTTTTGGGAAGATACATTCTGCAATTAATGCGCCTGGTCGCATAAGGGGCATGGGAATATGAATCTTGAGCCGTGTCTTTCCCATTACCCTGCATATTGTATCAATTATCTGGTCAAATGTAAGTTTTTCTGGCCCAGCTATCTCGTAGACCTTATGTATGTGTTGCGGGTCTTTGACTGCAATTGTCATTGCTGAAACAAGGTTTTTTACAGACACAGGCTGCATCATATTCTGGCCATTTCCAGGAATCATGATAAATGGTGAAATCTTAATAATGCCGGCAAAGAGATTGGTGAATTTATCTTCCTTGCCAAACATTACAGAAGGTCTAAAGATAGTATATTCAAGGCCCGAATTTCTTATTATCTCTTCTGCCTCCCACTTTGTCTTGTGGTATTTGCTCCTTGCATTCGCTCTTGTTCCAAGGGCGCTTATATGGACAAACCGCTTTACCCCTTTTATCTTGCAGGCCTCCACCATGTTTCTTGTGCCTTCTGTGTGGATGGCCTTAAAGGTTGTATTTTTAGTTTCTGCCAATATGCCGACGAGATGAACCGCAATAGTTACCTTTGCATCATCAAGGGCTATCAATAGCGAGCTTTTATCAGTTACATCGCCTTTTATTAGCTCTACCCCAGGCTGCTTCATAGCCTCTGCCTTTGAAGGGTTTCTGACAAGGCATCGCACTTGAAGCCCCTGCTTAAGCATCTCTTTAAGCAGGTTGCCGCCAACAAAACCTGTTGCGCCAGTAAGGAGTATCATTTCCTTCCCATGTTAAGTATATCCTTGATGGTTGTTTTTAATTCCTTAAGGTCAGATGATTTTACCACATAGGCGTCAGACGCCCATGTGCCGAATTCCTGTTTATAATGATGGTAGGCGGTACTAAGGATTACAGGAATATTTTTCCATTTTTCTTTTACCCGCCTCAATACCTCTATGCCATCCATCCCCGGCATCTTTATATCAAGGACTATAAGGTCAAATTTATCCTTCTCCAGCTTTGCAATGGCCTCTTCTCCGGATGCTGCCACATGCACATTCAACCCTTCATCTTCCAATTCTTCCTTATATAAAAGCCTTAGCCCTTCTTCATCATCTACAACCAGTATCTTCTCTTTCATAAACCCTCCTGTGTTCAATGGCTACACAGATTTTGGGATAGAACTATAGCATGAGTATTCAGTTCTTGCAATCCATCTGCCTATCCGTAAAATAGCGATTTGCCCGACCCAAGCTTCGTTTGGTTGCCTGACTTCGTTATCGTCGCAAAAATGGCCTCTGCCTCGTCTGGCAGCCCCCGATAGAATCAATCAGGGGCGGTTTCCCCAAAAATAAATGTCTATTTTTGAGCCTATCTTTTTAGAGATGGCTATAGAAGTTCAATCTGCCCTTATAATCTTTAGAATCATCAAGATGCCTTTAATATTCTCCCTTCTTTGTCTGATAGAGGCAGCTTTATGACAAATGTTACTCCAACGCCTATATTATTATTTACCTCTATAATGCCCTTATGATTCGTTATAATAGAGTGAGTTATGGCAAGACCGAGCCCTGTGCCTGTTTCCTTTGTTGTATAAAATGGATTAAAGATATTGCTTATTATATTTGGGTCAATACCGCCGCCTGTATCATGAATCTCCGTTACTATCCAACTACCCTCTTGATAGGTTTGTATCGTAAGCGTTCCGCCTTTTTCCATTGCCTGTATGGCATTTGTCATAAGGTTATTAAAAACCAACTTCAAATGCTGACGGTCAACATCTATTTTAGGCACATGGAGGGACAGTTCTTTCACAACAGCAATCCCATTCCTCTTGAAATCATCTTCAAAAAATGCAACGGCCTCTTCTATAATGATATTTATATCTTCGGATAAAAAAACATAACTCTCATCTTTTGAAAAGTGGACTATCCCGTCCATCAGTTTTTCAAGCCGTGAAACCTCTTTTACAATTCTGTCAACATAACTCATATGAGGAGAATCAAGGTTCATTTGCTGAGAAAGTCTCTTGGCAAAGCCGCCGATGGATACGAGGGGGTTTTTTATTTCATGGGCGAGCGATGCCGCCATCTCTCCAAGGGCAAGCAGTTTTTCTGCATTGACAAGCCTATCCTGCATATCTTTCATTTTTGTATTTATATCTCTGAGGTTGATGATACACTGGTAATTTTTAATGGCTGTCGCAAGTTGCAGCACTATGACACTCAGCAGTTTCTTTTCTTTAAGAGTTACTGCCTTTTTCTCCTTATTTTTAAGATAAAGCACACCATGAAGCCAGTCGTCCTTAATTGGGTAACAGACTACTGTTTTGAAGCCATTGGTTCCTTTGTCAAGTATCCCTTGCCATGTTTCGTTGGGAGGTTTAGATTGTGTTGCAAATATAGGGCTTCCTTTTTTAATAGCCAGACCTGGCAGGCCTTCGTTTTCTTTATATTCTTCCTGGCAGCCTCGTTTGCTTCCAACTGCTACGGCAAGAGTTAACACGTGTTTATCTTGGTCTGACAGATATACGGCGCACTGGTCAAAGGCAAAGGCGTGGGCAAGGAGATTGGCAACATCTTTCAGCCTTTTTTCAAGGGCATCGGTAGAATCTGTCAGTTCTATAACTTTGGAAAGGATATCATAGCCCATAGCAACAATTAGAAATTAGGAATTACGAATTAAAAAAAATCAAACCGTTAATTCGTAATCGTATTATATTTTTGCTTCTCTTAAGAATTTAGCCGCCTCTTCCGGCGGGGTTGGGTTTATATAAAAGCCTGAACCCCATTCAAAACCTGCAACCTTTACCAGGGTTGGCATAATCTCAAAGTGCCAATGGTAGTGCTGGTTATCTCCGTTTTTAAAAGGAGATGTGTGGAGTATAAAGTTATAGGGCGGAGAGTTTAGAACCTTGTCCATCCTTTTCAAAGTATTTGAAAAAAGTTTAGCGAGGTTTTCGTATTGATGTTTCTGGGCATTCTCAAATGATGAGTCATGCTTTTTAGGCAGTATCCATATCTCAAACGGGGCCTTGGGGGCATACGGGGTTACTGCTATGAAATCCGGATTTTCAGCTACAATACGGATGCCCTGCATTATATCCTGCCGTATGATATCGCAGAATATACATCTCTCTTTGTAGTTATAATACTCAAGAGAGCCGTCCAACTCCTCTGCAACCCTCTTCGGGATGATAGGCAGGGCTATAAGCTGGGAATGGGTATGCTCAAGCGAGGCGCCAGCAGCCTCGCCATGATTTTTAAATATAAGGACATAGCGGAATCTCGGGTCTTTCTTCAGGTCTATTATTCTGTCTCTGTATGACCAGAGGATGTCTTCAAACTGCTTATCTGATACGCTGGATAGGGAGTCCTTATGATTAGTGGATTCAATGACTACCTCATGGGCGCCAACGCCATTCATCTTATCGTATACGCCGTCGCCTTCTCTGTTAAGGTCTCCTTCTATGCGGAGCGCCGGATATTTATTCGGAACAACCCTTAGACTCCATCCCTGTGTGTTCGGTTTTGAGCCATCAGGTCTGTAGGCAAGTATCTCTTGGGGGGTTTTGTCTTCGTTTCCGGGGCAGAAAGGGCAGAAACCGTCTTTTGTAGGCGGATGCTGAACCATGAACTCAGAAGGCCGTTTGCCACGCTCTGTTGAGATGATTACCCATCTTCCGATTATAGGGTCTTTTCTAAGCTCGGGCATACATCCCTCTTCAGCCTATCTTTCTCTGTTTCTCCTGCGCCTCTTCTTCTTCTTTGCATTTTATACAAGAGGTTGTAACAGGCCTTGCCTCAAGTCGTTTTTCGGATATATCTTCACCGCAAACCTCGCATATTCCGTAAGTGCCGGTATCTATCCTCTGTAATGCCTCCCGCACCTTTGCGGTGAGCTTCCTCTCCCTGTCCTTTACTCTCAGCAAGAAATTCCTGTCTGTCTCATGAGATGCCCTGTCAGTCGGGTCTGGAAAGGCTTCTTCTTTGGAACTGCTCATTACAGTTACAGCCTTTCCCGCCTCTGAAAGGAGATCCTCAAGCTTTCTGTTCAGGAGATTTCTGAAAAATTCTAATCTTTCCTTTTCCATAACGGTAAATTATACCCAAAACAGAGAGTGATGTAAATATAAATTACCGTATTCCGTGTCCGTTATCCGTGACCGTAGCATTACGGACACGGAATACGGTCACGGATAACGGTCTCTTATAAATGTTCCGCTTTTACCGCCTGTCTTTTTTACAAGCCTTATGTTGGAAATGGTCATCCCTTTATCCATAGCCTTGCACATATCGTATATGGTAAGGGCTGCTGCTGAGACTGCTGTCAATGCCTCCATCTCTACGCCGGTCTGACCGGAAACCTTTACCGTAGCCGTTATATCAATGCAGCTTTTCCTCTGGATAGGTTCAAATGCTATATCTACAGAGGTTATATTGAGAGGGTGGCATAACGGTATTATATCAGCAACTCTCTTTGCTGCCAGAATGCCGGCAATCCTTGCAACACCAAGGACATCGCCCTTTTTAATGGTATTGGCCTGAACTGCCTTGAATGTAACATCTTGCATAGAAACGCTTCCCTTTGCAACAGCCTCTCTGGTTGTGGTTTTTTTGGCAGTTACATCCACCATCTTTGCCTTGCCTTTTTTATCTATGTGGGTGAGCCTTGGCATAATTGATTTACGATTTACGATTTACGATTTACGAATTACGAATTACGAATTTAAAATCTAAAATCGTAAATTATTCTATCTCCACTATCTTTCCATTTTTTACAGTCAATATAAAAAGGCCTTTTATAGCCTCTCTATCTTTTCCAAAGGTTATATCGCCTGTTGCGCCATGAAAGTCTTTCAAGTTTGCAATACTGTCCCGTATATCCTGCTTTTTTTCCCTTTCTATTATAATAGCCTCTATGATCATCTTTACTGCATCATATGCCTGGGCTGAAAGTATCTCTGGCTCTATGCCATAGAGGTTTTTAAAACTATTGACAAAATGCAGGGTGGGCTCTCTTTTGCTGCCACGGAAAAAACCGTCTGCAAAGACCGCTCCTTCAACATATTTGCCTGCCAATTCTATGAGCTTTGGCGAGTTCCACCCATTAGACCCAAGGAGTTTGACATCCTTTATATTATAATATGCAAGGTGCGGCGCTATGAGGCCGATGGTGTCAAAGTAGTCAGGTATATAGAGGGCGTCTGCTGCCACAGTTGCCTCAAAGGTTTTTATCTGTCTGCGGCCTTCCCTTTTTTCAGTTTCCTTTACTTTAAATAATTTCGTAATCTCTTTTCCAAAATATGTCTGGCCTTCTCTATACTGTTCATCAGCCACTATCTCCCCCTTGCCTTTCTTAACCTCCTCTTTAAAAAGGTTGGCAAGCTCTATTCCATAAGAACTGCTTGGATAGAGAACTGCAAATTTTTTGCATCTTAGTGTATCCATTGCATAATTCGCAATAGCCCTTGCCTGTTCTAACGGCGATAGGAAGTTTCTAAATATATAGTCGCCGGTATTGGTAAGCCCCGGCCTCTGTGACAAGGCAATCATCGGTATCTTTAATTGCTGCGCCTTTTGGGCAGCGCCCATTGCTGTTATACTCAAAAGGGGACCTATGATAGCAACAACCCCTTCATCCGCGCCCAATGCTTCTACAGCCTTCTCTGTTGTGAGAGGGTCGTCTTTGGTATCCTTGATAATTATTTCAAGATTAACTCCTTTGCCTTCTAGAGAGGAGGATTCAAAGATATCTGCCGCAAGCAATATTCCCTTGAGCGCCTGTTCGCCGAATTGTGCGTATTTCCCGCTTAAAGGAAGAATTACCCCTAAACGGATATTGGGTGCGGGAGCGGCCGTTGAAGGCGGCGCTTCCAGCGCAAAGGCAGTATTAGAAAATAAGAGAATACAGAATACAGAATACAGAATACAGAATAAAAAACTTCTGACTTCTAACTCCTGACTTCTGACTCCTAACCTATCTTTCATCCAAAGATATCCTTTACCTTTTCTAAAAAATTTTTCTTCAAGGGATTGGTTTCTTCCCCGCTTATTTTTGCAAACTCCTCTAAAAGCTCTTTCTGCCTGCCTGTCAATTTTGTCGGGGTCTCAACCTTTATGATTACATTCTGGTCGCCCCTTTGACCTGTGTGGAGGGAGGCTATGCCTTTGCCCTTAAGTCTGAACACCTTTCCGGATTGTGTTCCGGCAGGTATTTTAAGCTTTACATTCCCTTCAATGGTTGGGACATCTATATCAGTGCCAACGGCTGCCTGAGGGAAACTGATGGGGACCTCGCAGATAATATCATCATTTTGCCTCTGAAATATCGGGTGGGGCTTTACATTTATGATGATGTAAAGGTCGCCGGGAGGGCCGCCATGAACCCCGGATTCTCCCTCGCCAGAAAGCCTTAGCCTCGTGTCGGTTTCAACCCCTGGAGGCACTTTCACGCTGAGGCTCTGCATGGTGTTTATGCGGCCAACACCGCTACAATCGCTGCACGGGTCTTTTACTAATGTCCCTTCGCCCTTGCAGCGGGAACAGGGGCGGGATATGCTGAAAAAACCCTGCTGATAACTAACCTGCCCTCTTCCATGACAGGTTGTGCACTGGGTGGGAGATGTCCCTGGTTTTGCCCCGCTCCCCTGGCACTTCTGGCATTTTATTGTTTTGGGCAGTTTTATCTTTTTTTCTGTGCCAAAGGCTGCTTCTTCAAAGGTAACTTCCATATCATATCTTAAATCTGAGCCGCGTTGACCCCTGGTGCGCCTTCTGCTTGCGCCAAAGAAATCACCGAACACGTCGCCGAATAAATCCTGAAAATCAAAACCAACCCCGGTCCCTTGTCCAAAACCTGCGCCAGTCTCAGCAAAACCGAATCTATCATACTGCGCTCTTTTATTAGAGTCTTTTAAAACCTCATACGCAGCATTTATCTCCTTAAAATGCTCCTCTATGTTTTTGTCGCCAGGATTTTTATCAGGGTGGTATTTATGGGCAAGCTGCCTGTATGCCTTTTTTATTTCTTCATCGGAGGCAGTCCTATCAACGCCCAATATTTCATAAAAGTCTTTTTTTGTCATAAAAATAATAAGGTTGAGGTTGAGAAAAATTATTCTTTGTCTTTCCTTAACCTTAACCTCAACCTCAACCTTATCCTGTCTTTTACATCCTCTCCGTCAATTTTGCTGAGACCTGTAATAGCCGATCTGTTGCAGTCTTTATATCTTCAGGGCTTGAGCCTTCTATTGCCTTTCTCAATATATTCAACGTATCTTTTACAACCTTCTTGTCAGCTTCTCCAAGTCTGCTTTCCGTCTCTGCCAATAACCTTTCTGTCGTATATATCATGCTGTGGGCAGTATTTCTGCTGTCAATAAGTTCTTTTCGTTTTTTATCTTCTTCTTGGTGCTTTTCTGCATCTTTTACAATTTTTTCTATCTCTGTCTGGTTTAAACCAGAGGAGGCTTGTATCTTTATTGACTGTTCTTTGCCTGTACCCATGTCTTTTGCAGAGACATGGAGAATGCCATTGGCGTCTATATCAAACATCACCTCTATCTGCGGAACACCCATAGGCTGAGGAGGGATATCCACCAGTTCAAATCTGCCGAGGGATTTATTATCTGCAGCCATCTCCCGTTCTCCCTGGAGCACATGAATAGCTACCATGGTCTGGTTATCCTGGGCAGTAGAGAATATCTGGCTCTTCTTTGTAGGTACGGTCGTGTTTCGTAGTATCAATTTTGTAAATACCCCGCCTTTTGTCTCAAGGCCGATGGAAAGAGGTATGACATCCAGAAGGATTATATCCTTTACTTCGCCTTTGAGAACGCCGCCCTGAATAGCAGCGCCGATGGCAACAACCTCGTCCGGATTTACCCCTTTGTGCGGCTGTCTTACGAAAATCTCTTCAACCTTTTTTTGCACCCGCGGCATTCTTGTCATGCCGCCTACAAGGATTACCTCGTCAATATCCTTTGCCTCAAGTCCGGAATCTGACAGGGCGATGTGGCAGGGCATGACAAGCCGCTCAATCAGGTCATCTACCATCTTTTCCATCTGGCTCCTGCTTATCCTTTTTCTCAGATGCTTTGGCCCGGATTTGTCAGCAGATATAAAAGGAAGATGTATCTCTGTTTCCCCGACTGATGATAATTCGCATTTTGCCTTTTCAGCCACCTCTTTTAATCTCTGTAACGCCATTTTATCCTGGCTTAAGTCTATGCCATTCTCTTTTAAAAAGTCTTCTGCAAGAAAGTCTATTATACGCTGGTCAAAATCTTCTCCACCTAAGAATGTATCGCCATTTGTGGCCTTAACCTCAAAAACCCCTTCATGCAGTTCAAGAATGGATATGTCAAAGGTTCCTCCGCCCAGGTCAAATACAGCGATTCTTTCATTCTTGTTTTTATCAAGACCATAGGCAAGGGCCGCTGCCGTGGGTTCATTTATAATCCTTAATACATTCATGCCTGCTATCTGCCCGGCATCTTTTGTTGCCTGTCTTTGACTGTCATTAAAATATGCAGGAACAGTTATGACAGCGTCTGTTACCTTCGCTCCCAGATAATCCTCTGCTATATCCTTCATTCTCTGGAGGACTATGGCAGAAACTTCAGACGGGCTCAGCGTCTTTCCCTTTACTTCTACCCAGGCATCATTGTTGGATGCCTGCACTATCTTAAATGGCACAAGCTCTTTTGTCCGTTTTACCTCCGGTGTATCATATCTCCGGCCGATAAGCCTTTTAATGGCATACATGGTATTGAATGGATTTACAACAGCCTGTCTCTTGGCAGCATGGCCGACAAGCCTCTCTCCGGAGTCAGTGAAGGCTACGGTAGAAGGTGTTGTCCTTGCCCCCTCCTGATTGGGGATGACCACAGGGCTGCCGTTTTCCATAACAGCCACGCAGGAATTTGTTGTGCCTAAGTCTATGCCGATTACCTTGCCCATAACAATATAATTACGATTTGCGATTTACGATTTTTTTACCATTCGGCAATCGCAAATCGTAATTAGTAATTTTTCAGTCCTCTCCTCCCGCCGCCTCTTCCATCTCAGTTGATGGCTCCGGGGTCTTCGCTATAACCACCATAGCAGGCCGTATCAATCGATTGTTAAGATAGTAGCACTTATGGAATTCCTTGATAACAGTGCCTGGTTTGTGCTCGGTAGTTTCCTCCTGGCTTACTGCTTCATGCTTCATAGGGTCAAATTTCTCACCCAATGAAGAAACAACCTCAATCCCAAACTTCTTTAATACAGACACCAGGTTGTCAAGAACAAGCTTTATTCCATCCTTTATTGCAGAGAGGTCTGATTCATCTTCTCCCTGTTTAATACCCCTGCTTACTACCGCTGGGGCAGGCTCTGCAGGGACATGTATGTGGTCAATGGCTCTTTCAAGGTTATCAACCGCCGGGAGGATTTCTTTTATCAGCCGTTCATTTGCAAAGTTTATGAGATCGCCTTTTTCCTTTTCTGCCCGCTTCTTGTAGTTTTCAAGGTCCGCGCATGCCCTCAAGAATTTATCATAATTTATCTTTGCCTCTTTTGTCTTTTCCTCAAGACATTCATTCAGCTTTTTCATCTCTGTCTCAAGGTGAGCAGGGGCGCCTGCTGAAGGCGGTACCTCCATAAGCTCATCCCCTTGTCCTTGTGCAGCAGTTTCCTCTGTTTGTATATCTTCTTTTTCTTGTTCTCCCATAATATTCTCCTATAAAAGTGTCAAAGGGTCATAGAGTCAAAGAGTCATGGGGTCAAAGTTTTTGTTTTTGCTCTGACCCTCTGACTCTGTTTTTTACACTGCCTCTCTCTTCGCCATTATATCGCTTAAAATGCTTGCAGTGTAATTCACAAGCGGTATAACCTTAGAGTAATTCATCCTTTTCGGCCCTATCACACCGAGGGTTCCCAGTATGTTGCCATTGCTGGTATAAGGGGCTGTTATGATGCTGCATCCTTTTATTTCATTCACTCTATTTTCAGAACCGATAAGTATCTTAATCGCTTCAGTGTCCAGGGCCTTATCCAAAATCTTTACAAGAATGGATTTTTCCTCAAATGCCCTGAAAAGGAGCTTCATCTTTTCTACATCTTTTGTAAATTCAGGGTCATTCAGTATATTCATCTTTCCTTCTACATACACACTATCAGTATCTTCTTCCTTGTCCAATGCAATCTTGCTTAAATCAAGCGCCTTTTTAAGGAGCTGGTCATAGAGGGTTTTTTCTTCCTTCATTTTCTCTATTATCTTGGCCTTAAGTTTCCCGAGCGTCAATCCTTTTGCAATCTCATTTAAATAACCCGACATCCTCTCAAGGTCATGCTGCGTCAATTCTTCTTCTATTCTCACCATGCGATTTTGCACAATCCCCGAATTAGATACAAGCAGCACCATAATCTGCATTTTGTTCAATTTTATAAATTCTATATACTTTATGGAGATATTATCCAACCGTGGGGGGATCACGATACCCATGCAATTTGAGAAGACGGAGAGTATAATTGAGGTATCGCTCATGATTCTTTCAATTTCCTGAGATTCATGGTATTTCGTTTTTATCTTTTTCCTCTCTGCCTGTGACAGTTCCTCTATCTCAAGCATACTATCAACATAAAATCTCAGCCCTTGATCAGTGGGAACCCTGCCTGAAGAAGCATGGGGCTGTGTCAGATAGCCCATATCTTCCATCACACTCATAGTATTCCTTATCGTAGCAGGGCTTAAGTCTGTCATATACTTCTGTGACACCACGCTCGAACCCACCGGCTCGCCAGTATAAATATACTGCATGATTACCGTCTGCAATATGTTTTTCATTCTATCCGTTAATATATTTGCCATAGTAAACAATGCTGTGCTGCCGGTAATTGATATATTAAAACAATAGCGCGTGCTTCTTGTCAAGAGAAGTCATACTACAGGCGAGCATGAGGAGGTTTTTACAGAGCCTAACTATATTAATTCAGCAAGCACTTCATTTGACAAGAGAAGGCCTTTTCGCGTGAGCCTTATATTATCATCATCTGGGTCAAGCATGCCTTCCCTTGTAAGCTTAGAGATTGTATCTCGATATAAATCCTTTAAAGAGCAATCAAATCGTCTTTCAAACCAATCTATATCTATCCCAGATATCCTACGAAGACCAAGGAATATGCCCTCTTCTATTGCCTCTTTTCTTGTCAATAATTCTTCTCCTGCAATTGCCCTGCCTCTATTTTTTACCTGCTCCATGTATACATTGGGATTATTTTCATTCCACCACCTTATGCTCCAGTCAGGTGCCTGCCCCTGACTGTCTCTACCAGGGGACGAAATATAAGAATGGGCGCCTGCGCCAAGCCCAATATAATCCCTGCACAACCAGTATCTCATATTATGCTGCGACTCAAAACCATCCAACGCAAAGTTGGATATCTCATAATGATTATAGCCGGCCTCTTCCAGTTTATCAATGGCAAGCTCATACATTAAAACCTGTTCTTCTTCAGAGGGCAGCACAAGCTTCCCGCCTTTTTGCATTTTAGAAAATAACGTTCCATCTTCTATAGTAAGGTTATAGGCAGCTATGTGTTCCGGCTTTAAAAAAACAGCTGTTTTTAAATCCTGCTCCCATTCCTCTACAGACTGGCCTGGTATGCCGAATATAAGATCTATCCCGATATTATTGAATCCCGCCTTTCTTGCCCACTCATAACACCATAATGCGTCTTGCGCTGAATGAATCCTGCCGAGGGTTTTGAGCGTTTTATCATTAAACGATTGAATGCCAATACTTAATCTGTTTATGCCGGCATCATGGAATGCAGACAAACTATCTCTATGAACGGTCCCCGGGTTTACTTCTATGGTAATCTCCTGCAGATTTGAGGCTGAAAAGGTCTGTCGTATGCTGGTTATAAGCCTTTTCATGCTGCAAGGCTCTATGAGAGACGGTGTTCCACCGCCTATATAGATTGTCTCAAGTTTTTTATTTAATATGGTTGGCCTTTCCTGAATATGGCCAGCCATCTCGCTGAGCGCAGCATCTATATAGGCATCGTGAGAGATATTTGTTTGTGCAAAGGAATTAAAATCACAATAGGGGCATTTCTTTTGGCAGAATGGGATATGCACATATATACCAAGGCTATTGTCTTTTATTTCTTTTCTGTATATTCGCATAACCTTTTAAAAATATCCCATGGCGATATTATACCCAGCAGTCTGTCCTGATTGTCAACAACAAGTATACATTCAACAGGCTTCTCTGCGCTCACAAAGATAGTGGCAACCTCCATAATAGACACCCCTGGCCCAATCTTTTTAAAGTCTGTATCCATAACCTCGCACACATCCTTATGTGCAAGCTCACTGCATCTCTGGTGAAATTGCGGCAGGTCAGGGGCAAATTTTACATCTTTTAACAGCCCCTCTGAGATATACCTCGGCAAGGTGAGATACAAAAGCTTTCTTGACGTGAGCAGACCTATTACCTTATTATTCTTATCCACAATAGGCAGCTGCCGTATACGTTCGTCTCTTAAAATCCGCATGGCCTCTGCAACGGTCTTGTCGCATTCTGTTGTAGCCACATTGGTCGTCATGATAGTTGCTGCATTCATCCCGTTAAACCTCCTTTTTCTGCCCCGCTAAACCTTTAAAAAGCAATAAGGTCTAACGGGATTCATAATATCTCCTTCCTATAGATATCTTAAATACAAATATATGGTTGACAAAACGATTGATAAAAGCATCATGGGAAACGCCAGTTTCATAAATTCAATAAACCTGAAATGATGGCCTGCCTTGCCTGCAATGCCTGCCACAACCACATTTGCCGCGGAGGCTATGATTGTGCCGCTTCCACCAAAGCATGCGCCAAGCGACAATGCCCACCAAATGGGCAGTAAGGTATCGCGCCCCCCGCCCATCTGAATGCCGATCTCTTTTACGAGAGGTATCATTGTGGCAGTAACAGGTATGCTACCTGTAAGGGCAGAGGAAATAGCAGAGACCCATAGAATAGCCATGGTGGTAATCGCAATATTTCCTGATGTGGCTTCCATCAGTCTTTGCGCAAGTATCGTGATTACCCCTGTCTCATCAAGCCCCCTCACAACAATAAAAAGGCCGGCGAAAAAGAATATGGTCGTCCATTCAAGTTTTTCAAGGGTTGAGTTTATATCTTCTCCTGTTATAAGCAAGAGGATTGCGGCGCCGAAGATCGCTATGGTTGCGGCCTCAAGATGGATTCTATGCTGAAATAAAAAACCAACTATTACAAGGGTAAATATAAAAAAACATTTTTTAAGGAGTGGTATGTCCTGCAGCGCCTCTCGTTCATTAAACTGCATGACCCTTTCCCTTACATGAGAGTCAACCTTCAGCTGCTTTCCGTACAGGGCATAAATCGGCGCAAATGTGGCGGCCATAACAATCAATACGATAGGCCCAAGGTTCTTGACAAAATCCATGAAACTGAGATTAGCCGCGCTCCCTATCATGATATTGGGCGGGTCTCCGATAAGGGTTGCCGTGCCGCCGATATTTGCCATCAGTATTTCTACAAACAGAAACGGGTAAGGGTCTATCTGCATCTCCTCGGCCATAAGTATTGTCAGAGGCGCAACAAGCAGGGCTGTCGTAACATTATCAAGAAGTGCGGATATTATGGCGGTAACACATCCCAGCATTACCAAAATGCGCCAAGGCTCTCCGTGGACAATCTTTACAGACTTGATTGCGACATACTGAAACATGCCTGTCTTCTGGCATACGGCAACAATAATCATCATGCCTATTAAAAGGCCGATGGTGTTGAAGTCAATGCCTGCAACCGCCTTTCCCTGGTCTAATACGCCGAGAAGTATTACCAGCGAGGCGCCCAGCAAAGACACGACCGCCCTGTTGAACTTGTCCACTATAAGGATTATGTATACCGCCAAAAATACAATAATTGCCGTAAGCAATAGCGCCTCCTTAATAGCCCATGGCTTATAGTAGTTGCTATGAGCTACTTTATATCTATCAAAAACTGATTAAACTTTTTTTCCTTGCCGATAGTTGTCTCATGTCCATGTCCAGGAAATACTTTCACATGGTCCCCAAGCGGAAGGATTTTATTTTTTATAGAGGCCATTAACTCTTTATAAGAACCGCCCGGCAGATCTGTCCTGCCAACTGAGCCTGCAAAGAGCGTGTCGCCTGTAAATAATATCTCCTGATGAGTAACAGGATTTTTCACAAACAGGGAAATACCGCCTTTTGTGTGGCCAGGGGTATGTATAACATGAATTGTTAAGCTGCCAATAGTAATCTTATCTTTATCGGTTAATCGCATATCAGGCTGAGGAGAAACAGCAGCATCAAGCCCAAAGACTGCGCCTTGCGCAACAACATTATCTAAAAGTATTGCATCATCCTTATGGATAGCAAGCTTTGCATTAGCAGCCTTTTTTAACTGTCCGTTTCCGCCAACATGGTCAAAGTGACCATGGGTGTTTATTATATATTTAAGAAAAAGCCCTGTTTTTTCAATTGCAGAGAGTATTTCTTCCACATCACCACCTGGGTCTATACAGACTGCCTCATTCGTCTTTTTATCCCCAAGTATATAGCAGTTTGCCTCCAAAGGGCCTACTATGAGGGTTTTAAATATCACCGTTGTTTTGCTCCATTGAAATAATAAATTCCAAATCCGAAATTCTAAATTCTAAACAATCGCCAAAATCCAAAGTGTAAATGACCAAAACTGTTTTGAACATTAACAGGCTGTTGAAAAAGTCATCAACAGCCTTGATTACACAGATTATAAAAAATGATTACACAGATATTTCAAGGAGTTTCAATCTGTGCAATCTACTCTTTTATCTGTGTAATCAAAGATTGTTGAGTTTTTCAACAATCTGTTAGGATTTGTCTCTCCATTTTGCAAGCTGCGTTTTTCAATTTACATTTTTTAAACCCCTCCTAATACCAATTCTCTCCCAGCCTTCATAATCCTTTCCAACTCATCCTCATCCCTTGCCTCGCCGTAAAGACGCACCACAGGCTCTGTCCCTGACTCCCTCATAAGAAGCCAGCAGCCGCCTTCTAACAAGAAATTAATGCCATTCACATCTCGCGCATTATTGACCGTAAGACCGCCTATTGTCTTAGGGGGATTGCTGAGCATATCTAAGAGGCTCTTTTTTGAACCATCGCCAAGGTGGATATTCTCTCTTTTGGTAACAAGCCTGCCCACTCTCTTATATAAATCATTTAATAATTCTCTCAGACTCTTACCCTCTCGCGCAACCATTTCAGCTACAAGCAGGCATGTAAGCATACCATCCTTTTCCGGCACATGGCCTCTTATGGAAAGGCCTGCGCTCTCTTCCCCGCCGATTAAAATCTTCCCTGTAGTTATCAGCTCGCCGATATATTTAAAACCAACAGGTGTCTCATAGATGGGCATATTATAAAATCTTGCCACTGCATCTACCAGATGGCTTGTAGCAATACTTCGCGCAACTCCGCCCTTCAAGCCCTTCACCCTTATCATATAGTCAAAGAGCATGGCAAGGATATAATTGGGTTCAATGAATGAGCCATCCTTGTCAATTATTCCAAATCTGTCTGCATCGCCGTCAAGGGCAAGGCCGAGGTCATAGTTGTTTTCTTTAACTGCATGGATAAGCGCTGCAAGGTTCTCTTCGCTCGGGTCAGGCGGTCTGCCTCCGAATGAGGGATCTGCCTGGTTGTGAAATACTGCGATAGTGCAGCCGGCATCTTCCAAAATCCTGTCCATATAGCCTCTGGCAGTGCCATACATAAGGTCTACTCCGATCTCAAGCCGCGCCTTTTGAATAGCAGCCATATCTATATTCTTCCGCAACCCTTCTGCATAAAAATGAAATGGCTCTATCTCTTCCAAAAGACCTCGGCGTCTTGCCTCTTCAATAGAGAGTTGCGAATAGGCAACCTCCAACAGCATCTCATTTGCCCTTTTTTCTATTTCCTTTGTTATATTGGGCAAGGCAGGTTCTCCAGAAGACGAAGAGAATTTAAGGCCGCTGTATTCCGGCGGATTATGGCTGGCTGTAATATTTATGCCGCCCCCTGTCTTTCTGCGCAATATCTCAAAGGAAATGACAGGAGTAGGCGTCGGTCCTTGCGCCACAAAAGATTTAATGCCGTTTCCTGCAAGAATCCTCACAACCTCTAAGGCAAATCTGTCGCCCAGAAAGCGGGTATCGTGGCCAACTATTACTCCCTTTTTATCTTCGTGGTGCGCCTTGAGATAATCTGCAATAGCCTGGGTTACAACCCGCACCCCTTCAAAGGTAAAATCCTCTGCAACGATGCCCCGCCATCCTGATGTGCCGAATTTTATAATGCTCAAGAAACCTCCAAAGCAGGCTATGGGCGATAGGCTATTGGGTTGCCTATAGCCTCACGCCTATAGCCTATTGCCTAATTATTTCTGCCATTGTGCTATCTTTTCTTTATACTCTCCTGCGAAATCTCTCGCCTTTTCCATGGTTGTTGCCTCAGTGATAACGTGGAAATAGGATTGATCCTGGCTTGGGTATACGATAACCCATCCCTTGGGAAAATTTACCTTTATCCCGTCCAATAACTCTGTTGACTTGTCATTGGAGTCTTCTATCATGCATCGCATTATCGTGCCTTTCTTTTCCCACGAACACGGCACCTTTTCCTTTACCATGAAACTTGGCGGGATCTCCCGTAAGAGCTGATGCAGCCGTATCTCTTTTTTTGCCATCATCTCAAGTATCTTTACAATTGCATACATGCCGTCAAACGCAGGCTGAAACTGCGGGAATATAAAACCGCCGGTATACTCTCCTACAAATACAACCCCTTCTTCCATTGCGGTCTCCATCATTCCTCTGCTCGACATCTTCGTCCTCTTGACAGAAAAATCATAGATATCTGCCATCTGCTCTATTACCATAGAGGCTGAAACAGGCATGGCAACATACGGTTTGCCTCCCTTTGAAGACTTAGGATATGATTTCATAACTAAAAGAGTTATGAGGCTGAGCGCAACATCGCCGTCAATGATATCTCCGTTCTCATCCACGAAAAACACCTTTTCCCCGCCTGCGTCAAGAAGCACCCCCATGTCTGCCTTAAGGGATTTGGCAATGGAAGAAAGCTGGGCAAGGGAGTTTTGAAATTCCTCTGCTGTCTTTGTTATTTTTGTGCCGTCCAGGTTGGCGTTCAATGCTATAACATTTAAATTGAGTTTGCCGAGAATAGTGGGAAATATCCTTGAAGAGCTGCCATAAGAATAATCTAAAACAATTTTGAAGTTGGCCTTTTTTATCGCCTCTGCGTCAATGGAAGACATAAAGCCGTTTTGATAATATTCAAAACCATGAATAGGGAACACCATCTCGCCGGTCTCTTCCATCTGCGCCCTTCTGAAGTCTTCTCTGAAAAAAAGCCTCTCTATCGCCTTTTCCTGATTTGAGTGGAGATTGAGGCCTTTGTTGTCAAAGAATTTAAGGTCTATAACATCAGAATCAAATGGGCTTCGTCTTGTGTGAATGCCGCCTATCTCGCTTCCGCTCTTTGCAAGGTATCGTACAACAGGTATCGGTGTTACCCCATAATCATGAATGTTTACACCTGTTGACAGTATGCCGGTCATGATCGCCCTGTTTATCATCCTGGATGTCTTGTGCGCATCCCTGCTGGTTGACACAATAGCTCCTTTTCTTAGGTTAGCGCCGTATGCTGCGCCAAGCTTTGCCGCAAATTCAGGAGACATCTCAATATTGGCAAGACCTGTTACGCCGTAGGGGCCAAATATACTCTTGCTCCATTTCTCGCCCCATATGAGGCTGGATGCAAGTATCGCCCCATCTTCCACGCTCTTATACGGCCAAACCTTTACGCCTGCCTTAACAGTGCTCCCTTTGCCGATGCGGCAGTTATCGCTTATTACAGCCCCCTCTGCCAGATATGCCCCTTCTTTTATCTCGGATTTGCTTGCCACCACATTTTCCTGCAGCACAGCCTTTTGCCCTATAGAGACATTATTCCATAGGATAGAGGAGATGATGGTTGCGCCATTCTCAATGATACAATTGTCTCCAACGATAGAGTCAATTATCCTGGCATCTGCGCCAACCTTGCAGTTTGCGCCTATGACAACAGAGCCTTCCACCTTGCAGGTAAAATCAACCCTCGCGCCCTTTCCTAACCACACGCCCCTTTTACTCACCTCTTCTCCCGGGATATTCACCTTTACCCTGCCATGGAGTATATCCAGATTTGCGTTGCGGTATTCATCAAGGCTGCCGACATCCCTCCAGTAACCCTCAGCTATATAGCCATACAGAGGGTTTTTTTTCTCTAAGAGAAGAGGGAAAAGGTCTTTGCTGAAATCAAATTCCTGATTGGGCGGGATTAAATCAAGGGTTTCCGGTTCAAGGATGTAAATGCCGGTATTTATGGTGTCACTGAATACCTCGCCCCAGCTGGGTTTTTCCATAAACCTGTTAATCTTTCCATCCTTATCCGTTATTACAATGCCGAAGGGAAGGGGATTTTCAACCCTGGTAAGAATCATGGTGGCAACAGATTTTTTCTTCTTGTGAAACTCAATGGCTTTCATAAGATCAAAATCGGTAAGCACATCCCCGCTTATAACTAAAAACGGTTTATCAAGATATTGTTGGGCGTTCTTTACGCTGCCAGCAGTTCCAAGGTCATCAGAGGCCGAGATATATGTCATCTTTACCCCAAATCCTGAGCCGTCGCCAAAGTAGTTTTCTATCATTTCAGGATGGAAATATAAAAGACTGACAACATCAGTTATATCGCAGCGGGTAAGCAGTTCTACGATATGCTCCATCATGGGCTTATTTGCCATCGGAGCCATCGGCTTAGGCAGGTTATTGGTCAGAGGTCTTAGCCTGGTGCCAAAACCGCCGGCCATTATTACAGCCTTCATAAATCCCCCGGAAAATTAGGCTGATGGCCAAAAGTTGAAAAATTGTTTTCCCTTCAGCCCTAATTGTGCTGCCCATTCTATCAATAAACAGTATAGGCGTCAAGACACACATGCTTTTTTATTAAAGCAGCATATTTCACCTTTTGACATGCGCTCTTAATAGCGATATTATTTTACCAATATGGCTATAGAATCCATATACAGAGATAAAACCGTTGTTGAAAGACTTGTTCAGCAGATACAGAAAATACATCTGCAACATCCTGTGAGAGTAATGCATGTATGCGGCACGCATGAGAATGTCATAAGCCGTTTTGGATTGAGGGATTTGCTGCCTGAAGGTGTAGATGTTGTTGCAGGGCCTGGCTGTCCTGTGTGCGTATGCCCTGGCCGGGATATAGAATTTGCAAATGAGCTTGCCTTAAAGGAAAAGACAATCATCGCCACATTTGGCGACATGATTAAGGTCCCATCATCAGCAGGTTCTCTGTCTGATTCCAAAACAAAGGGCGCTGATATAAGGGTTGTATATGGGCCTTTTGACGCTGTAAAGATTGCAAAAGAAAACCCTGCAAAGGAGGTTGTGCTTTTTGCTGTTGGATTTGAAACCACTGCATGTGGCGTAGCCTCTCTCATTCAGCAATCCAATCTTCCTGAAAATTTAAGCATACTTATTTCGCACCGCCTTATCCCGCCTTCTATGGAATTTTTACTGGGAGTAGGAGACCTCTGCATAGATGGTTTTCTTATCCCTGGCCATGTAGCTGCGGTAATGGGCATGGAGCAATATCGGCTTTTTCCAGAGGCATACAGGATACCGACCGTTGCAGCAGGTTTTGAGCCGGTGGATGTGCTCATGGGAATACTGGCAATAGTAACGCAGATAAAAGAAGGCACATATAGATGTGAAAATGTATATCAGAGGGCTGTGCAGGAAAAGGGAAATGTGAAAGCACAAACAGCTATCAAAGAGGTCTTTGATATTGTGCCTGCATACTGGCGGGGTATTGGGAAGATACCGAGGTCGGGTTTGCGGTTAAAAGAAAGATACAAGATGCAGGATGCAAGATGCAGGTTTAATAACCCCCCATTCCCCCCTTTGCAAAAGGGGGGTGAAGGGGGGTTAGATATAAATCCCGGATGTTCATGCCATCTTATAATGATTGGAAAGATAAAACCGACAAATTGCCCTCTCTTTGGCAACACCTGCATTCCAGAGGCGCCCTACGGCCCATGCATGGTGTCTATGGATGGGACATGCAGGGTGTGGTATAAATATAAAAGGAATGTTTAACGCTATACAATGAGTAGCGGCCAAAGCCTGCGTTTGTAGCTACCTCAAAACTTTCCCGACCTTAATATCAAAAAAGCCAGCCAAAGCCCAAGGATACCTGCAATTAAAAACCCCGCTATCCCAAGAAACGGAAATCCAAATAGCTTTGGCCCACCGCCAAAGGCCATGACCAGAGAAGAACCGATAATCAGGGCTGCCACAATTACGCCAAAGGTAAGCCTGTTGGATGACCTGTCCATCTCTCCCATCAGGTCTTCGAGCCCTTTGTGCACAAAGTCTATGGTAAATTTATCGCTCATCATCTTTTTCAATATCTGGCTCATCTGGGATGGAAAAGTGCGGACAAATGTCTGATATTCCCTTACCGTATCAATAGCATCTTTTGCCACTTGAGCAGGTCCAAATCTTTTTGCTATAATCTTGCGGGCAAACTGCTGGCTTTCTACAAGGACATTTACCTCGGGATGCAGAAGCCTCCCAAGTCCCTCCAGTTCAAGTATGCACTTGTCCAAGAGCAGCAACGCCCGCGGCATTTTTATATTATATCGCGATGCAAGCCTTATGTAGTTCATAAGCACTTCCCCAACACTCGTCATTTTAAAAGGCTTGCCGAAATATGCAAAAAGCATATCCTGATATTCTCTTTTAAAGGCAGGCTCATCTATATCCTCCGGCAATATTCCCATCTTCAGATAAACCTGTGTAAGCAATTCATAATCCTCAGTTACAAGGCCGACAAAGACATCTGCCAGGTTTTCCTGCATCTCCTTGTCTATCTTTCCCACAATTCCAAAATCAACAAAGGCAATTTTTTCAGGCCCTGCGACAAAAATATTTCCGGAATGAAGGTCTCCATGAAAAATCCCAAATTCAAAAATCTGCCTGAAAAAGGTTTCGGCTACAATGTGGCCTATCTTTTCTGTGTCTATCCCGCTCTGCTTCAATTTTTCTATGTTATCTATCTTTATCCCATCTATCCCTTCCATGGTAAGGACTTTTTTGCCTGTCAGATTCCAGTAAATAGTTGGGATAAGAATCCTTTGGTCGTCGGAAAGGCTTTTTTTAAATCTTTCAGTGTAACTGGCCTCCAGGGTAAAATCCATTTCCTTTTTTATGGTTGCTCCAAATTCTTCCACCATCCCGACAGGGTCATAAATCTTGCTTTCCGGTATGTATTTTATAACGAGCCGCGCAAGATATTGAAGGGTGGATACATCGGTATCTATTATTGTCTCTATATCAGGTCTCTGAACTTTTATTACCACCCTTTCACCATTTATGGTAACAGCCCTATGCACCTGTGCGATAGAGGCGGCAGCAACCGGTTTTTCCTCTATCTCTTGAAATAATTCTTTGACAGGTTTTTTGAATTCATGCTCTATCACCTTGACAACATCTGAAAATGGGAACGGGGGGACTTCATCCTGCAGCTTTAAAAATTCCCTTATAAATTCCTCAGGCAGGATATCGGGCCTTGTGGATAGTATCTGGCCAAATTTAATAAAGGTAGGGCCGAGCTCTTCAAAGGCAAGCCTTACTCTCACGGCAAAGGAAATTGCTTCCTGCTCTACGCTTACCTTTTTGCCCAGAATCTTCTGGGGGATAGATATGAGCTTGGTTAGATGTATCCTCTCTATAATTGGGTAAAATCCGTGCTTGATTAGTATGGTAATAATCTGGCGGAGCCGCTGGATATTCTTATATGCGAGGTGGATGCGTAAGAAGGTCATTTGTTATAGCCACTTGCCGTCTCTTGCCTGTTTAAAAAATTAACCCAGAAAATGCATTTGCATTTTCTGACAAACGCAATCTTTGGCCAAATACTGCGTCAAAGCCGGCTGTCTAAATACTCACATACCTAAAAGAGTATACTCCGTTTTATCCACTCAGCTTTTCCTTGTCTTTAGCTCAAATCTTGCGTTTGCACCCGAAAAAGAAAAACCAAATGCATTTTTAGGGTTAATGAGGGAGTTTATTTTTTCTCCATATTCCGCTTTTCCGCGCCTGCGCTTTATCTCTCGCATCCCCCTCCAGCGCCATATCTATCTGCCGCCGTTCGATATCAACATTTTCTATTCTAACCTTGGCAGTATCTCCCACCCTGAATCTCTTTTTGGTGCGTTCTCCGACAAGGGAGTGCTCTTTTTCCATAAAA
>MGRL01000076.1 GCA_001798165.1 Deltaproteobacteria bacterium RIFCSPHIGHO2_02_FULL_43_33
AGGTCTTAAAGGCATTAGATAACCTCCATAAATATTTTATGCCTTTAATTTATCACATTTGTAGGTTAGAATCTGCAGTAGTTTTTAGACAGGCTCCACTTCCCGTATTTTTATACTGCATTAAGAACAATCAATTTGCTAATAGCGTTGTCACTTCTACTAAATGGTGCTTCTTGTGGGCTTCATCCACAATTTCTTCTACCTTGCCAGCAATAGCATCTTCAATCCAATCTGCGCCGCATTGCGAGCATACGGTTGCAGACACATCTCTTACTACTACCACTCCGAATCCCAAATCTACAGGACAGAAAAGGTGACACCCATTAAAAGATTTATTTTCCAGATAAATATGGATAAAATAATCGCTGGGATAACAATCCCCATATTAAGCCAAAACAAAAACAACAATTGACGAATAATGGGACGAATCTCAGCTAACCAAGCATAGAGAAAAAACGGGCTTATGGAAGGCATTGCACAAAAACAAGATTGTGCTATAATAATAATGGAAGAGAGAATAAAATTTCAGGCCTTGCACAAACACTAACGCGGGCGTGCGTAAGACCTATCCGCAGGGTGCGTTAAACCACCTAAGGAGGCTCGTAAAGGCTGTGTTGAAGAAGGTTGCAGCCCAAGAGGACGGCAGCCAGAGTAAACATAAGCCGTAAGGAGCCGACGGATTGGGAAAAAGCTGTGTGTTGTGCGAGACCTGATTTTTTATTGCTACGAAACCATTGTAGCAATAGGGCAGGGCCTTAGCCCTGCTTTTTTATGCAAACCTGAAGGTTTGCCCTACATTTACAATTCGTAATTCCTAATTGCCTCTTAGGAAGGGGATATGGCCCGGTGGCCCTGCCAGTCTTCAAAACTGTGCTGTCCTGCTCAAGCGGGATGGGTGGGTTCGACTCCCTCCTCCTTCCGCCAAGAATTATTAAAAAGAATTCAGGATACAGGAGCCAGAAGTCAGAATAAAAAACAAACACAAAAGTTTTCTTCTGAATTCTTAATTCTGACTCCTGAATTCTTTTTTTATTCTTTTTCCAATATTACCGCAAACTTCGTTACCCGCCCTTTTCTTACAGCTACCTTTTGCGCAGCATTTTTAAAACCTGCCAGCTTAAAACTCACTGTATAAATCCCTGGCGCAAGGTCAATTGTAATTGGGGAAAGACCATAATATACATCATCTATAAGAACCTGCGCCTGCGGCGGTATTGTAGTCAATGCAACCCTGCCATCATTGCCTAAGATTACTTCTTCTTTAAGAGGCTCTACTGAGTGAGGCCTTGTCTTTTCTATTGCAGAGGCTACTTCGCTCAATGTCTCCTTTACGACCTTTGCAAGGGAAGATGAGACATATTTAGATACCGTATCTCTGGTATTGCCCATGACCCCTGCAAACCTTGAGTCTTTTTCAATCGCCTTGCCGGACCAAAGAACTGCGCCGGTTTTTGCATCTTTTGCCGTGGTTTCTATTTCAATTTCAATGGCATCCTTTGGTCCGATATCCAGCTTAAAGAACTTTACCGAGCCTTCTATCACGATATCAGCGTCAGAAAATTGAGCAGTATTATCTGCAATTTTCGCCTTAAAACCAGCAAGGGCCAACTGCTCCTTGAATGCATCAGTTACAATCTCTGCCGGCTCCTTTTCAAGGATAAGTTCTGTGGAATCTATCCCAAATATAGGCGAGGTGATACTGCCAATCTTTTTAGACTGAGCATTCCTTTCGTCTTTATAAGGAGTGATAAGAATATTGATAGGTTCTTTCAAAGAGATGGCAGGCGCGCCAAGTGTTGCGTCGTATTTGACAGACAGAGGTGCGGAGCAGCCGGCAACAATAAGACATACAATAGGTAAAACCCATAGTCTGATTTTTAATAATCTGTTTTGTGTTTTATATATCATCATTATCACTTTGTAGTTTGCCGATTTACCTGTCTGCGTGCAACGCACAGGCAGGTCGGCGTTTTTAATAAGCCCATAAATGGGCAGACTACAAAAAAAGGGGAGGGTTTTACAACACCCTCCCCTGATTGTATCACTATAAAAGCCTGATTAAAACGCTGCAAATATCATTAGGGTGGTCAACTTATCGCCATTTGATTGCTCGTTGTTTGTCGGCAGATGATAAAAATTGCCCGTATACTTGGAGTGATTTAGCTGAAGTTCTACATTCTGCGCCAACAGATAATTAACGCCAAAGGTTGTAGCATTTTGTTTGCTATTAGTAGCTGCCCCTGTTTTACCTGAGCGATAACCTGCCGCAACAGTTAGCTTACCAGGAAGAACACCGAGTTCTGCAAGTACAGACCATGCATTTTTGGGATTGGTTGTGCTGCTATTAAACCTATTTGCAACCTCACCTGTCTTTGATTTTTTGGCATTTCCATATGTAAGATACACACCCAATGGTAAGCCTATATCGCCCTGCAGCTGGGCATCAAGTGCCCATGCATCGGCCTTGGTGCGTGTTGTGCTGGTTGTATCAGATGATGTTACTGTCCCACCTCCAACTGGGGCTGTTTGAGTTGTAGTCGTGCTGCTATATTTACCGGTTCCGCGCCATAACTGGGCGCCTACACCAATATCCCAGCCAGCCACATTGGGTGTTGCTGCCAAACGGGCATAACTTATGAATGGGGAAAAGTCTGTTGAACCATGGGCAGGCCCCCATAATGTATAGTTTGCAAAGAACATATCATTGGAAACTACAAATGCAAACCCCTCGGCAGCCCCGTCTGTTTCAATATACTGCTGGGCAGAGGTCTGAGTCCTATGTTCCAAAGGACGCTGCATTCTTACTGCGCCGGTATTTAAAAGTTCGAAACCATAAGATGCACCAGCAGAATCTGTAGTAAATGGAATCACACTGAGTTTTACTCCAGCATCGTATGTAATAGGCATTTTATATGAAGTAAACCGACCATCGCCATCTTTAAGAGATGCCTCCAGTAAGAACCCTACATGCTCACCCGCACGACCGCCGATCAGTAGCGCAGCCTCATCAGGAAATTGTAGTTCGCCCTTGTTTGTACCCATGCTTCCATTTTCATTGGCAGGTGTACCATAATCTTTACCACTTGTTTTTTGATATCTGATTTTTGTGACCAGTGATGCATTCAAGGTAGATGGTAAGGAGAGAACATCGCCTTCGATCAGACTCTGCCCTCCGATCTGGGTATAACCGCCTGCCTTAAAGGCGCGGCCAAATGCATTTAATGTGGGAAAATGCTGAAAGTGGCAGGTTGAGCAGGCCTGGCCTGTCTGCCGCGCAAATGCTGGAACTGCATTTGCCTCTGGGACAATCCACAGTGAAACGGCAAATGTGCAAATTGTTGCCAAAACTAACAGAATACTTGTTTTCTTCATTATCGCCTCCTTTTTGTTTTATCAAAACTAACGTCTTAAACTATAAATAATCTTGCCAACGTCTTTATTTCCAATCTCTTAGAGCAGGAATATATTCTACCTCCTTTCTTTAAGATTAGAATTTTTTAATACTTATAGCAAGTTTGATACTATTGTCAAGGAAATTTTATCTGGTGTAAAAGGCAGATAAAATATAGACCATGGAATTTTATTGGCTACATTCTACACGGTAAAATAACGACGTTCTATAACGGACATCAAACAAATAGGTATGTGACAATGCAAAGCCACAGCACTGACAAAGCAGATGGATGCTTTTCAGTGTGAACTATTTTACCACCCTCTCCTCTATCTGCGTGCAAATCCCCCTCACCATATTCACCTCTTTCTGCATAAGCCCTGTCCTTCCAAAGAGCCTTTTAAATGATTTCATTATTGTCTTTAAAAGATGCGCCCCGCCCTTTTCACCATAACCGAGTTTTTTTAAGGTTTTTTCCAGATGAATATACATTCCTTCCATATCCTCCCACGGCGCCAGTTTGATGGATGGGCCGGCCGGCAGCGCTGTTTTGAAAACTTCATAGCAGACCAGAAAAACCGCATGAGATAGATTAAGGGATGGATAGTTTTTATGGGTTGGTATTTCAACGAGCAAATCGCAAAGTTTAATCTCCTCGTTTTTAAGCCCTTTGTCTTCTCTTCCAAAAAGGATTGAAACATTATTCTTTTTTGCGGCAGTTAAAATATTGGGGCTGGCCTCGTGGAGCGTCAATACCGGATATCGTTCTCTCCCCTTTCTCCTCGTAGTCCCGACAACAAGGCAGGAATCCTTTATGGCATCCTTTATGTTTGGAAACACCTTTGCCTGAAGGAGCGTGCCGCAGGCATTGCATGCCATGGAGTACGCTTCGTTGTTTTTATACTCAACCGGATTAATGAGGACAAGGTTTGAGAAGCCTGTATTGCCCATTGCCCGCGCAACAGAGCCGATGTTTCCTGCACTTTGCGGTTCTACAAGCATAATGGATATGTTATTCATAATGAGTTTTATGGTATCATTACGGTTAGCAGTTAGCAAGAGCGCGGCAACAAAATAAAAATGTCAAAAACAGGAGAAGGCATGAAAATTATTTCCTGCTGTAGCCCTCAGCACAAAGAAATATCTGACAATTTGCCATGCTGTCCTAAACAGGAAATGCCAGAAAGAGAGCTTGTGCCTTCCATAGTCAGCAAAGTATCTGCTGAATGGACATGGAGGGATTACCTCGGACAGATAAGGTGCCGGATAAGTTCTTTCAGGAATTCATATGCAGTTAAGCCGGGCTTTTACGCTGTGGGCAGTCCTGACAGAGAATCTGATATATTTGTCAGCGCCAATTACAAGTTGAGTTTTGATATCTTGAGACGTGCTTTAAAGGGATTAAACGCATGGCTTCTCGTATTGGATACAAAAGGCATCAATGTCTGGTGTGCGGCAGGCAAAGGCACATTCGGCACGGAAGAACTTATAAAACGGATTGTGGAATCGCGATTGGAAAAAGTGGTGAACCACCGGAGGATTATCGCGCCGCAATTAGGCGCGCCCTGTATTGCAGCCTATATTGTTCAGCAAAAGACCGGGTTCAGAATCTCCTATGGCCCTGTTGATGCGTGGGATATTCG
The DNA here is from genome assembly GCA_001798165.1 of Deltaproteobacteria bacterium RIFCSPHIGHO2_02_FULL_43_33. GTDB lineage: Bacteria > Desulfobacterota > GWC2-55-46 > UBA9637 > UBA9637 > UBA10170. Next base: position 5,035 of record MGRL01000076.1, read on the forward strand.
TCAATATCTTGAGGCAGGGTATAAGGCAACGGAAGATATGCGCAGGGTTAAGTTCACCGTCTGGGACAGGCTGGTTCTTACGCCTATGGAGATGATCCCGGCCCTCAAAATATACGCGATTTATGCGGCGCTCATGTTTTTCATCATGGGCCTGAAGCCGTCGGGAATCATATTTAAAGATGGGTTGGCAGACGGCCTGCCGTTTTTTATTCTCGGATTTTTGGCGGTTCTATCAGGCGCACTGATTACGCCGCTCTTGCTTCCATTTATACCATTCCGGTCGTTTGCCATTAAAGGATGGCTCGTGGGAAGCATGGTCATCTTGATTGCCATAAAATATATCTCGCCTGCCATGCCAGTTGCTGCTTTTTCACTTTTATTCTTCCCTCTGGCAAGCTCGTATATTGCCCTGCAATTTACCGGTTCAACTGTATTTACCTCCATGTCCGGCGTTAAAAAAGAACTTAGGTATGCTATGCCGGTTTATATATCCGTGGCTTTCATCTCCATTGTTCTGTTGGTCTTTTTCAAACTGAATCAGTGGGGTATTCTATGAAATATTATGAACTTACGTTCACAAAGAAGGATGAAAATTAACCCCACTCTCACCTTCTTCCTCTCCCTGAGGGAGAGGAAGAAAAGTAGGAAATCCTCTTCCTGAGAGAGAGGAAACTTTTTTGTTCCCTCCCCTTCAATGGGAGGGTTAGGAAGGGGATGGGGTAAAAGGGGTATGTTATGAAATATCTTGCTAATGTGACGAGCCTTAAATTCTTTTCCGATACATGCACCGGCTGCGGAAGATGTGTTGAGGTATGCCCTCATGCGGTTTTTATTATTGTGAACGGCAAAAAGGCCGCGATAAGCGATAAGGACAGATGCATGGAGTGCGGCGCATGTGTCAGAAATTGCGCCTTCGGAGCCATAACGGTAAATGCTGGTGTGGGCTGCGCAGCCGCGATCATAAACGGCATGATTACCGGAGGCGAGCCTTCCTGCGGGTGCGGGGATACTCAAAATGCCTGCTGTTGATAAGTAAAGCGGAGTCGCCCCCTCTTTTTTTCTTTCCTTTTTGGGTTGACATAGTTTATCAACCTATGATAGATATTTTTTCAAGATGGAAGAGTTAGGACAAAAAATAAGAAGTTTAAGATTGGGAAAAGGGCTGAGCATAAAAAAACTCTCAACCCTTTTAAAAATAAATTATACCTACATAAGCCATATAGAGCGCGGCAAATCTATTCCCTCAGAGCATCTTCTCAAAAAGATTGCCAAAAAGTTAGGCGCTGATGAAGAAGAACTTGAAATTCTTTCCGGAAAAATCCCTGAGGATATAAAAAAAATTCTTTACGAATATCCAATAGAAGCCCCTGTGCTTATCAGAGATGCCTTGGGCAGTTATGTCGCATTAAAACAACTCTCTTTTTTGAAAGATAAAGAAAAGCGCCTTGAGCAATTTTTTACACCTCTTGATATAGCATCAGGAATGCTTGAGCTTATCGGGGGCAACAAAACCAATCAAAATGCCAGAATAATAGACCCAAGTTGCGGAGATGGCGTATTTTTAAAGGCAGCAAAAGAAAAAGCGCTTGGGTTCGAAATTTTTGGGTGTGATATAGATTCTGAACACATAAATTCTGTAAAGTCTCAAATCCCGGAAGGTATTTTTATTGCAGGCAATGCGCTTGAGGCTCTGTTGCAGCAGGAAGGTTCATTTGATTTTGCAGTAGGCAATCCTCCCTTTAGCGCCCAAGATAATCTCGTAACAGATAAATATATTCTCAACAACTATCGTCTTGGTTTAGGAAAAAAGAGGCAGGCAGTAGAAATACTTTTTCTTGAACTGTTTGTTCGCCTGCTTAAGAGAGGGGGGAAATTTTCTATTATACTGCCGGAAGGTATTTTGTCCGCCAGACCGCATAAATATGTGAGAGATTGGCTGGCGTCAAACACAGTAATATATTGCATTATCAGTCTGCCAAGAAACACCTTCAAGAAAACTTCTTCCAAGTGCGTAATTATAAGCGGCGAGAAACTTGTCCCCGAAGGTAGTAATCGGGGAAATGCCGGTAGCAGCAACTTTGTTAAATACGCAGTTTTTCATAGAGGCAATTTTTCTGAAGTTGTAAATATGGTTAAGAATAAAAACAAGAATTCCATTAAACAGGCAGAGCTTATCAATACAGAAGATTGGCGGCCGGAAAATTTGGTATTTATTAAAATGAGACAACTCTGTAAAAAACCGGATTGGGCCTGTCTTGGAGAACTTGTAAAATTGAGAACGGGCTTTGTGAAGTATGGGAAAGATAGAATTTTTGACTCCAAGCCCAAAAAACGAAGTTGTCAATTAATCGTTGCAAAAAACTTTCTGCCTGTTACAGGGCTTGATTTGGATAAAGCAAGAAATTTTATTGATGCGGATAATTCTTCATTTTCCATAAAGGCTAAAATAAACAATGGAGAAATACTTTTTGTCAGGGTTGGGGTAGGATGCTGCGGGCGGGTAGCTGTTTTTGATGGGGATAATGATGCACAGGCAGATGATTGGATACATATCTTGACTCCACAACAAGGGGTGGACCCCTGGTATATAACTTCATGGATGGCAAGTTCTTATGGGCAGCGGCTAATAAAACTGATTTCTCATGGCGTTGGAACGGTGAGCATTTCAAAGTCAAGTCTTGGGCAGTTGTTGATTCCAAGACTTGATAAAAACACGGAAGAAGATATTGCAGGGATTTTTAAGGCATTTACCAAACAACAAATTCAATACGGTTTATGGGTTGATGTTTTAGACGAGATATTCGGAAAGCATATTAAAAATCTGGCGGTGTTAGTTCCTCTCCCCACAGTAAAAAGACAGCATCCTCTTCAACACCATCAATATCAATCCCAACCAAGCATTTAAAGAAGTTAGCAAAACTTAAAGAACATTGCAATCGCCTCTGAGTCTTTGAATCTATCTTTGGATTTAAGGTAATAATAGTCGGTTTTTTATTCCTTAATTCTGATAATTTTTCCTGTATACGTTTGCGGGCAGCCTCCGGTGATATGCTTCTATCTTTTATAAGACTGTCCAATTTCCTTATGTCTTCTGCGGTCAGAGGCTTCCATATCTCTTTCCACCTATCAGGAGAAATGACAGCCTTCACTATTTTAACAATTTTCTTTTTATTAGCTTCACTTTTCCAAAAACCGACTATAATGGTAAATTGCTGCTGAATCTGAAATTGTCTTAAAGCGTCTCCAAAGTATACCGAACCTCTCCATTTTGCTATTTTTATAGAGATTGGGCCGCCTTTTGGATTGGGATTCAGTTGTTCCGGGATGTCCCATTCGCTTGTATAATAAATATCAAAAAAGGTTTTTTTGAGCCAGTCTTCAAACTTAAAACCATGTATTTGACGCTCATTTCTTGGCATATATAATCTATACTACTTTTGATATGTGGAGGCAATAGGTTTTTCCGGCAACTGTTGTTGAATAAGAACAGCTATGTTGCCCTTTTCAGAATCTCCCTTGCTGCAACAACCCCGGACACAGCCGCATGGATAATGCCTCTGGTAATGCCTGCGCCGTCGCCTGCTGCAAAAAGGTTTTTAAGCTCTGTTTCAAGATTATTTGTAAGTTTTAGCCTCATGGAGTAGAACTTTACCTCTGCGCCATAGAGGAGGGTAGATGTTGAATATACGCCTGGCGCAATTTTGTCCAGCACTTCCAGCATTTCA
>MGRL01000077.1 GCA_001798165.1 Deltaproteobacteria bacterium RIFCSPHIGHO2_02_FULL_43_33
TTATTATCCTCGTCGGGATTTTATTTTGATTACGGAGAGAATAGCCTTTTTTGTTACTTATTTCAAAATTACACAGAGGATTTTACATTACCGAGTGATTGCCAATTGATATATCTCTCTGGGTAATAAAGTGTGTCTTTACCTCCCTGTAGTTTCGCGATATATGAGGTGGATAATGCAGTGAATAAAATTAGCTTGACAGCATGTATTGATTCAAGCTAATAAAAGGCTGAAGAGTTGTAGGGCAACCCTTTAGGGTTGCTTAGGCAAGGCTTTAGAGCCTGTTGACAAACTCTTTTACATTTTATTCCTTCATCCATCATGATAAAATGGCTCAACTTCAATCGAAAAGGAGTCATCGCCATGATGGGAGAACGAGAACATGCAGAACCGATGTTTTATTATGTAACCATAGAACAGCTTGTCCCCAAAGACCATTTTCTGAGAATGGTAGATTCTACCATTGACTTTAGCTTTATACGACCCATGGTAAAACACCTTTACAGCCACACGGGCAAGCCCTCGATAGATCCGGAGGTTCTCATCAAGATGAGGTCGGATGTCAATAGTGGACACCAATTCAGGGGACAAATATATGAGGTAGCGATGCCTTTATAGCAAAGATTGTTGCCCATGACATATATGGATGTATTCTTGTCAAGAGCTCGCCAGTGACTGGTGCGTCGGTTGTTTTAAAACAAAAGAGAGAAGCAGACCAGACTACAACTACCAATACCAGCGGGTGTTATTACTTTGACAGAGCGGTTTCGGGCAAATCCTTCCAAGTAATAATAGATGGCCCTGTGGTGCCATAGGTTCAGGAGTTACAGTTTTGGTTATACTTTCAAGCAATGCGGGGTCATTAGATCCCGCATTGTTATTTTGGCCCAGAGCTATTTACCAATAGATTTAAGAAATTGTTGAGCTGGAGTAAAATCTGGTTGGAGTTTTAAAACCATTTTGAATTCCTTGATAGCCTCTTCTCGTTGCCCACGATCATAATATATAACCCCGAGGTTATAGCGAGCCAATACGAAATCCGGTTTCAGCCTTAATGCAGTCAGATATTCCTGTACCGCATCATCAAGGCGACCTTGATGGTAATAAGCATTGGCGAGATTATAATGGGCCTCTGAATAGTTAGGTTTGGGTCTCAACGCAACGAGAAATTCCTGTATTGCTTCATCTACTTGACCTTTATTGTAATAGGCGTTACCAAGGTTATTATGAATTTCTGCTACATCCGGTTTCAGTCTTAATGCAATGAGAAATTCCTTTATGGCCTCGTCAAAGCGACCTTGATTATAATAGGCAACTCCAAGGTTATCATGCCCTCGTGCCTTCTCCGAACTCTTTTTTGCCGCATCCTTCCATAATCGCAAATCATCCTTCCATATCGTATTTCTTTTATAGGTTGCAAAAGAAATAAAGATGGTGATTATAATAATAAAGATAGAAAAGTAAAAAGACCCGGAAGGAGAATCAGCGCTGCCGGACTTCTTATCAAACGGCTCTCTCCTTTCATTTTTTCTTCTCTTTGCTTTACCCATAAGACTTTTTAGCATACTTAAGATGAGATTTGCAAAATTTTTATAGAAGAACCATTAAATAGCGATTGAAACCTCACTATTTTACCCCCACACCAAAAGTTTTGGTGTGGGGGTTTACAAACCTGCGTCCGCCTTAGGCGGATGCCCGATCCGACTTTGTTATAGGACAATTTTTTCTCCTCACCGTATTCTCCCCCTGTCCCCAGAAAAGGGAGATAAGGGGGAGGGCTGCATCGCAAAAACGGCCGATGCCTTGTCTATCAGCCCCCGATAGAATCAATCGGGGGAGGTTTCCCCAAAAATCAATGTCTATTTTTGTGAGAAGATGGTTCCTTATAAATAAACAGAAAGAGCGGAACAACATATTATATTGCAGTTCATGTTGTCTTTTCGCCTTTACTATGGCATATTCTTTCCCATATGAAATGTCCATTTTGCAGCCATATAGAAGATAAGGTCATTGACTCCAGACTTTCACAGGATGGCGATGTTACCCGCAGACGAAGGGAATGCCTACAATGCGGCAAACGTTTCACAACCTATGAAAGGGTTGAAGAGACCTTGCCGCTTGTTATTAAAAAGGATGGCAGGCGGGAGCTTTTTGACAGGACAAAGATATTAAACGGCGTATTGCGTGCGTGCGAAAAAAGGCCTGTAGGAATTGAGGCTATAGAAAAGGTAGTTGATAAGATTGAAAAGGGGCTTTTGGAAATTGGGGAGAGAGAGATACAAAGCTCGGCAATAGGCAGCAGGGTAATGGAAGAGCTTAAAAAACTGGATGAGGTGGCCTATGTCCGATTTGCATCGGTTTACCGGGAGTTCAGGGATATAAATGAGTTTATGACAGAATTGAAGGGATTGCTTGATACCAGCAAGAAGAAGAAATGAGAAATGGGAAATTTATGCGCATGGCGATTGCCCTTGCCCGAAAAGGCATTGGCAAGACAAGCCCTAATCCGGCAGTAGGCGCTGTTATTGTAAAGAATGGCAGGATTGTCGGCAGGGGTTATCATAGGAAGGCAGGCCTTGCCCACGCAGAGATAAATGCATTAAGAGAGGCCGGCATAAAGGCAAAGGGCGCAGATATATATATAACCCTTGAACCATGCAACCATTTTGGGAGAACGCCTCCATGCGCCGAAGCTATAGTTAGGGCAGGAATAAAAAATATCTTTATAGGCATGAAAGATCCGAATCCGTTAGTTGCAGGAAAGGGGATAACACGGTTAAAGAATGCCGGAATAAAAGTTGAAACCGGAATATTGGAGCAGGAATGCAAGTATATTAACGAGGCATATATTAAATATATAATTACAAAGACACCGTTTGTAACCTTGAAACTTGCCTCAACCCTTGACGGAAAGATTGCCACTGCATCAGGAGAGTCAAAATGGATAACAGGCGAGACAGCGCGCAGATACGCACACAGGATGAGGGCTGAGGCTGATGCAGTGATGGTGGGTATTGGAACTGTTATAGCAGACGACCCTGAGCTTACTGTGCGCCTTGTCAAAGGGAAAAATCCTGTTAGAATAGTAGTTGACAGCAGATTAAGAATGCCGGCGAATGCAAAAATTCTTAACCAACATAAGGGCAGCGTTATCATAGCAACAATTAAAAAGAAAAGTCAGGAGTCAGAAGTCAGGAATCAGGAGAAAAAAATAAAGGCTTTAAATGCCTCTGGAGCCGATGTTTTGCTGCTCCACTCCAGAAACGGGAAGGTAGATTTAAAGGCGCTTATGAAAGAACTCGGCAAAAGAGAGATAACAAGCCTTATTATTGAAGGCGGAGGAAGCCTTGCAGCATCGGCCATTAAGGAAGGCATTGTTGACAAGATTACAATATTTGTTGCGCCCAAGTTTTTTGGTAAAGAAGGCTTGTCAATGATAGGGGAGCTTGGTATAAGAAGACTTAAGGATGCAATTTGTTTGAGTAGACTTGAGTGCAGGAAGCTGGGAGATGATCTCTTATTGGAGGGGTATTTAAAACCGTAACCGTTGTCCGTGTCTATATTTGATTTGTTTTGCGGTCACGGTAAACGGACACGATTCACGGAATTTATATGTTTACCGGCATAATACAAACTATCGGCAAAGTAAAAGGGTTTGAAAAAAAAGAGAAGTCCGCCAGAATAACTATTGAACATGGCGGCCTTACTGGTATAACTATTGGAGACAGCATAGCGGTAAACGGCGCCTGTCTGACTGTTGTAGAATTTTCTTCCTCTATTTTTAAGGCAGATATCTCTGAAGAAACCTTGCGGCTTACAACGTTTGGAGATGTTAAGCCCGGCAAGGCAGTCAATCTTGAAAAATCACTTACACCTGCAACTTCCATGGGTGGGCATTTTGTTACAGGTCATATAGACGGAGTTGGAAATATTGCAAAAAAGACTGTGGATGGCGAATTTGCGGCGTTGGATTTCAAAGTTTCCAATGATTTGATGGGTCAGATAGTTAAAAAAGGCTCTGTTGCAGTAGACGGCATCAGTCTTACCGTAGCTGATGTTATGGAAAATGGCTTTAGGGCCGCCATTATTCCGCATACATTAAAAAATACAACCCTTTCTGCCAAGAAGGAAGGGGATACAGTCAACATAGAGACGGATATTATTGCAAAATATGTAGAAAGGTTTTTGCTGACATACAAAAAACAAGGCATTGGTGAGGCTTTTTTGAAGGAGCATGGGTTTATAAAAGGATGAACGGAATACCCGCCGCACTCCCGCCATTTACGGCGGGGTTTCAAGAGTTGAGTTTAGCAAATAGGTATGTTAGAATAATTGCTGCATTTTTTAAAGAGGCAGGTGATATAAATGGCAAGTAAAAGAGTTGAAGAGGCAATAAAGGATATAAAAGAAGGCAAGATAGTCATCCTCGTTGACGATGAGGACAGGGAAAACGAGGGCGACTTAACCATGGCCGCAGAAAAGGTAACGCCAGAGGCTATAAACTTTATGGCAAAATTAGGCCGCGGGCTTATATGCCTTACCTTAACAGAAGAAAAGGCAGATGACTTGGATTTAAGGCCAATGGTAACAGAGAATACCTCTACATTGAAAACAGCCTTTACCGTATCCATAGATGCAAAGACAGGTGTGACAACCGGCGTCTCTGCCCATGACAGGGCGCATACTATCTTGACGACTATTCAAGATGAGGCAAAGCCGGAAGATTTGGCGCGGCCGGGCCATATCTTTCCATTGCGCGCCAGAAAGGGCGGGGTTTTGGTGAGGACAGGCCAGACAGAAGGCTCTGTAGATTTAGCGAGACTTGCAGGATTAAAGGCAGCTGGAATTATCTGCGAGATTATGAAGGATGACGGCACCATGGCAAGAATGCCTGACTTGGAAAAATTTGCCAAAGAGCATAATCTCAGGATAGTAACCATTGCTGATATTATTGAATATAGATTAAGAAAGGATAGGCTTGTCAGGAGAGTTGCAGAGGCTGTAGTGCCTACCCGATATGGCGGAGATTTTAAGGCCATTGCCTATGAAAATGATGTAGATTTCCATGAGCACATGGCAATGGTTAAAGGCGAGATTAATCCTGAGGAACCTGTTTTGGTCAGGGTTCATTCCGAATGCCTTACAGGAGATGTCTTTGGTTCAGAAAGGTGCGACTGCGGAGACCAGTTAAAGTGCGCTATGAAGCTCATTGAAAAAGAAGGAAATGGCGTCATTTTATATATGCACCAGGAAGGGAGAGGCATTGGTCTTGCAAATAAAATTAAGGCCTATGCCCTGCAGGATAAAGGCATGGACACAGTTGAGGCAAATGAGAAGCTTGGCTTTAAGGCAGACCTTCGGGATTACGGCATAGGCGCGCAGATACTGCTTGACCTTGGTGTAAAGAAGATGCGTATTATGACGAATAATCCAAAAAAGATTGTTGGTCTTGAAGGATATGGCCTTAAAGTTGTTGAGCGGGTTCCCATAGAGGTTATTCCCCATAAGCGCAATTTAGAATACTTGAGGATTAAGAAAGAGAAGATGGGGCATATGATAGGGAATCTGGAGGGTGCAGGCAGCGACGCAACAGAAGCAGATGATGCGGCACGGTGCAAGTGTTAATGGATAGAGGTTAGAGGCCGGAGGTTGAAGGCGGGAGGCAGAAGCAATTGCCTCAAGCCTCTTACCTCCACCCTCAATCAATTTACAGGGGAGGTTTTATGCCAAAGACAATAGAAGGCAGTTTATCGGCAAAGGGGTTAAAATTTGGATTGGTGGTAAGCAGATTTAATGACTTTATAGGCAACAAACTTTTAGAAGGCGCAATTGATACGCTTTTGCGGAGCGGCGCAGAGGAAAGAGATATAGAGATAGCCAAAGTCCCAGGCTCTTTTGAAATACCGGTTGCAGCCCAGACAATGGCTAAAAAAGGAGACTATGACGCAATTATATGCCTTGGGGCAATAATCAGGGGTTCTACCCCGCACTTTGATTATATTGCAGCTGAGGCAGCAAAAGGCATTGCAAGGATATCTTTAGATGCAGGGCTTCCCATATCATTTGGCGTTATAACTGCCGACAATCTTGAGCAGGCAATAGAAAGGGCAGGCACAAAATCAGGGAATAAAGGCAGGGATGCTGCATTGAGCGCAATAGAGATGGCAAACCTGTTTAAGGAAATGGGAAAGAGATGATTCAATTGAGTCTAATCGATAAATCCTAAAAAGGAGGAAAATGATTATGAAGAGAATGCTTATCGTTTTAGCGGTGTCGTTGGGTTTTATTGTATCAGCATTGCCATCCGCATGGGGGGGGTATCTTGATGTCTGTCCATCTGGATGTAGTTACGCTAAGATTCAAGATGCGATAAATGCCTCTGCAGCAGGAGATACTATACGAGTAGCACAAGGGGTATATTATGAAAATATATCTATAACAACTTCAAAGGATTTCACTCTGGAAGGCGGATGGGACAGCGCGTTCACCGCAAGAGGCTCCGATGCATCTTTGACCGTGATTGATGGTCAGAGAGCCGGCAAAGTTTTTCATATTGCAGGAGTAGCCGACTTGAATGCCTCTATCAATGGATTCACTATTACCAATGGCTCAGCAGCTCAAGGGGCTGGATTATTGGTTTATATCACCAGCCCCTCACAGGTGAACCTATCTTTTACCAACAATACCTTTACTAAAAATATTGCAAGGGATGGAGGTGGGGTTTCAATAATAGGTGGGGGTTCCAACGGGAGTATTACTATTGATGGAAATACGATAATTAACAATAAGGCAGGGCTCCCGCCGTATGATTGTTCTTATGGTACAAGCGGTCCTGGTGGTGGAATCTACGTTAGTGGGTTAAGCACTTCGGCTTCTCTTAAGATTAGCAACAATCTAATCAAGGGTAATTACGGTGGAGGAATCTTCTTGGAAGGAGGGAAAGCCTCTCAAATAGAGAGAAATAAGATTATTGAGAACGTCGCCTGTGGTTGGTCCGGTTGGGGAGGTGGCATTGCAACAGATGGTGCTACATTTGATATCAAATATAACATCATACAGAGGAATCGTGCTAATACAGGTGGCGGGATTGGGATTGTTTATTTGACCCCTGGCGCATCGAGCATAGAGTATAATTTGATAGAAGGCAATACATCAACAACTTATAGCCAGGGTGGCGGTCTACTTATTGATGGTGCTGTTGTAGAAGGAGAAAGAAGCTTAACCGTTTCTAAAAACGCAATCTTGAAAAATACTGGTGGGGGGGTATACTTGACAGGGTTTGCGGCGCAAGGAAATTATACTTTTGACAGAAACATTATTGTCAAGAATACGGTAGCTGATACAACATATAGTAGCGCCTTTTACCACCGGTTCTTTGACAGTAGCCCTAAGGTAACAAACAACACCATAGTATGCAATGATGGTGGCGGCTTTTTTGATGATAGTAGTTCGCCTCAACCCAGTATCATAAACACAATCCTCTGGAACAATAGCTGGTATGGCAGCTATCAAAATCTTATTTCTGTAAACCCCTCATCTATAACATATTCAGATATTGGTCCTCCTGACTACGATAACTATAAGAGTAAAGGATATCATAATTTATCTGTAGACCCATTATTCGTTGATCCCGAGAACGGAGACTTTAGATTACAGAAACGTTCGCGGCTCATTGATAGGGGGGATAGTGCCATATTAGACCCAGATGGTTCAAGGTCTGATATCGGTGCAATTCCTTACGGATTGATAGATTCAGATGGGGATGGAATTCCTGACATTAATGACAACTGTCCAGCCATATTCAATCCTGACCAGGAGGATTTAAATAATAACGGCATAGGGGATGTGTGCGAGGCCCTTGGCTGTAAGTAATGGAACTATCAATTGGTATACCAGCCTATAATGAAGATAAGTGGATTGGTAAGACATTAGAAGAGATTGGCCAATACCTTGAAGAAAAGCAGATTGATTGGGAAATAATTGTTGTTGATGATGGAAGCGCAGATTCAACAATAGAGGTTGTAAGGGGTTCTAAAGGTGTAAGACTCCTATGTAATGAAAGAAATATGGGTAAGGGATATTCTGTGAGAAGGGGTGTTCTGGCGGCTGAAGGTAATTATATCATCATCATAGATGCAGACCTCCCCTTCCCCATCTCAGAATTGGAAAAGGTCTTAAATGTATTAAAAGAAGGCTGGGATATTGCCATCGGCTCAAAGTATTTACAGAAATCCGAAAAAATAACCGATGTTCCATGGTATCGCCTATATGGGGGAAGGCTATTTAATTTGCTCGCAAGACTCTTACTTATCCGTGGAATAAGAGACACCCAATGCGGCCTCAAGGGGTTCAAGCAAAAGGTTGCAAAAGATCTCTTTACCAGACAGAGGGTTAACGGCTTTGCATTTGACGTGGAGGTTCTTTATCTGGCCCAGAGTATGGGGTATAAGATAAAAGAGCTTCCCGTTAAGTGGAAATATGTTTTTAAAGAAAGAGGCTGCTCGTTCTTGCTAAGAGGGCTTTCAATGGTTTTGGATTTATTCAGGATAAAATTCATGAAATACGATGTATAATGTAACAAAGATATTTCAAGAAAGATTTAATCTTTTTGCCATTGTTCTTCTTACAATCCTTTCCATAACAGTTTACTCTACATCCCTAAAAAACTCCTTTGCCCTTGATGATGAAGAATTGATAATAAAAAATGAATATATAAAAGAACTGAAAAATATCCCCCTTTTTTTTATTTCCACTAAAACTTTATCCACAACCGGGCAAGGAGAAATCGCTTATAGACCATTAGAAACCACCTCCTTTGCCGTTGATTATTTCTTCTGGAAACTCAACCCCTTGGGTTATCATCTTACAAGCCTTTTTTTTCATATCTTAAATAGCATATTAGTTTGTTTCCTATTTAACATTCTTCAAAAAGACAAAATTATATCGCTTCTTGCGGCGCTCATCTTTGCTGTTCATCCTGTTCATGTAGAGAATGTTGCTTTTATAGGGGCAAGGTCTTACCTCATTTCCACCTTTTTTTATCTCCTTTCCTTTTATATGTATTGCACAAGTTATGATAGTGCCAAGAAAATGTATCAGCTTATCATCTCCATGATATGCTTTGCAATGGCTCTCTTATCCAAGGAACTCGCCATAACCATGTCGGCAATCATAATCCTTTATGATGCACTATTCCAGAGGGAGGAAAGATTTATTGATAAATTGCGATATAGGCACACCCCATTTTTGGTTATAGCAATTCTGTATCTCCTCCTCAGACAATCAGTGCTTCCAGGTTTGGCGCAGAATCCTTATCTTGCCGGCAACCTGTACTACACCATGCTAACAGAAATACAAGGGCTGACGTACTATTACATTAAGAATCTTATTTTTCCTTTTCCTTCCAATTTATACTTTGTCATATATAATCTTAATCTGCCTATTGTCACCTCCCTTTTTGACCTAAAGGCAATCTCCTCATTAGTTGTCGTTGTCCTGTGTCTATCTCTTGCCTTTATCTATTGCAGAAAGCGCAAAGAAGTTTCTTTTTTTATCCTATGGTTTTTTATTGCTTTACTACCCTTCCTTAACATAATTCCAATTAATACACTTTTTGCGAATAGATTCTTATACCTACCATCCATAGGATTTTGCTTTATCCTGGCCTTTATATTTAGGACGACATATATTAAGTATGATAGAGTCTCCTTGAAGCTCTTTAGCTTCATTATTCTTGTCATAATAATCCTATATTATTCTTTAATCACCTTTAAAGAAAATCGTACATGGACGGATGATTATTCCCTCTGGTCTGCTACGGTAAAAAGGACGCCGGATAACGATGTGGCCCATTATAACCTTGGAAATAGTTTCTTAAAAGAAGGTGAATTGGATAGGGCGGAGGCAGAATACAGAGAGGCTCTGCGATTAAATCCTGTCCTTGCTTTGGCTATAAGCAATCTGGGAGCAGTTCATCAAAGGCGCGGTCTCCACGACCTTGCCATAAGTGAGTTTGAGAAGGCGATTCAGATCAAACCCAATCTCTCGGAGGCATATTTTGCTTTGGGATACTCCCTTGAAAAAACAGGAAAAGCGAAACTCGCCATGGAGGTATATTTGAAGGTTTTTGAACTTAACCCTGAGATTGTTGGAAAACACAATAAAGGGTTACTTGCAAAAATCGATATTGCAAAGGGGATTGAATATTATACACAGGGTTTTTTGGATGAGGCTATTCTGGCATATAAAGAAGCGTTGAAAATAGACCCCCAAAATGATAAGGTTTATACTAATGTTGGTCTTGTCTATGAATCCGAAGGGCTTTTAAATGAGGCGATAAATAATTATAAAAAGGCACTGGAGATAAATCCAATACAGTTGGAGGCGCGTAATAACCTTGCAAACCTTTACTATAGAAAGGGATTATTCAGAGAGGCCATTAGGGAATACGAAGCAGCACTGCAAGTGAAACCCAGTTCGGGTGATATCCACCTCAATATCGGGATTGTATATTTAAATGGATTTAAAGAGGAGGAGATGGCATTATTCCATTTGAAAGAGGTGCTGAAGACAGATATTGACCAAAGTGGTAAAATGCTTGCATTAAAACTTATAAAAGACCTGGAAGGAAACAAAAAACCTGGAAAGAGGAAGTAAATGAAATTAAGCAGGCGAAAGGCGAGGATAATTGCATTAGAGATGCTGTATCAGCTTGATATGGCTGACGGAGGTGTAGATAATATTATAGATGCCAAATTAGGTGGAAAAAATTTTCCCCAAAATACAAAAGATTTTATATTGAGATTAGCAAGAGGTTTTAGCGAACATAAAGATGAGATAGATAGGTTTATAAAAAAAGGGGCAGAAAACTGGTCTATAGACAGAATTACTGCTGTAGACAGGAATATTCTAAGGCTTGCAATATTTGAATTGCTTTACTGCCAGGATGTTCCTTTTAAGGTTATTATAGATGAGGCGGTAGAGCTGGCAAAGTTATACGGGGCAGAGGACTCCGGGGCATTTATAAACGGTGTCTTGGATAAGATAGGCAAGGGAATTTCTTCAAGAAAACAAGAGATGCGGGAGATTGCATGAGTAGTATACATGAACTCATAAAAGAAAGGCTTCCCCAGCACATTGCCATAATTATGGACGGCAACGGCCGATGGGCGGAGAAGAGATTTCTCGGCAGGATAAACGGCCACAGGAAGGGTATTGAGGTTGTCAAGGATATAGTGGAATTCTGCCGTGAGCTTGGCATAGGTTATCTGACCCTCTACACATTTTCAAAGGAAAATTGGAACAGACCTGTTCAAGAGGTTAATGCCTTAATGGAATTATTGGAACAGCATTTAAAGAACGAACTCTTGAAACTGGTAAAGAACGGCATAAGATTTAAGGCAATAGGCAATATAGGGGAGCTTCCGGAAAATATACAGAATATTATAAAAGAGGTAGAAGCAAAGACAAAAGATAATAAGGGGATGGTTCTTAATCTTGCATTGAGTTACGGAGGGAGGGCTGAGATAGTTGAGGCTGCAAAGAAGGTTGCCCTTGAAGCAAGGCGAGGCGCACTTGATATAGCCGATATTACAGAGGAGACATTTGCAAGGTATCTTTATACCGATAGCATTCCTGATCCAGACCTTCTTATAAGGACAAGCGGTGAGTTCAGGATAAGCAATTTTCTGTTGTGGCAGCTGGCCTATACTGAGATATATGTTACAGATGTGCTATGGCCTGATTTTAACAGGCAGCATCTTATTGAGGCGCTTTTGGATTTTCAGAATCGGGAAAGAAGGTTTGGGCTGACAGGGAAACAGATAAAAATAACCGTGTGAGCAACGTCTGAAAGTCAAAATTGGAAATTCACATTTAAGCTTAGCCATCTTACGATGGCTAAAATATTTTTTGGGGTAGATATTACTGCTCCGGGCAATAAGTAAAGCAGGTTACATTTTTTGCGGCCCCGATAGATTCAATTACCCGCCAGTTTGCCGCATGGCGGTTCGTTAAAGGAGGCTTCTAACAAAGTGAAGAGGGTAATCACAGGCCTTTTACTTACGGTTTTTTTAATATTTTTAGTTATCTATGCAGATGCCTTCTGGTTTTTTACTGTAGTTGTCCTGACCGTTGGCCTTGCCTTGTTGGAATATTACAGAATAACTGTCGGCCAGGAGAAAAGGTTATTGTTTATCGGGACATTGCTGGGTGTAGCAGTTCCGGTGATAATTTATAGCTTTGGCCTGAAGGGGTTTGGGGGATATTTACTCTTTGCGGTTTTTGTCATCTTTGCATACTGCCTTTTTAGCCACAAGGAAATTGCCTCTGTCACAAGGCATATAGGCATAGTGATTCTGGGGGTTATTTATATTGCCTTTTTCCTATCCCATCTTATACTCCTCAGAGGTTTGGAAGAGGGAAGCTTATGGATTTTATTCTTAGTTTTCATTATATCTGCAAATGATACATTTGCGTATTATGCAGGGAAAAGATTTGGGAAGCGCAAGCTTGCTCCAATAGTAAGCCCAAGTAAAACTTTAGAAGGCGCTTTAGGCGGATTGATAGGCGGCATGGTAATTGCGACAGCCTTTCAGCAGTTTTTTCTGATAAAGGTTTCATCGAACGAGGTGCTTATACTTGCATTACTCATAGGGATAATAAGTCAATTCAGCGACCTCTTTGAATCTCTTATTAAAAGAAGCGCAGGGGTAAAAGATTCAGGAAGCCTTCTGCCCGGACACGGCGGGGTGCTGGACAGGATAGACAGCCTCATCTTTCCAGCCCCCTTTTTGTATTACTATATTATTATTTTTAGGTTATAGAAATGGCTAAAATGAACCCCGTTAGAAGTTTACATACGGAAAAAGATAAAAGAACCAACCATGCAGGTGTCTTCAGCGCAAAGGCTTCTCATGGGGTAAAAAAAGTTGCAATCCTCGGCTCTACTGGCTCTATAGGCCGGAATACATTAGAAATTGTCAGAAGGCACCCAGACAGATTTCAAATAACAGCCCTTGCAGCAGGCAGGAATAAAAACCTGTTCAAAAGGCAGGTAGAGGAATTTAAACCCAGGGCAATATCTCTTTCAGAAAAAAAGGATAGAGATGAATTAAGGGGAGGTTTATCTTACACGCCAAAAAGTTATTGGGGTGAAGATGGCCTGATAGAGATTGCTGCTTACCGTGATGCTGACTTGGTAGTCTCTGCATTAGTTGGCGCATGCGGCCTTGCGCCAACCTTAGCTGCAATCAAGGCGAGAAAAAACATCGCCCTTGCAAATAAAGAGGTGTTAGTCATGGCAGGAAGGCTGGTGATGGAAGAGGTTAAAAAGAATAATGTCAACCTCCTGCCGATTGATAGTGAGCACAGCGCCATATTTCAATCCCTTGTAGGGCATAGAAGGGAAGATATAAAAAAGCTGATATTAACTGCATCAGGCGGGCCTTTTTTAAAGACGCCGCTTAAAAGATTGTCAGATATTACACCAGAGCAGGCGTTGAATCATCCGAAATGGAAGATGGGGAAAAAGGTTACCATAGACTCTGCAACACTTATGAATAAAGGCCTGGAGGTGATTGAGGCCATGTGGCTTTTTGACATGCCGCCGGAAAAGATTGCCGTGCATATCCATCCTCAGAGCATTGTCCATTCTATGGTGGAATATATTGACGGCTCAATTGTAGCCCAGCTTGGGCCCACGGATATGAAGGGGCCTATATCGTATGCGCTTTCATATCCTGACAAAAGGGTTGACTGCGGGGTTGCGCCGCTCAATCTTTGCAAAATGGACAATCTTACCTTTACAGAGCCGGACACAAAAAGATTTCCGGCGCTCAGGCTTGCATATGAGGCAATGGAGGCAGGCGGTTTTATGCCGGCAGTCTTGAATGCCGCGGATGAAGTTGCAGTGGAGGCGTTTTTGCAGGGACAGATTAAGTTTACAGATATAACTAAGGTGGTAAAAGCTACGATGGAAAAATATAAAAATGATTGTAGGGGAGGGGCGCCTGTCCCCGAATGCTTCTATCGGGGATGTCCCCTCCCGAGGGGAGACCACAAGGGTCTCCCCTACATGGAGGAGATATTGGAAGCGGATAGATTTGCCAGGGAACTGGCAAAGGAGATAGTAAAAAAAGTAATAAAAAAGGAGTTACAATGACAACACTCATATCATTCTTAATCGTTCTCGGCGTTTTGATTTTCATTCATGAGTTGGGACACTTTGTAGTGGCAAAACTTTCCGGCGTGGGGGTTTTGAAGTTTTCGCTTGGGTTCGGGCCAAAGATATTCGGCATAAAAAGGGGCGAGACAGAATATCTCATCTCTGCCCTTCCTCTCGGCGGATATGTGAAAATGGTTGGTGAATCACCTGATGAGGAGGTAACCCCGGAGGATAATGAGAAATCATTTACCAATAAATCTGTTTCAAAAAAGGCAGCTATAGTGGTGGCAGGGCCAATAATGAATCTTGCTCTGGCATTTGCGCTTTTACCATTGATATATCTTATCGGAATTCAGGTTCCTGCATATCTGGAAAAAGAGGCGGTAGTTGGCTATGTGGTTAAAGATGAGGTTGCTGATAAGGCAGGTTTAAAAAATGGCGATATAATAACATCAATAGACGGCAAGCAGATTAAAAACTGGGAAGAGCTTAGTACTATCATCATTTCTAACCCGAACAAATCACTCAAATTCAATATTAAAAGAGGGGAAGAATTAAAAGAGATTACCATAAAACCTGAGGCGTCTTCTCAAACAGGCGGTGGGATTGTCGGATTTTTACCTCCTATGAGCCCGACAGTTGGCGGGCTTAATAAAGGATTTCCCGCTGAAAAGGCAGGGTTGAAAATCGGCGATACAATCCTCGCTGTTGACAAAATTAAGATAGGCCACTGGATAGAGCTTCAACAGGCGATTCAAAAGACAGAGTCAGAGAGTCAATCCGCCTTAGGCGGAGTCAAAGGGTCAGGAGTTAAAAACGAGGAGGAAAGAGTTTTTCAGATAAAAAGAGGGAATGAGACCTTTGAACTCCGCATTAGGCCCCAGTGGAATGACGATATTAAGGCGTATGCCATAGGCATCTCACCCCTTCAGGAATCCGTCACAAGACGTTACGGTCCTGTTGGAGCAGTCATAGAAGGGACGAAAAAAATGGGTGAATTGACCATGCTGACATTTGTAATTATAAAAAAGCTCTTTGTTGGAGAGATATCTATCAAAACCCTTGGCGGTCCTTTGATGATTGCACAGGTTGCAGGCCAGGCAGCAGAGACAGGCCTGACCGCATTTCTTTCTCTCATGGCCTTTTTGAGCCTGCAGCTTGGCATATTGAATCTTTTGCCAATACCTGTTTTAGACGGAGGCTTTCTTGCATTCTTTGGCATAGAGGCATTAAGAGGCAAGCCGCTCAACGAGAAGGCCATGGCCATTGCCCAGCAGATAGGCATAGGCCTTTTGGTTTTGTTAATGGTCTTTGTGACATATAATGATGTAATGAGGCTTGATATAATAGGGTTTGTGCGGAAACTTGTAGGCGGATGAAGATACTTGCAATAGATACGTCTACTGCTTCGGGAAGTATTGCGTTACTCGAGGATAACCAGCTTATTGCTGAAACAACAACACATATTCAAAAGACCCATGCAGAGAGGCTTCTGCCGTCAATAAAAAATCTATTTGATACTATTGGGGCGAGAATAGAAGAGGTAGACGGTTTTGCTTTGACTACCGGTCCTGGCTCTTTTACAGGGCTGCGGATTGGGCTTAGCACTATTAAGGGGCTTGCGTGGAGTTTAAACAAGCCTGTTGTTGGCGTTTCCACATTAGAGGCAATGGCAATGAATATCCCTTATGCTGACAAACCGATTTGCCCTGTGTTGGATGCAAGAAAAAAAGAAGTTTATGCAGGCATTTACAAATTTCAGGATGCCGAATGCAGTTGTATTATGCCTGACACGGCAATAAGTCCCACTGCCCTTATTGAGAGAATACAAGAACCGACCATATTTATTGGCGATGGAATTCAGGTTTTTAAATCTCAAATCTCAAATCTCAAATCCCAAATCCTTATTGCGCCCCCGCATCTCTGGCCGATAAAGGCGTCAAATATTGGGCTGCTTGCATGGGAAAAGTTCAAAAGCGGTCTTGTTGACAAACCCGATATTATCAGGTTGAATTATTTAAGGCCTTCAGAGGCAGAGATTAAGAAGACCGTGAGTGGTAAGTCGTAAGTGATGAGTAATAAGTGTTTTTGCTCTTTGGTTTTTACAACTTACAACTTCCGACTTACTACTTCCGGCTTTCAATTGACAAGCCGGCGATGTTATAATAATATCTATTGCATCAATCCGAAAGTAATCCAAATAAAAAAGGAGGCCATTCTATGAGCGCATTAGATGGGAACTTTTTAAAGAGGTTACTTGAAAGGGATGCAGAATTTAAAAGAGTTTACGAGGCCCACAGGGATTGCGAAAAGCGGGCTGCAAAGCTTGGTAAAAAGATTTATCTGACTCGTGAAGAAGAGATTGAGGAAAAGAGACTCAAAAAGATGAAATTGGAACAAAAAGACAAAATGGAGAGGATGGTTTTAAAATACAGCGGAACTACCGTGTCCGTTGTCCGTGACCGTTAATCCGACGGACACGGAATACGGTCACGAATCACGGTTTTTTATGCGAAGCGATAGAATAAAACGAGGTCTTGAAAGGGTGCCGCACCGGGCGCTCCTGTATGCAACGGGCTTGACCAAAGAGGAGATGGAGAGGCCGTTTATAGGCGTTGCCACTTCCTTTAATGACCTCGTGCCTGGACATATCGGCATGAGGACTTTGGAGAGATTTATTGAAAAGGGCGTGCATACAGGCGGCGGCCATTCATTTTTTTTCGGTGTTCCTGCAATATGCGATGGCATTGCAATGGGACATACAGGGATGCATTATTCCCTGCCGAGCAGAGAGCTTATTGCTGATATGATTGAGTCTGTGGCAATGGCGCATGCCTTAGACGGGCTGGTGCTTCTTACGAATTGCGACAAGATAACGCCTGGAATGCTCATGGCTGCCGCAAGGCTTGATGTGCCATCTATAGTTGTTACGGCAGGCCCTATGCATACAGGCATGTATAGGATGAAGCGGCGGTCATTTGTTCGTGATACATACGAGGCAATCGGCAAATTCAAGAATAAGGAGATTACAGAGCAAGAGCTTTCAGAGCTGGAGTTCTGCGCATGTCCGGGCGGCGGCTCGTGTCAGGGGATGTATACTGCAAATACCATGGCATGTGTTACCGAAGCCCTCGGCATGTCTCTTATTGGATGTGCAACCGGTCTTGAAGGCTCTGCTGATAAGAGAAGGATTTCATTTGATTCCGGGGTAAGGATTGTTGAGATGGTGAAAGAGGATTTGACGCCGAGAAAGATTATGACAAGGGATGCCTTTGAAAATGCCATCAGAATTGATATGGCCCTCGGCGGTTCAACAAATACTGCGCTCCACATCCCGGCGATTGCGCATGATGCCGGCATTGAACTGCCGCTGGAGCTTTTTGACAGTATAAGCAGGGAAACGCCGAATATCGTTAAATTGGAGCCGGCAGGCGATCATTTTATGGAAGATTTGGAATATGCAGGCGGAATACCTGCTGTTATGAATAGGTTGAAAAATCTTCTGAAAGACAATATAACGGTTTCCAAAAAAAGCATAAAAGAGATTGCGGAAAAGGCAAGGGTCACTGATAGTGATGTAATAAGGACATTAGAAAACGCATACTACAAAGAAGGCGGCATTGCGGTGTTAAAAGGAAATCTTGCGCCCAATGGCTGTGTTGTAAAACAGACTGCTGTAAGTGATAAGATGAAGCATTTTGTGGGTAAGGCAAGATGCTTTGATTCAGAAGAGTCAGCGATGCAGGCAATACTCGGCGGAAAGATAAAGGCAGGAGATATTATTATTGTGAGATATGAAGGGCCTAAGGGCGGGCCAGGCATGAGAGAGATGCTTGCGCCAACTGCAACTATAACAGGCATGGGCATGGCTGATAAGGTTGCCCTGATAACAGACGGAAGATTCTCCGGCGGCACAAGGGGTCCGTGCATAGGGCACATATCGCCAGAGGCAATGGAGGCCGGGCCAATAGCATTTGTTCAGGATGGAGATGAGATAGAGATAGATATTCCCAACAGGAAAATAGAATTGAGAGTTGAGAGCGGAGAACTGGAGCAAAGAAAGACAAAATGGAAGCCGCCTGAACCAAAGATTAAAAAGGGGTGGCTTGCCAGATATGCTAAAGTTGTAACATCAGCAAATACAGGGGCAGTAGTGAAGTGAGATGTGAGAGATAATAGGTGAGAGGTGATAGGGAAAACACAAAACCTAATTCTCATTCCAATTATGGTTTTTTTTGCCGCCGCTTTTTACAGAAATATTGTATGGAATGACAGCATGGATTTATGGCAGGATGCTGTAAATAAATCTCTCCAAAAAGCAAGACCTCACAGCAATCTTGGTGTTATATATGTTGGTAAAGGATTATATGATGATGCAATAAGAGAATATAAGATTGCGCTTGAACTTAACCCGAATTATATGGAAACTCATACAAATTTGGGTGTTGCATATACAGAAAAAAGGATGATGGATGAAGCATTTGCTGAACTTAAAACAGCAATAAGAATGAAGCCTGATTCATCAGAGGCGCATAATAATCTTGGTTTTGCATATTTAAAGACGGGCAGGAATGAGGATGCTGTAAAAGAATTTCAAATTGCCGTTGAATTAAATCCCGAAAATTATACAGCATATTATAACTACGGCATTGCATTAAGAAAATCAGGTAAGCTTGATGAGGCTGTTGACAAATTAAAAATATCCGTATATTTTAAACCTGATGAATCCAAATCCCATTTTGACCTGGGTGTTGTTTATTATGCAAAGGGTCTGCTGGATGACGCAGTAATGGAATATAAAACCGCCCTTGCATTAAACCCTGATTTTATTGATGCACGAAACAATCTTGGGGCAGTATATCTTAAGAAAGGGTTGCTTGACGATGCTGAAAGAGAATTGAAAAAGGTTATTGATTTAAAATCTGATTTTGTTCCAGTCTATGGGAATCTTGGTGTTGTTTACGGAAGCAAGGGTCTTATAGATGAGGCAATCAAGATTTTCAAAAAGGCAATTGAACTTGAACCAAAAGAGGCAGGCGGATATATAAATCTTGGGTTTGCATATACACAAAAAGGCATGATAAAAGAGGCTGAGGAAGAATATAGAAAGGCGCTGATAATAGACCCTGATAATAGCGAGGCAAGACAAGGCATAGATGCAATTACAAAAACTTTAAAGGGGAAAAGTCTAAATTGAAAAAAACAGGCGCGCAGATATTTATTGAAAGCCTCTTAAAGGAAAACGTGGATACCATCTTCGGTTTTCCCGGCGGCGCTGTTCTGCCCATATACGATGCGTTATATGGCGTAACTGCCTTAAAGCATATATTGGTGCGTCATGAGCAGGGCGCTGTGCACATGGCAGACGGCTTTGCAAGGGCATCCGGCAAGCCTGGTGTTGTTGTTGTCACTTCCGGACCTGGCGCTACAAACACGGTTACAGGCATTGCAACAGCATACATGGATTCTATTCCTATTGTTGTATTTACAGGCCAGGTTCCTACTGCGCTCATCGGCAATGATGCATTTCAAGAGGCTGATATTGTCGGCATCACACGACCGTGCACAAAACATAATTATCTGGTCAAAGATATAAAAGATTTGACAAGGATTATAAAAGAGGCCTTTTATATAGCGACAACAGGGAGGCCTGGGCCGGTGCTGGTGGATATTCCAAAGGATGTGCTGACAGCGACTCATGAGTTCAAATATCCTGAAAAGGTTGAACTTAAAAATTATCAGCCCACGTACAAAGGTCATCCGGGTCAGATTAAAAAGGCGGTTGAGCTGATTTTCAAGGCAAAGCGGCCTGTGCTATATACTGGCGGCGGTGTTGTGTTGTCGGATGCTTCGGATGAACTCAAGGCATTTGCAGAAAGGCTGTATATCCCTGTTACCAATACGCTCATGGGGCTCGGCGGGTTTCCCGGCACGGATCCGTTATTTCTGGGCATGCTTGGTATGCACGGGACATATGCGGCGAATATGGCTGTGACAAATACCGATTGCCTCATAGCCATCGGCGCCAGGTTTGACGACAGGGTTACAGGAAAGCTGGATGAATTTGCGCCCTATGCAAAGATAATCCATGTTGACATTGACCCAACATCTATAAGCAAGAATGTCCGTGTAGATATTCCTATTGTCGGTGATGTGAAGCTGGTTCTTAAAGACATGATTAAGGCTATAGATGAGGCAAAGAAGTCATTGGGGACAGATTTTAAATCTGTCCCCAGGGCGCTTGCCGAATGGCATAAGCAGGTTAATCAATGGGCGAAGACACATAAGCTCTCTTACAAGCAGGATGAAAAAAAGATAAAGCCGCAGTATGTGGTAGAAAGGATATATGACATGACAAAAGGCAAGGCCATCATTACAACAGAGGTTGGCCAGAACCAGATGTGGGCTGCCCAATTTTATAAATTTGACAGGCCCAGAACATTTCTGACATCCGGCGGCCTCGGCACTATGGGCTTCGGCTTTCCTGCGGCCATCGGCGCGCAGTTCGCATTCCCGGACAAGACCGTTATTGACATCGCCGGCGACGGCAGCATCCAGATGAATATTCAGGAACTTGCAACAGCGGTTCAATATAAATTGCCTGTCAAGGTGGCCATACTGAACAATAAATTCCTCGGCATGGTGAGACAGTGGCAGGAATTTTTCTATGAAAAGCGATATTCCTATACCTGCATGGATGTGGCTCCGGATTTTGTGAAGGTGGCCGAAGCATACGGGGCCGTTGGACTGAGGGCAACAAAGCCTGATGAGGTGGATGCTGTTATAAAAGAGGCGCTTGCTGTAAAGAACAAGCCTGTTTTCATGGACTTTCAGGTTGACAGGGAAGAGGATGTTTACCCGATGGTTCCGGCAGGCCAGCCGTTGAATAAGATGCTGCTGGTGTAGAAAAAGACAGGTTAAGGTAGAGGTTAAGGTTAAGAAGGAACAGGAACCGTAATCTGTTATTTCCTTAACCTTAACCTGTTTCAATCTCAACCTTGGGTTGAGGAGGAAAAATGCGTCATACAATATCCATTTTAGTTGACAACGAGTTCGGTGTGTTGAGCAAGGTGAGCAGCCTTTTCTCCGGCAGGGGCTTTAATATTGAAAGCCTCTGCGTTGCAGAGACCCTTGACCCAAAGGTTTCAAGGATGACCATTGTCACCACAGGGGACGACCAGGTCATAGAGCAGATTACCAAGCAGTTGAATAAACTCATCAATGTTATCAAGGTAAGCGACCTGACAGCTGAGGAACACATAGAAAGAGAACTTGCATTGATAAAGGTCAATGCAAATGCAGATGAC
>MGRL01000078.1 GCA_001798165.1 Deltaproteobacteria bacterium RIFCSPHIGHO2_02_FULL_43_33
TCAACTTTGGGGTATCTTTCCCCAGTATCATTTGAGCTGGAATCTATGGTAGCCTAACCTAACTTAGTGTCCTTAAATTCGGGGGAAGTCCAAACCCTTTAGGGTTGCTTAGGCATGGCTCTTTAGCCTCGCCCTACATGTAACATTATTTAATTTGTTTGTATTAATCCTGAACCTTCACCTCCTTTCTGTGAGATTTTTAAGGTCTAAAAAAAACAAAAGGGGCAGACCAATATGGTCTGCCCCTTTTGATGAAACACTATATAAAAACGCTATTAAGGTATAATTCTGTCTGTCTGTCTGTCTGTCTGTCTGTCTGTCTGTCTGTCTGTCTGTCTGTGCAAGGTTGGTGCCATAGTTATTTACCCCTTATTCCACTCTTCAGGGCTTATATTAGCCTGTTTCAAAATTCTTCTGACAAGTCCTGTATCTATATCTCCCGTATGCGGATTTGGAATGATAAGGCGGATATTTTCTTTCTCCATCCAACCATGTTTACCGCCCGGATACGGTCCTTTAAATCCAAACCCTTTCAGCTTTCTGATTAATACCTGCCGCTTACAGGGTTTAGGCTAGGCATAAGCCTTTTCCTTTGCTGATGTCTCTACATCTGCAGCAAGGTGACGTCCATTTACAACTGGCATTTCCTCACCTTTCTTCAATCCTACTGTAATCCAAAGTTCTATAGCGTCAATGAGATTTTCTCTGGCCTCTTCAAAGTCTCTACCCTGGGTAAAACAACCAGCCAAATCCGGCGCCTCAGCAACAATCACATCAGAACTTTCACCTTTTTCATAAATGGCATTTTTTAAGACCTCTGTTACATATTCTCTAAAAGTTACTGTCTTCATATGGGTTAACTTTATAATAAAATTAACATTCTTGTCAATTTAAAACTTAAGGAACTCTTTATAGAGCAGCTTTGTAACATACTCCCGTAAAAAAAATAACCTCAGATAAAATACTTTGCCGTCACCTCATCCCACTTCCCCTGTGTTTTCAATATCAATTCACAAACCTCACGAACTGCGCCATATCCCCCGTTTTTTACTGTCACATAATCTACATGCCTTTTTACATCATCTACTGCATCTTTAACTGCTACGGCAAAGCCAACCCGGCGCAAAAGGGGTATATCAACTAACTCGTCGCCGATATACACCGCCTCTTTTGCTGACAATTGCCTTTTCTGCAATATGTCATCAAATGCTGCAGTCTTATCCATTGCCTTCTGATATACCATCTCTATTCCAAGGTTTTTTGCGCGGTGAAGCACCACATTGGACTCTCTTGCCGTAATGATAGCTACATCTAAGCCTGCCCGCATTAAGAGCTTTATGCCGTGTCCATCCTTCACGTCAAATATTTTTGTCTCTTTCCCGTCATCGTCGTAGATAATACGGCCGTCGGTCATAACCCCGTCAACATCAAGGATGAGGATTTTGACAGGCTTGATTTTTTTTATAAGCTTGTCCCATCCTCCGAGACGGGAATGGGCAGATAGTTTTTTGGCCATGCTGTTTCCTTTATATTGATTCTATCTTAATTTTAAAACCTGCTTCAAATGTCTTATCCATAGAGATATCCCAGAAAAATAAAAGGCATGCCCCCTGAAAAATCCTTTCAAATCCGGCCTCGGATATGGAAACGGTTTCTACCGGAAATCTCCAGACAGATGTGTCTTTATTAAAGATAAAAGAGACCCTCATCTTTGTCCATTTATCCACCAAATCTATCTGTCGTATGCCCACAACCTCGCCAGAACTTCCTAATCCTCTATCCTTTATATCTTGTCCTGGGATATCATAAAAACCCTCTGAACCATCACAACATGGAAAGATGAGATTAAATTCTATGCCAAACCTGAAAGACAGTTCAGAGTTTGGAGTTTGAAGTTTAGAGTTTGAAGTAGTATTTTTTATAAGATATTTTATTTCTACCTCATCGCCGTTTATAAGCAGGCTCTTTTCAAGTGTCACCTGCTGATTCCTTACCTTCCCCGCCCTGCTTAAAACAATATTCATGCCTTTACTGTTCTGGCCCCTGGCCCCTGACCCCTGACTCATGCTTTTATAAGGCTTACAGAAAAAGTCTCCCATCTCTTCATGTGCCGACTTTCTAAAAGCATCAAATCTCTCTTCCTTTTTAAAGAAATGATCAAGCAAAGACACTCTCTGGTATTTATCAAAGAACAGATAGTTCTCAAGCCCCTCTTCCTTGGACATTCTTAGATCATGAATACTTTTTGCCTCGCCGGCATGCCCCCCTTGCCCTTGAGCCTTGACCTTATAATGATAACCCTCTTCCCATCTGGAAAGCGTATTGGAAAGATTTACAGCCTTTGGCCTGTAATCCATTTCTATAAGAGAGCCGCCATTATGAGGGCTGAAGAAAAGGTTGAGCGATTGAGTTCTGACTAAAATCTCATTAAAAGTATCGGCATCAAAATCTGCTTCTTGAACCATAGGTGTTAGATTAGAGGTATGAGGATAGAGGTTAGAGGTTTTTGCCTCCCCCCTCTCGCCTTCCCCCTCCAGCATATTCTCTGCCTTAATCAGGTTTTCATAGACTGCCGTTCTCAGGTGAGGCAAATAAAGTCCGCCAAAAATCCCGTGCCAGCAGGCGTCGTTGCACTGAGCTTTGTATAGGTGTGATGTAGTTGCCCATTTATGGGCGCCTTTTAAATGCGCCGATGAATCGGCAACTACGCTCCTGACTTCTTCACTCACCAGCAGCATCCTTTTATGCATCCAGTTTGCCTCTGGATATTTGGCAAAGAAGTTCCTCCAAAAACCGCCCTGTAAAAATCTCCTTATCCTATCCCTGTCTTGCCATGTCTTAATCTCGTTAATCAGGTTTGTATAGGTTTGAGACGCCTCAGCAGGCAATGCCCATTCACCCATCTCCATATACGATGTGGTTGGAAGATATACCCTGCCAATCGGCTCATTGCTGTCCATATACTCAGAAAATGTAACAGGCTTAATAAGTTCTTTATTCTCTGATACTGTTTCAAGAAATTTATCAAACCACCCTTCTGCATAGACCCATTGATGCGTGCCGGGCCAGGTACCGAATTTTTCGCCGTCATCGGCAAAAATTGCCGCGGGATTTGAACCGAGGGTTTCAACCCATCTGATATTTTCCATAAACTTATCAACGGTCTTAAAGGGAATGACATATCTGAGCCTCTCGCTTCCCGGGAAAACCTTCAAAGTAACCCCCATGTCTTCGGTTATATAATAACCCGCAAGCTGCTCCTTCCTAAGCCCTGCCTTTACAAAGTGGTAATCATCTACCACCACATATTCCATGCCAACCTCTTTTAGATAAACAGGCAGCTGCGGCTCCCATATTCTCTCTGCAAGCCACATGCCTCTCGTCCTTTTTCCAAAAATCTCTTCCAATTTATCCGACATCATCTTTATCTGGCCAATTCTGTCCTGCGGCGGTATAACAGCTAAAATGGGTTCATAATAACCTCCGCCCATCATCTCAACCTGCCCCTTTTTGACCATCTCCCGGAGCATCTCAATATATTCCTTGTGATTTTCCAGAAGCCAGTCCAGAAGATAGCCTGTGATATGGAATGAAAGTTTTATAGATGGATATTTTGAAACAGCCTTAAGAAAGGGAAGATAGGCATTTTCATAACTATCCTCAATTACATGTCCAAAATTGCCAACAGGCTGATGGTTATGTATGCAGAAGATGAAATTTGGCAAACGTTAATCCTTTATATATAGTGACATAAATAATAGCGCATACATAGCGTCAGAACAAAGCAGACCGAGGTGCGACGAAAGCGAGGAGCAACGAAGGTATGCGAAGTTATGACGTTATGTATAGATTCACGGAATACTTAGGAACATACATTACAGCTCCATATTCTGTCAATAAAAATGGTCGCCGCTATTTTCTCTGTCTCAAAACCTCAAAAAGCGCTATCCCCCCGGCAACAGAGGCATTTAAAGATGAGATGCTCCCTTTCATGGGGATAGAAAGACAGATGTCACATTTTTCTTTGACAAGACGCCTTATGCCTTTTCCTTCACTCCCTATAACAATTGCCAGGTCTGTTCTCGTATCAAAGGAATATATATTCTGTTTGCTGTCTGCCTCTATACCTATTACCCAGATACCGGCCTCTTTTAGCTGCTCTATTGTAGTTGCAATATTTGTTACCCGGCTAATGAGTGTATGCTCTATTGCGCCTGCTGACGCCTTTACAACAGCAGGGGTAACATCTGTTGCCCTGTCTTTTGGGATAATTACGCCGTGAACACCGGATGCATTTGCTGTTCTGATTAATGAGCCAAGATTTTGCGGATCCTGAATGCAGTCAAGGATGAGGATAAGCGCTCTTTCGCCTGATGACTTCCATTTTTCTAATATATCTTCAATATCTACGTATTTAAACTCAGACAAAGTAGCAGCAACACCTTGATGATGCGGGCTCTTGGCGAGCATTTCAATCTCTTCTTTCTCAATTATCCTGCATTTGATGTCGTACTGCTCGGCAAGTTTTTTTATCTTTTCAGCTGCCTGACCAGCCCTGCCAGAGGCAATAAGTATGTCTTTGAAATATTCGGGATGGGATTTCAATGCCTCTATTACAGGATTTACGCCGTAGATTATACGCATGTAAGTTATTAAGGAGAGAATAAAACAATTTACATCTAACCAATTACGTCCCCGATAAACGGCGGCGCTACGGATTTTTGAATCACGGATTTCGTATCGTCGGGATTTACTCCCGACGATATTTTGCCCCCGATTGAATCTATCGGGGGCTATAAAAAATGCAACCTGTTTAACGTTCCGAGTAATAAGTGGTTTATCTCTTCAATTTAAGCTGTTTGCCGCAACAGATTAAGTCGCACATATCAACACAGCCGCAAGTCTCATCTACAACCAGAACCATTCCGCATTCGCCGCAGATATACTTGCTCCCTTTTTTAACCCCTCCTCTTTTTTTGCTGCTCTTTTTTGCTGTCTTTTTCGCTGCCATACTATCACCCCTTTCTCTATATTCGCTTACCGCTATTTTACCTAATGTCCAGACTTACCAAGCATCCTGCCTTTAAAATCCTGCCACACCCTGACATATACCACATCTATAGGCTTCTCGCCTACAGGAATTTTAGCCAGTATTCTGTCTGTTGCAACATCTATTGCCCAAACCTCATTGGATATCTCATGGCCTACAAAGATAGTCTTCATCTCCGGGTCTGCCCAAATGCCATGCGGCTCCTGTCCTACTGCTATGGGCTTTATAAAACGAGGCTTGTCCTTCATCTCAATAACATCTATGCGGTTATCTTTGGCAATCGTAATATACGCATACTCAACACCGCCCTTGACAATAAACGCCACATGATTCGGCTTATTCCCTACATCCACTGTGCCAACAACCTCAAATTTACGCGGGTCAATCACGCTGACCTTATTTACATCCTTGTGTATCACCCAGAAAAAAGGCCTTTCGCTTGTGGAAACCATGAGAAACGGCGAAAACTTTCCTGGCACAGATATCTCTTTAACAATACTGTAATTATAAGTATCAATGACCGAAACAACATTTCGTTTCTGAAATGAGACAAATGCATATCTGCCTGAAGGCTCAAAATGCACCATGCCAGGCCCGTCACCAGTTGCAATCTGCGCCACAATCTTTTTTGAGCCTCTGTCAAATACATCAATATGATCGCTGCCTCGAACGGTTATCCACGCCTGCCTGCCGTCAGGCGTGAACATGCATGCATGAGGCTCGCGGCCGCTTGTCGTAATATATCCCAAAACCTCAAGCGCCTTTCCATCAATCATAATAAGCGAAGACGAACCCCTTGCAGTAATCAGTATCATTTCACCGTCCGGCGAAGCGATTACACCATGCGGGTCAATGTGCCCGTTGTAAAGCGGACGATGAATGTCTTTATCGCCAATAGGTATTGTTTTAATGACTGCTAATGTTTTAGGATCAATTACGCTTATCGCATTGCTTACTTCATTGGCAGCAAATACATAATCTTTAAATGCCTGTTCCTCTGCACCTGCTGAGCCCAAACAAACAACAACATAAAATATCAGATAGACAAGCACATTTGCTTTTACAATAACCTTTTTCATAAAGACCCGCCTTCCAAAAACTGTGAAATAGCTTTCACCTTTTTAAGAAGTATAGCAGGCATTATTGCCTTTGCAAGCTATGCAAGCAACAAATATTGAAAATATATTTTCTATGCCGCTAATATAAAAAGGTCTGCTATAATTTATACACAGCGACATAAATAGAACCGCATACAGAGCGTCAGAACAAAGCAGACCAAGGCGCGATCCGCATTAGGCGGACGAGGAGTGCGGCGACCTCCCCCTTTATCCCCCTTTTCTGGGGACAGTCCGCCTTTGGCGGATGAAATCTGTCCCCACAGGGGGACAGGGGGAGGTCGCCGCAACGACGAGCCGAGGAGTCCGCCTGAGGCGGACAGGTATGCGAAGTTATGACGCTCTGTATATCTATCTACTGTATCGCCAAACCTTATTATGCCAAAATAATTTTTTAAGACTGCAGGAAACTACTCCTGCTTTGGGATATCGCATAAAAGACAAGGATAAGATAAAAGAGCAGATGGATAACGAAGAAATGATAAGGAAGCTCAGCAGCGAGATTTTTTTCTACTATAGGGGATGATTCCATAATTGAAACGAGCAGATTTAGAAATATCTCCTGTTTGGTAAAACTTTGCGGGGTGAATTGCCAACCTGCGGAAACAAAAAAAGGTAGCCAGAAAGCTACCCTTTTGTTGGTTAGAAATTTATTGGTGGAGGCGGTGGGAATTGAACCCACGTCCGAGAATGCTTATCCAGGGCATCTACATACTTAGCCTATCATTTAAATCTCATCCCTCAATCCCCGACAGGCAGGGTATTAAGAAACCAGCCCATTTAAGTCTCGCCTTTCAGTAGCTTGGGCAAGGCGTGAAAGGCCATCCTGCTAAATGTCGTCTCTTAAGCCCCGCAGGAGCAGGCCTAAAAGACGCCGGCTGACTTAAGCAGCCAGAGCGTAGTTATAGTCGTTTGCGACTATTTTTTTCTGGTGTTTTAACGAGCCCCAGACCTCGGTATGCTTCCCTTGGCTTCAGGACATCCCGTCGAAGCCTGTCGCCCCCTTTCTGGTAAGTTGTAAATCGTAAGTTGTAAGTAGTTAATAACCGTTTACGACTTACTACTTACCACTTACGGCTTTTAAGGCCTTTATAAGACCAGTCAGCATTTTGCCAATATTATTAGTTTTTATAATAGCATTAGTATAACATGTTTCATCTAAATATCCTAATTTTTTGACTATAGCCGCATGGGTTTCCAATTCACTTAATGAACCTCTGGCTATATAAAGAAATTTGATAAATTCTTTCTTGCTTTGTCTGGAAGCCCCTTCAGCAATGTTTGCAGGTATTGAAACGGCCGCTCTTCTCATCTGTGATACAAGCCCGAAGGTTTCTTCCTTTGGAAATTTTTTTGTTGCATTATATGTCTCTATGCTTAAATCTACCCCGGCCTGCCAGACATCCAGTTTCTCGTGAGGTCTCATTATTTTATTCATATGCTTCTTCCCATTTTCGTAAGTCGTAAGTTGTAAGTGGTTACCAACAACTCACAACTTACTACTTGCCGTTTACGACTTACGACTTACTGCTCACGACTTACGGTCTTTCACCGCCTTTTCCATCTCTCTTTCAACGGTCTTTTTCTTTATCGCCTCTCTCTTATCAAAGAGTTTTTTACCTTTAGCCAGGCCAATCTCCACCTTTGCCTTTCCATTCTTAAAATAAATTTTGGTTGGAATTAAGGTATAGCCCTTTTCCTTGGTCTTTCCTATAAGCTTATTTATCTCTTCTTTATGGAGGAGTAGTTTCCTTGTCCTGTCCGGCTCCGGCTGGGTAAATTTATCAGCCTGTTTGTAAGGGCTTATATGGGTATTTACAAGAAAAACCTCTTGGCCTTTGACCATCGCATAACTATCTTTCAAATTTGCCTGGCCAAGCCTTAATGACTTTACCTCTGTGCCGACTAATACAATGCCGGCTTCTACCGGTTCTTCTATGAAGTAGTCATGATAGGCCTTCCTGTTCTGGCATACAACCTTTATATCCGCAGCCATCAAACAACCCGAACCACTACTGGCCTGAAGCCTTCTCTTTTTTCAAGCGATTTACCGTAAAGCCTGATGCCGAAAAATGATATGACCAGAAATAAAGCCCCAAGGATCCCTGACAGCAAATCCGGGTTCAAATTCACAGCAAATTGCTTAACAAGTGTCTGCCCAAGAACTACGCCGATGATAAGACCGGCAATTGGACCGAGATAAAGGATGAAACTTGCCTTTAGAAGCGTGGAGGTTCCGACCATGACCACGACCCTGTCTCCAAATTTGGCATTTGCGGCGTTTTCAGCCTCGATAATAACTTCGTTTGTACCAATAGTGCCGTGGCATGTCTCTCGTGCCACGCAGCTCTCACATGAGGTGCCTTTCTCGGCCTTTATAAAGGCTGTGTCTCCCTTTACATCTATTACAATACCTCTTTCTTCAATCATGTCACTATACTATCAAATACATGAACTACTTGCAAGCCGTTGGGCTGCATAGATTATTGACAAAGCAATAACTTTTCAATATACTCAATAAACTTCTTACAATCCTTATGAATATGCCGCTTACAAAACATACGATGCAAAATACAGGAGAATACGGGCTTCAAGAGATACGGGAGCGGTTATACAAATCAAAGGCTGTTACCATACTGGCCGGCGCCGGCATTTCAGCAGAAAGCGGCGTTCCGACATTCAGGGGCAAGGACGGTCTCTGGAAAAATTTTAGACCTGAAGAAATGGCAACCTCTGAGGCATTTAAACAAGAACCCCGGCTTGTATGGGAATGGTATGACTGGAGAAGAAGGGCATTGGCTTCACTCAAGCCAAATGCCGCTCATCTGGCCATTGCAGAGATAGAAAAGAGGGTTAAAGAATTCACCCTTATTACTCAGAATGTCGATGGCCTTCATCAACTTGCAGGAAGTAAAAATATTATAGAGCTTCACGGCAATATATGGCGAGTAAAATGTCTTTCCTGCAACAAGGTTAATGCAAACCGAGAGGTCCCAATAAAGATATTGCCCTTTTGCGAGTGCGGCGGACTTTTAAGACCTGATGTAGTCTGGTTTGGTGAGATGCTGTCGGACAACAATTTAACAAAGGCATTTGTTGCGATAGACAACAGCGACTTTATGTTTGTAATAGGCACATCCGGCATAGTACAGCCGGCAGCATCTTTTGCATTACGGGCAAAGGATGAAGGCGCCTTTGTTGTAGAAATTAATATAGAGAAAACCCCGCTTTCAGCCAGTGTAGATGCAACTTTTATTGGAAAGGCGGGAGATATATTGCCGCAGCTATTATAAAGCAGGTTAAGGTTGAGGCTGATTAAGGCAAAGTTTTTCTTAACCTTAACCTCAATCTTAACCTGTATTTAAACAGGGAGGACAAATGAAGGTTTTTAACGACACTATCAGGCTGCAAACTACGCAAAAGAGCGAGGATATAAATATTACCGCCATGGTGGAGGCCATAATCCTTGAAAGCGACATATATGAAGGCACGGTTACCATATTTACAGGCCACACAACAGCAAGCATCCATCTAAACAATGCAGACCCTGAATTGGCAAAAGACCTCCATGATTTTTTAAATGAGGCCATTCCCAATAAGCCGACCTACCGCCACAATAAAGGCGATTACGGCAGGAATGCCCATGCCCACTTTAAATCCCTCCTTATCGGCAACAGCGTTACTATCCCAATAAACAGGGGAAGGATAACCCTTGGCCAGTGGCAGGCGCTCTATTTTTCGGAATTTGACGGCCCCAGAAACCGCCTCATCTCGGTAAAAATTATGGGCGTACCTGCAAGGCACACCTAAAAACAGGCTATTGACAATAGGTACGGGTCAATAGGAAAAACCTATAGCCCATCGCCTATAGCCTGAATTACAATGCGCATAATAGGAGGAACAGCCAAAGGCAGAAGACTCGCCTCTTTTAGAGGCATGTCTATAAGACCCACAACAGACAAGGTCAGAGAGGCCATATTCAATATCTTGCCTCGGCCGTTCACCTTTAAAAACGTATTAGACCTGTTTGCAGGAACAGGCGCCGTGGGCATAGAGGCGTTGAGCAGAGGGGCAGAATCTGTAACATTTGTAGATAATGATCCAAAGGCTGTCAAGATTATAAAAAAGAATCTGGACGTATCCGGATTCGCAGACAAGGCAATTATTATTGATAGAGATGTGCAATCAGCATTAGACCTGCTGAGCAGGAAAGGCGAGAAGTTTGACCTTATAATTATAGACCCGCCTTACAACACATCCCTGATGGGCATTGCATTGAATCATATTGGAGAAAAAGGGCTTCTTGATGCAAATGGTCTGATAGTGGCAGAATCATCAAAACGGATGATATGGGACAGGGAAGTAAAAGGCTTGAAGCTTTTTGACAGAAGGAGATATGGGGATACGGTAGTATCGTTTTATAACTCAATATAAGCGAGGAAGCTTATGGCAAAACATATAGCAGTTTATCCGGGGACATTTGACCCGATAACAAACGGCCACCTTGATATTATAGAAAGGGGGCTGAGGCTTTTTGACGGGCTTGTAATAGCTATTGCAGAAAGCCCTGTCAAGGAGCCGCTCTTTACTGTAGATGAAAGGATACGGATGGTAAAAGAGGCGACAAAGAAATATAAGAATGTGAAGATTGAAAGTTTTAACTGTCTCCTGATAGATTACATCCACAAGAAAAAGGCCAATATCATCTTAAGGGGGTTAAGGGTCATATCGGATTTTGAATATGAATTCCAAATGGCCCTGACCAACAGGAAGCTTGCCCCTGATATTGAAACCGTATTTATGATGACTGCTGAAGGTTATTCGTATTTAAGCTCAAGATTCATAAAAGAGATTGCGCGGCTTGGCGGAAGATTTGACTGCTTTGTCCCGCCGAATGTGGCGAAGATGCTGAAGGAGAAATTCTAATATGGGCGCACATGTTATAAAACTTGCAAAGCGCATGGAAGATGTCAAGGAATCCCCGACCCTTGCCATTACCGCAAAGGCAAAGGCAATGAAGGCAAAGGGGTGGGATGTTATAGACTTTGGCGCAGGTGAGCCTGACTTTGACACGCCTCTTAATATAAAAGAGGCTGCTATAAAAGCAATAAAGGCAGGGTTTACAAAGTATACTGCTGTTGGCGGGACAGATGAACTCAAGGATGCCATCATAAATAAATTTAAAAGGGACAATGGCCTTGATTACACAAGGGATGAAATCCTTGTGTCATGCGGCGGAAAACAATCATTCTTCAATCTCTCTCTGGCATTTTTTGAAAAAGGCGATGAGGTGATTATTCCCGCGCCTTACTGGGTGTCATATCCTGTAATGGTTGCCATTTCAGGCGCAAAACCAGTAATAATAAATGGGAGAGAAGAAAATGGCTTTAAGATAACACCTGAAGAATTTAGCGATGCAATTACAGGCTCAACAAAGGCTATTGTGATAAACAGCCCGTCTAACCCGACAGGCGCAGCATATACACCTGAAGAATTAAAGGCTATAACGGACATAGCAGTAAAAAAGGGCGTATTCATAATATCAGATGAGATATACGAAAAGCTCTGTTATGACAATCATCCGTTTGTTTCAATAGCATCGTTTTCAGAAGAGGTAAAAAGACAGACAATTACCTTAAACGGCGTGTCAAAGACATACTCAATGACAGGCTGGCGCATAGGCTATGCGGCAGGGCCGAAAGAGCTTATCAAGGCAATGACCAATATCCAGAGCCAGTCAACATCAAATCCCACATCCATCAGCCAGAAGGCAGCTGTAGAGGCGTTGAATGGAGCGCAGGATGCAGTGGAAGAAATGCGGATAGAATTTGATAAAAGAAGAAAGGTGATTGTCAACGGCCTTAATGCAATAAAGGGCATCCGTTGCATGCTTCCGCCGGGGTCGTTCTATGTGTTTCCAAACATTTCAAAAGTTCTGAAAAAAAGGTTCAACGGAAAAGCGATAAATTCTTCAGCAGACCTTGCGGAATTCTTGCTGGAGGAGGCAGAGGTTGCAGTTGTGCCGGGAGAGGCATTCGGCGCAGAAGGCCACATCCGCATGGCCTATGCTACATCAATGGAAAATATAACTGAAGGATTGAAGAGGATAGGGGAAGCGGTGGAGAAGATGGGATGATACCTACCTCTGCGGCTCAATAATCACCTTTATAGATTCTTTAGCATCTGCCACAAGTTTAAATCCCTTCCCCGCATCTGCCAAACTCAATCTGTGGGTAATCATTTCTTTTAAATTCACCCTTTTGTTTGCCATGAGTTCTATGGTTGCCGCAATATCCTGACCGCTTGCCGCGTATGATGTGGTGAGGGTAACCTCGTTTCTCCAAATATCCCAGAGAGAAATCGGGGTTTTAACATCAGGGTTTGTTGGCGCAAATAAAAGGACTGTGCCGCCTCTGTCAATTGACTGCAAACCCTGCTGGATTGCGGCCTCTGCTGCCGTGCATATAATTACAAGGTCTGCGAGGAAACCTTTGTTTATCTCCTTCAACTTTTTAGGCACATCCTCTTTTGCGTTTATAATCTCATCTGCGCCGAATTTCTTGGCGGCATTCAAACGGTATTCGCTTATGTCCGTCGCAACAATCTTTCCTGCGCCAAGCGCCTTTGCAAGTTGAATATGTAATAATCCCGAAATACCGCTGCCGATAACAAGGACTTTCTGTCCCGCCTTAAAATTGGAAAGCCTTAACCCACGAAAACAGCAGGCAAGAGGCTCTATAAATGTGCCTTCTTCATAAGAGATTTCATCGGGCAGTATAAATGTGCCTCTATCAACATTGATTTTTGGCACGCGGATATATTCTGCAAAACCACCCGGCTCAAAGTTTGTGGTTCGAAGCGTATCGCATGCTGAATGATGACCTATAAGGCAATAGTGGCAGGTGTTGCACGGAACATGATGCGTGACAAAAACCCTGTCCCCTTTTTTGAATTTCTCAACGCCCTTGCCTACCTCGACGACCTCTCCGCTCAGCTCATGCCCAAGAACAAGCGGCGCCTTCTTGATACGATACCACTCCATCACATCGCTGCCGCAAATGCCGCTGGCAATGACCTTTACGAGGAGTTCGCCGTCACCTATCTTCGGGACAGGCCGCTCTTCAAGCCGAACATCGTTGTTATTGTAATAGACTGCTGTTCGCATAAAATATAGTTTCTCTCCGTAGGGTGGGCTGCGCCCACCATCTTTACTCGTATCTTTTTTGGTGGGCGCAGCCCACCCTACTTACTTACTGATTTATAGTTCACGCTTAAAAATCGCACAGATGCAAGGCGCTGTAGTTTGCCGATTTATCGGCGCTTTTAAAGACGCCCATAAATGGGCAAGCTACAGATATGCTGAGCGCAGAAGCCGCAGCGACAACACAGCGGGGAACCCATGACAGAGTCATGGGTCAGGCGTTTTTCAACGTGAGCCTACTTCTTTTTCTTCCCATCCTCATAAATCTTATTCGCCTCTTTTGCCGAAGCGTTTTCGTGGATTATTGCCCTTATAGCCTTAATCATTGGCACAGGATGCGCATTCTGCCAGATGTTCCTGCCGAGGTTTACGCCGATTGCGCCTTTCTGCATTCCATCCGCGACAAATTCCAGCACCTCAAAATCCGTCTCTGTCTTTGGCCCGCCTGCTATGACCACAGGAACAGGGCAGCTATTCACTACCTTATCAAAGTTTTCGCACCAGTATGTCTTCACAACCTTTGCGCCAAGCTCTGCGGCAATGCGGCAGCATAATGAAAGGTAGCGGGCATCCCTCTTTTCCAACTCCTTGCCCACAGCGGTAACAGCCATAACCGGAATGCCGTATTCTTCAGCCTCATTCACAAGCGTTGACAGATTTAATAATGTTTGACGCTCATATTCGCTGCCAATAAAGACGGATAAACCCACGGCAGCGGCATTTAGCCTTATTGCCTCTTTTATGGATGTGGTAATGCCTTCGTTCGCCAAATCCTTTCCCACAATGCTCGTGCCTCCGGATACCCGCAGGATAATCGGCACTGTGCTGTCAGGCGGTACGCATGAACGCAAAACTCCTCGTGTAACAAACAAGGCATCGCTGTAAGGGAGAAGCGGTTTAATTGTCTCTCCTGGTTTTTCCAGCTTTGATGTCGGCCCCAGAAAATACCCGTGGTCAATAGGCATAAACAGGCATTTCCCATTCTTAATTATTTGCGCTAAACGATTTTTCATTCCCCAATCCATTTTAAAATCCTCCTTTTATAAGTGATTATATTTTTTTCAAAAACTTTTCCCTGCATTCTTCGCTGCAAAAATATATTATTTCGTTTCCATTTCTTATGCTCAAAGCAGAGTTCTTTGGAAAATAGCTCTGGCAAATTGGGTCAAACACTGTCTCATCGCCATGCAGTTTTGGCTCATTTCTCTGTTGTTGAGGCATCTTCTTTGGAAAAAGAATGGCCCTTGCAATTGTGTATATCAAAAAAAACAGTAATATGTATAAGATAAATCTCATTCATTGCCTGTCAGTTTTAAGTTGTAATAACGAGCAACTTTTTTACTATCATCCAACCCTTTCAACAAATTAGCCACAGACCTTTTTAATACGGGGTGAACAAAATTTGAGGCTATCTCATTTAACGGCATTAAAACAAATCTCCTTTTATGAAGAAGCGGATGCGGGACATTAAGATTCTCTGTTCCTATCACCTCTTCATCAAAAAAGAGAATATCAAAGTCAATAATCCTCGGCCCGCCTTTTTTTATTCTCTTTTTTCCAAATCCATTCTCTATACTTTGCAGCAAATTCAATACAGCCTTCGCATCAAACGTTGTCTCTATCTGAACAACGTAGTTAATAAACCAGTCCTGTGCTATCTCTCCCCACGGCTCGGTCTCATAAAAAGAAGACGCCTTAATTAGTTTAATCCTTTTTCTATTAACAAGATTCTCTATTGCCTTTTTGCAATTCTTTAGCCTATCGCCTATATTTGAGCCTATGCTAATAAAGACAGTATGCTGCATAAAAAGTCTCAAAGAGTCACAGTGTCGGAGTATCAGAGTAAAAAACTTTGACCTTTTGACACCCTGATACTTTGATACTACCTAAAACTCCAGCTCCAGTTCACCCAACCTCTTTTTCATCTCCCCAATAACCCTTCTCTCATCCTCCTCATTCTTGGCAACAAAGGTAGCTGAGAATCTTAGATAGTGCCCTACATCATCCCACGGAACAGTTGATATAAGCTTTTCTGTTATTAGGTATTCAGATACGTCCTCGGCTGTTTTAAATTTGCTACCCTTCTTTGCACCCTTTGGCGCGCCAACATAGAGATAAAAAGAACCCTGCGGCATCTTTGCAGAAAAACCTGCTGAGTTCAAAGCCTCAACCATCAGCTCAAGCCTTCTTTTATATTTTACAGCAATCTTTTCAGTTATCTCTGTATGCTCAAGGGCGTATATTCCAGCCTTCTGTATTGCTATAAATTGACCTGAATCATAATTATCTTTTACATGGCCAAAGGCGCTGATTACTTTCTCATTGCCAGCAACAAAGGCAAGTCTCCACCCTGTCATATTGAATGCCTTTGAGAATGAATGTATTTCCACTCCCACATCCTTTGCGCCGTCAA
Organism: Deltaproteobacteria bacterium RIFCSPHIGHO2_02_FULL_43_33; assembly: GCA_001798165.1. Taxonomy (GTDB): domain Bacteria; phylum Desulfobacterota; class GWC2-55-46; order UBA9637; family UBA9637; genus UBA10170. The sequence continues at coordinate 15,780 of MGRL01000078.1, forward strand.
TTGACAGAAAACTCAATGGCTTGCCATTATAACTGAGCGCAGCATATGCAGCATCATGCACAACAACGATATTGTGCTTTTTGGCAAATTCAATCACCTTTTTGAAAAAATCTGCTGTTGCTACCGCGCCGGTGGGATTATTCGGATAATTTATGTAAAGAAGCTTTGCCTTTTTTAACTCTTCTTTATCAATAGCATTTATATCCGGCAAAAAATTATTTTCCTCTTTTAACGGCAGGAGAATTACGTTGCCGCCATACCATTGCGTGTGTGTTGCAAGGATTGGGTAACCGGGGACGGTAACCAATGCCACATCACCCTCATTTATAAATGCAGATGGAAACATGGCAAACGCAGGCTTTGAACCAATAGAGTGTAAAATCTCTTTAACCGGGTCTATGCCTTTTACGCCATAAAACCTCTCCATATATTTTACAGCAGCGTCTTTTAACTCCTGAATTCCGTTATCTGCATAACCCCTGTTTTCTGGTTTGGCGCATTCTATCTTTAATGCCTCCACAACCATGGGGAATGCCATCTCATCAGGCTCGCCAACACCAAAATCCAAGAGCTCCACATTCGGTTGAGCCTTTCTGGCCGCTGCCTTTGCCCTTTTTATCTTTTCAAACTTGTAGATTTTTGTCTCTTTGCCAAACTTACTGCCGCCTATCCTATCAGCAAAGAGTTTCTGGATGTAGCTTTCTGGCACAAAAACCTCCTGATTTAGTGAATTGTAAATTGTAAACTGTAAACTGCGAACTGTAATGCATGTTACATTTGCTTCAAATTCACAGTTATCAGTTCACCGTTCACAGTTTACTGTATTTACAAGGCTCCCTATCCCCTCTATCCTTACCTCCACCCTGTCCCCCGGCTCCATCTTGCCGATGCCTGACGGCGTTCCAGTTGCAATCACATCGCCAGGGAATAATGTCATAACATGAGATACAAAACTTAGTAAATGATAAACATCAAATATCATATCGTGGGTTGAAGTATCCTGCTTCTTTTCTCCATTCAAATAAGTCTCTATCCTTACATCCATAGGATTCAGCCCTGTTTCTATCCACGGCCCCATAGGCGCAAAGGTATCAAAGCCCTTGGCCCTTATATACTGGATATCCTTGCCCTGCAAATCCCTTGCAGTAATATCATTAAAACATGTGTAGCCCAATATGTAATCTTTGGCTTCCTCTTTTTTTACCATATGAGCCTTTTTACCAATGACAACCCCAAGCTCGCCTTCGTAATCCACGCGCCTTGACATGTGATGCGGATAAATAATCTCATCGCCCTGCCCAATGACCGCAGTAGGAGGCTTCATAAATATCATCGGCTCTTCGGGCAGAGGCTTATTAAACTCCGCTGCATGGGCTTTATAGTTTAGGCCGATGGCAATTATCTTGGACGGCTCGCATGGGGCCAGGAGCTTGACTGAATCAAGTTTATGAGCAATAGAAGTCTTTTTAAAACTACTAAAGATACTACCTTCTATTTCAATGACATTCTCGCCTTCAATAATGCCGTATTTTATTATTCCATCTTTCAAAAATCGTGCAAGTTTCAACAATCATCCCCTTCGCAATAAGAAATTAGAAATGAGAAATAAGAAATTAGAAAAAATCTTCCTCTCCTTGTTTCTCATTTCTTTTTTCTAATCCCTGCCTTTTCTACCATCGCCTTTATCTTCAAACGTAAAGCATTCAGCTTGATAAACCCTTCCGCATCCTTCTGGGCATATACTACATCCTCTTCAAATGTGGCAAAGTCTGGGTGATAGAGCGACTTGTCTGACTTTCTGCCAACCACATCACAATTACCTTTGTAGAGTTTTAAACGGGCTGTGCCGGTTACGCCCTTTAAGGCGTGGTCTACCATCCCTTGCAGCATTTCCCGTTCCGGCGAATACCAATAGCCGTAATAGACAAGCTCTGCATATCTTGAAATCAGGCTGTCTCTGAGATGCATCACCTCTCTGTCCATTGTAATGGACTCCACAGCCCTCCGTGCCGCATGAAGGATTGTGCCGCCCGGAGTTTCATAAACCCCTCTGCTCTTCATACCCACATAGCGGTTCTCCACAAGATCAATTCTGCCTACGCCATTTTTCCCGCCAAGCTTATTTAATTCTGAGAGGAGTTTTGCGGGAGAAAGCTTCTTGCCATTCACCGCACACGGATCCCCATCTTTAAAATCTATTTCAACATATGTCGGTTTATTCGGCGCCTTTTCAGGAGAAACACTTAATACAAACATATCCTCCGGCGGCTCAGCCCACGGGTCTTCCAATATGCCTCCTTCAAAACTTATATGGAAGAGATTCCGGTCAGAGCTGTATGGCTTTGCCTTAGTTGCAGTAACTGGAATGTCATGCCTTTCTGCATAATCTATTAAATCAGTCCTTGATTTCATATCCCATTCGCGCCACGGCGCAATAACCTTGATATGGGGGTTGATGGCGTAATAAGTCAGTTCAAAGCGAACCTGATCATTGCCTTTGCCTGTTGAGCCATGACAGACCGCATCTGCCTTTTCTTTCTTTGCAATCTCCATCTGCGCCTTGGCAATCAAGGGTCTGGCAATAGATGTGCCGAGCAAATACTTTCCTTCATATACCGCCCCTGCACGAAGCATTGGGAATATAAAATCCCTGACAAATTCTTCTTTCAGGTCTTGTATATAAATCTTACTCGCCCCTGTCTTTATGGCCTTTTTCTTAAGCGGCGCCAATTCCTCGCCCTGCCCCAGGTCAGCGGCAAACGCAACAACTTCGCATCCATAATTCTCAACAAGCCATTTGATTATAACCGAGGTGTCAAGCCCGCCGGAGTAGGCGAGGACAACCTTCCTGATACTGCCCATAGAAAAACCTCCCTATAGAAATCAGAAATTAGAAATGAGAAATCAGAAATAAAAGACTATCGTGATTTAGATAAGCTGGCAATAACCTTGCCAAGATTTATATTGAATATACGCAACCTTTCCTCAAGACTTTTAAACAATTCGGAATCTACATAACCAATCCTATTTGAATAAATTAAATGACTCTTTGTCTCTGCTAAAGAACCTCTTACATTATAATAGAAGCAAAGTTTATCTAAACGATGATGTCTTCCAAATGCCTCTGCAATATTTGCGGAAACAGATAAAGCAGATCGTCTAACCTGAGATGTCAATCCATAATCTTCTTTCCTTGGGAAGCCTTCGCTTATCGTATGCACACCTATTGCAATATCCATGGCCTCCTGCCAAATAGGTATATCTTCAAAATTCTTGTATCTCATTTCTTGTTTCTGTATTTAGCAGCTTCTCCAAAATCACCTTCTGTACATGCAGCCGGTTCCCCGCCTGATCAAAGACAAAGGAATTCTGCCCTTCCATGACTTCATCCGTTATCTCCTCTCCCCTATGCGCGGGCAGGCAGTGCATAACAATGGCGTCTTTTTTTGCAAGCTTCAAAATCTCTGAATTTATCTGATAGCCCTTGAATGCCTTTTTCCTTTTTTCTATTTCTTCTTCCTGACCCATGCTGGCCCAGACATCGGTATTCAAAACATCCGCATCCTTTGCGGCATCCTTCGGGCTTTTTACAATCTCTATTTTCGACTTGGCCTCTTTTTTAGCCCTTTCCAAAATATCTTTATCAGGCAAATATCCGTCAGGGCAGGCAATCGCCAAGTCAAACCCCAATCGTGATGCTGCCTCAATCCATGAATTGGCCATATTATTGCCGTCGCCAATCCACGCAACCTTAAGCCCTCTGTAGCTGCCTTTCTTCTCTATAATGGTAAAAACATCTGTCAACACCTGACAGGGGTGATGTAAATCTGTAAGACCGTTTATAATCGGAACTGTAGAATATCTCGCAAACTCCTCTACTATGTTATGGCCAAATGTTCTGATTACAATGCCGTCCACATACCTTGACAACACCCTTGCAGAATCCTTTATCGGTTCGCCCCTTCCTATCTGAGAGTCCCTGTGGCTAATGAATATTGCATGGCCTCCGAGCTGGTGCATTGCAACCTCAAATGAGACCCGTGTCCGTGTGGATGCCTTATCAAATATAAGCCCAATGCTCTTGCCAATTAAAGGATTGTGCGGAATTCTTCTTGTCTGCCTTTCTTTGAAAAAACTTGTCTTCTCAAAAATGGCATCTATTTCATTCTTCGTAAGGTCAGAGATTGTTAATAAATGTTTTATCATAGTAAGAAATAGAATTCAGAATCCAGTAGCCAGAAGTCAGAATAAAAACAAAACCACCTGCAAAGTTTTTCTTCTGGATTCTGAATTCTGGCTCCTGAATTCTTTCATTGATAACTGACTGCTGATAGCTGTTTCCTCAATATCCTCATCATCTCATCCACATCCTTTTCTGTGGCAATAAGTGGCGGTATAAACCGCAGTATTGTGTCAGAAGTGCAGTTAATTAAAAGCCCTTTTTCCATGCAGGCCTTTACAATATCTGCGCCAGGAACCGTCAATTCCATGCCGATTATCAAGCCCTTTCCCCGCACCTCTTTGATGAACGGATATTCTGCCTTTAGCTTATGTGATTTTTCAAGGAGATATTTCCCAACCTTTTGGCAATTTTCCAACATGCCTTCTTCAAGCACTGCCTGTATCGCAGCGATACCTGCTGCTGTTGCAAGCGGGTTGCCTCCAAAGGTAGATGCGTGTGTTCCTGGAACAAAACTCTTTGCAACCTCATCCGTTGCCAACATTGCGCCGATGGCAACACCGCCGGCAAGCCCCTTTGCCAAAGTCATAATATCAGGCGTTACACCGTAATGCTCATACGCAAATAGCTTTCCTGTTCTGCCCATGCCCACCTGAACCTCGTCAAATATTAGAAGAAGCCCTTTTTCTCTGCAAAGCACTTTTAATTCCTTCAGATAAGTTTCTGACGGTATATTTACCCCGCCCTCGCCCTGTATAGGTTCAACCATCACAGCAGCAGTCTGCGGAGTTATGGCATTTGCCACTGCCTTTACATCATTGAACGGCACATAGATAAATTTTTCCAAGAGCGGCTCAAAACCCTGCTGAAACTTCTTCTGGCCTGTTGCTGCGAGTGTTGCCATGGTTCTTCCGTGAAAGGACTTTTCCATAGTAATTATCTGAAATTTATTTTCACCTCCCTGCTTAATACCCCGCATCAAGTGCGGGGCAGGCTCTGCAGGGACAGGCTTATCCTTAAAATATTTCCGCGTGAGCTTTATAGCAGCCTCATTCGCCTCTGCGCCTGAGTTGCAGAAAAATGCCTTATCTGCAAATGAATTTTTGCATAGGAGTTCCGCAAGTTGCGCCTGCGGCTCAATATGATAGAGATTGGAAACATGGATGAGTTTTTCCGCCTGCTCCTGAATCGCCTCTACAACCCTGGGATGACAATGCCCGAGATTGCAGACAGCCAAACCTGCCACAAAATCCAGATATTCCTTACCCTCCGCATCCCACACTTTACAGCCTTTGCCCCTGACAAGGGCAATAGGAAAGCGGTTGTAGGTGTTTGCAATATATTTGCCGGTTAAATTTATGATTTCCTGCGTATTCAAACTTTCCTCACTATTGAAAGTATAAAAAGATACCAAATAAAAACTCAAAATTCAAAAGAAAAAAGCTACCCCTGTTGCCATTTTGTAGAAATGAAGATTGTGGTTAAGTCTATTTTTGGGTAAGTTAAAGCAATTT
>MGRL01000079.1 GCA_001798165.1 Deltaproteobacteria bacterium RIFCSPHIGHO2_02_FULL_43_33
CGTTTCATGGTCTCCTCCTTGAAATTTAGGAAACCATACAATAGGACAATTCATGTGCTATAAAAAGGACAGTTTATGTGTTGCTGACAGGAGTAGAAAAATATATTGCTTACTTGGTTAATACATGATAGGCTACTCTGCACAAAAAATATAAGGGGGCTACCAATGAAATTTTATACAAGCATCACTGTAACACTCTTGGCCATTTTTCTTGTTGGAGGTTTGCATAAAACTTCCCATGCCGCTGAAATTAAAAAGGCAAAAGGCGGATATACTGTGGAAGAGCTGTATGTCAAGAAGAACGAACTCAACGGCAAAAAAGTTGCTGTCCGCGGTAAGGTGGTAAAATTTAATAGCGGCATCATGGGAAAAAATTGGATACATCTGCAGGACGGCAGCGGCAAGCAAGGCACTAATGACATTACCATTACTACAAATCAAAGCGTAAAGGCAGGAGACACAATCCTTGCAACCGGCAACCTGGCTATAAACAAGGATTTTGGGGGCGGATACAATTACGAAGTCATAGTAGAAGAAGCCACCCTTGCCGGCGAGTAACGTAAATTAACGATAACAAAATTCTTTGCCAAGAGTAGGACACAAGGTGCGTTCCCAGAACGCACCTTCTTTATTTCACCTCTCCACCCACCACAATCTCAGGTATGCGTAGTGTTGGCTGAGCATCTGAGACTGGCACGCCCTGCGCATCTTTGCCGCATGTACCTATTGCAAAACCCAAATCAGAACCTACCATATCTATATTTTTTAATATTTCCGGACCATTGCCTGTAAGTGTTGCGCCTCTCACCGGCTCTCCAATCTTTCCCTTTTCTATTAAATAACCTTCTGTGACCTCAAAGACAAAATCGCCGTTCACTGTATTTACCTGGCCGCCGCCCATCTTTTTCACAAAGAGCCCCTTTTCAAGGGATTTGATAATCTCATCTGGGTTTGACTTGCCAGAGGCAATCATTGTATTTGTCATTCTTGGGATGGGCCTGTGATGGTAAGATTCTCGTCTGCCGTTTCCGGTAGATACAGCGCCATCCTTCATTGCTGTAAGACGGTCATATATATAGTTTTTCAAAACACCATTTTCTACAAGCATGGTCTTCTGCCCCGGACTTCCCTCATCATCAAAAAAGAAGGAGCCTCTTTTATAAGGAATTGTTGCGTCATCTATTACGGTTATAAGCTGAGAGGCAATCTTTTCTCCAACCTTCCCTGAATATACTGAAAGACCCTGCTGGGCAAGGTCTGCCTCAAGGCCATGGCCAACAGCCTCATGTATCATGGTGCCGCCGGCCTCGCTGGACAAGACAACAGGCATCTTTCCTCCTTGAGCCTTTTTTGCCTTTAACATAAGTATTGCCCTCTTAGCAGCTATCTCAGCAACCTTTTCAGGCGGATTCTGTTCAAAAATTTCTAAACCCATGACGCCGCCAATCGGCTCGTATCCTGTCTGCACAATTTCCCCTTCCCTTGCTACCGCCTGAACTAAAAATAAAATCCCTGCCCTGCTTTCTTCAATCCACTGGCCGAGGGAGTTTACAACCGTCATTTGCCTGAAACCATCGCCATAGACAACCTTTACCTGGCCAATCTTTTTATCAAAGCCTCTTGCAAAGGCATTGCCTTTTTTTACCAGAAGAACCTTTTTTAAGAGGTCAACGTCTGCCGGCGGAGTTTTTATAAAAAAGCCCTCAGAGCTTTCCTTTTTAACAAGACCAATATCCTTTTTTATCTTTCCTTCTTTTACAGCCTTGCTCACGATATCCGCCAATTCCAAAAGCCCCTTTTCTGTCACATCATTTGTATACGCATAGGCTGTCTTAAAATCAAAGGTGACCCTTAAACCCAACCCCCTGTCTCTTCCAGATATAATCTTTTCTATTCTGTTTTCCTCGCATATTATGGATGTATTGACAGTCTCCTCCATATAGATATCTGCAAAATCGCCGCCTTTTTTTAAGGCTGCTTTGAGAATTTTAAACGGGTCAAAATCTTTGATAAGCTGCATACTCTTTCCCCTGTCTCCACACTTTTATTCAGATAATCGTTTGACCTCTGATAAATTGTCTGCTGCAATTGCCACATCAGAGCAGAATAGTTGTTTTGCTAAAGCAAACCATACAATTTCTCAAGGGTCAATATTAAATTTCCGCTTTTTTGCTAATCATCCATGCTCCTCATCAAGAAACAGCTTTGCAAACCCTGCCTCTATTTGTTATAAAAGTTTTATGGGCAAAGCTAAAAGAAGGAAAGGTGAGAAAAGAGATTTCCTTGATAAAAAATCCGGCAGCACCACTTCTCCTTCTGGGTCTCTCTATTTTTCTATCTTTATCCTTGTAATTCTTATCCTTCTTTCATTTGCTACCTATAAAAGAAATGGAATATGGAAGGAAGACTTACAACTGTGGGAGGACGTGATAAATAAGAGCCCAGAAAACGCAAGAGGGCGCCATAATATTGGGTTTGTCTATTATAACCAAGGTCGATTAAATGAAGCCCTCCAGAAATACATAATTGCAGTAAGAGTAAGTCCAAACTATTCATTAGCCCATAACAATCTTGGACTCGTTTATTATAAACAAGGTCGGATAGATGAGGCTATAAATGAATACATAATTGCATTAAGTTTGAAACCTGACCTGGCAGAAGCATACAATAACGTGGGGAATGCTTATCATAAGAAGGGGCGCATGGAGGACGCCATACAAAATTTTCTTATTGCCTTGAAACTCAAACCTGGGCATGCAGAAGCTTACAATAATCTCGGAAATGTCTACGCTGAACAAGGTCGGTTTGAAAAAGCCATACAAGAATACTTGACAGCCTTAAGGATGGATTCTAATTTTGCAAAAGCCTATTATAATCTCGGCAATATCTATTCTGAGCAAGGCAGGTCAGAAGAAGCCATCATAGAATACAGAAAAACTCTAAAACTGAATCCCGGCAATGCAAATGCTTATTATAACCTTGGCAATGTCTATTATAGACAGGGTAAATTTGACGAGGCCATACAAGAATACCTGACAGCCATAAGAATAGACCCGAACGATGCGGAACTCCGTCATAACCTCGGACTCGCTTACTGGAAAAAGGGATTAAAGAAAAAGGCTCAAGAAGAAATTGAGACAGCATTGAAACTAAGACCGGAATTTTCTTTAGCTCAGGACGCCCTTAAATCGCTTCGTATAGAATTGCAAACTCCTTCTTCAAAATGACAATGCGGGGGTGTTAGTCCCCGCATTGTTGAGGCAGTTCTTTACTTTCGCTATTATGGGGCTGGGGCAGGATCACCGTTGGAATTTACATTCTATTACTTGATATTCCTCAAAAATAGAGATGAAAATCTTATCTTAAGTATGCTATGAAGACTATTGTGACACGCATTATCATCTTTATACTTTTAATAATTCTGCCTGTTTCTTATGCCACCTATGAAAGGAGTGTAATATGGGAGGATGAAATAACGCTATGGAAGGACATTGCAGCAAAATCATCTAATAAGGCAAGGGGACATGATAATCTCGGAATCGCCTATGAGAAGATAGGATATGTTGACGATGCAATAAGGGAGCATCGTCTTGCAATAAAATTAAATCCTCATAACCCCAATTTTTACAACAATCTTGGCATTGCCTATATGGATATAAACCTCCTTGGCGATGCAATTAAAGCATACCTTACCGCACTGAATATAGAACCGTATAATTTTGAAACCCGTATGAATCTCGGAATTGCCTATCGTAGAAAGGAGTTATTTGATGATGCCATTAGAGAATTTAAAATCGCATTAAGCATAAAACCAAACAACACAGAAGCCATTTACAATATTAATTTTACTTATGCCGAAAAAGAATATATCGGGGGAAAGTGAGTCATCGGCCAACAGTTGGGCTGATTGATATTGAACAGCCTTTTCTTTATAATATTCTGTTTACCCAAAACTTTAGATGCAGGGATCGTTCTTTGAGTGAGGAAGCCCAAATGATAAAAAGAGACAGACAGAATATTACTACTCTGCCTGTCTCAATAGTATCGTTATGGTGCTGGTGCAGGGTCGCCATTAGAATTTACATTATATGAACCCACACCAGTTGTCCCTGTAATATCATCATATACATTAAAGCTGATATTTGGCGTAGCGCCACCAGAATCTATATAAATATCAGTATAAGTTGCCCCGCCGTTGTCTGTTATCGTGTTGTGGATGATCTTTGCTGAAGAGGATAGAGAATGAGAAATCCCCCAGCGGTTATTCCCTGTGATAGTATTACCATCAATTATCGGCGAAGCAGCTGCAATATTAACCCCATCAGAACCATTTCCTGATATTGTGTTCCCACTGATCGTTGCTGAAGAGCCGTTATGGATGGCAATCCCGTAACCACCATTACTTATAACTGTATTGTCACTGATCACTGACGATGATCCAGAGTCATTGAAAATCCCCATCATACTGTTACTTGTAATTGTATTCTCAATGATCTTTGGCAAGGATTGATAATTGCAAATCCCTGCCACATCATTATTTGTGATTGTATTTGCACCAATCGTCGGCGAAGATAAGATATTGTTAATCCCGCAGTAGCTATTCCCTGTCATTATATTTCCAACGATTGTAGGTGAGGAGTTTTCGTTGTAAATCCCGGAGTAACCGCCTTTAATCGTGAAATCTGATATGGCCACATTGGTAAGACCGTAAGGCCAAGCGCCCACAGCGATAACATTGTTTGATACAGATGGCGACTGTATCGTCGTCACATCCCTTCCAGCCCCTTGCAAATGGATATAACTCTTCATAGTGATGTTCTCCACATAAGTACCAGGCATTACCTTGATTAGATATGTGTTAGTCGCGCTCGGAGTAATGGAATCAATAGCTGCCTGAATGGTTGTAAAGTCACCTCCAGACTTTGCCACCGTTATCACATTGGCAGGTTTTTCAAGTTTTGAGGCGCTTATAGGCCCGGCTATCTTTGCATCTGTTACAGACCCATCAGCAATCTTAGTGCTTGTAACAGCGCCATTTGCTATATCGGATGAAGTAACCTGGCCATCCTCTATCTCATACGAATTAATGCACGGATTTGTGCACTTCACATCTGATGCGCCAGCAGCCATTGCGTCCTTTAATCCCAGAGTCATGCAGAAAAGAATTGCGCTCAGTAAAACAATAATTTTGTTCTTCACTATTTCATCATCCTTTGATTTAAAAGATTTTTTCTAAAAGCTAATTCACCGCAAACCTTAATCATCCGCCTCCCTTCTGTGAAATTTTTAAGACATGAAAAACAAAAGTTGTAGGGCAACCC
>MGRL01000080.1 GCA_001798165.1 Deltaproteobacteria bacterium RIFCSPHIGHO2_02_FULL_43_33
TGACCAATAACAAGCATGCATATTTCATGGTTTGGACATATATCATGACCTTCGGTTCCTTCTCCGGTTTTGCGGCATCGTTTCCGCTGATGATAAAGGTCGTATACGGGAACATCCCGGGAATGGATGCTGCACTTGCGCCGGACCCGTTGAAATATGCGTTCCTTGGTCCGCTCATAGGCTCAGTCATCCGCTTCGGCGGCGGACCTTTAGCCGATAAATTCGGCGGGAGCATATTTACGCAAACCTCCGGTATAGGCATTATTCTTGGGTCTCTGGCCTTGATATTCGGCGGATACCTGACTCCCACATCCATTGACCAGTTCCCGATGTTCGTCTGGATAATGCTATGGATATTCCTGATGGCAGGCATCGGCAACTTTGCCACCTTCCGCCAGTACCCGATTGTTTATGCCTACTCTCCGCGACTGGGGGCGCAGATATTAGGTTGGACAGGCGCTTGGGCCGCATACGGGCCGTTCATCTTTTCCTCCCTCATAGGAGGTTCTATAAGTAAATACGGCTCAGCGATACCGTTTTTCAGCGGGCTGATCGCATACTGCGTCATAGGCAGCATACTCAACTGGTGGTATTACACCAAGCCGGGCGCCGAGAGGGGCGACTGGGGTGTGGGCAAGACCTGGTGGGACAGAATATCCGAGTCTGAAAGGCAGAAATACATAAGCGCGAATAATTTATAATTGGATAAATATGGTTGAAGTATTGCGGTTAGAAAGAGGGAAGGCGTTGCCTTCCCTCTTTTTCTTATTATGGAAAATCTGGATACGATTGTAACTGTAATAGGCATAATCTACGGGGTCTTGCTGGTATTGGCTGCCTTTATTCGCACTAAGCTCACCGAAGCCTTCAGGATAGACGCCCTCTTTATGCCTAAGCCGTCAGAGGCCACCAGACCGCTGAATCTGGTCATCGGCATACTTGTTGCAGGGTACAGCATTTATTCGTTGTTGAAAGGGTAAACACCAATTCAACCTTTTTGTCCCTGCCTATATGTTATAAAAAAATGTTTTACATGCTGCTTGACAACCTGAAAACTTGTGTTAACATTTACCAGGGGTTAAATTTTACAAGGAGGTTAACTATGAAGATAACCGAGTTTGATAATTTTGGCGTTGAGGAACTGAGCAATGAGGAATACGCAAGGAAACAGGATTATGTTGTTAAGAATTGCAAATGTCCCGGATGCCCTACCTTTGTAAAAGGTGATAACCCGGCAGGCGCTTACTGTTTTCCTCTTGTAGGTACCAGCCAGAATATCCATCGAGAGAAGGATTGTATATGTGAAACGTGCCCTGTCTATAAAGAATATGAACTGACGCACACCTTTTATTGCACACGGTGTTCGCAAGTCTGTCAGTCATACAAAGCAGAGGCTGCGTCAGGGCATGAGTAATGTAAGAATTGTTATTGGTATTCAGTAGAGGTTCTGGTCGAGATATTGATAAAAACCTTAAATTGTCTTTACAAAAAATACGGAGGAGTGGTATATTAAATAGCAAGCGTTAGCGGCTATTTATACTGAAGGAAAATTTTGAAAGGAGATTCATAAAAGTAATGGAAATTACATCAGTAGAACAGGCAAAAGATGCGATTAAAAAATGGCTTAATGAAAATCACCATCAGGTAAGTGAGATAGAAGATGAAAACGCTCATTTTCATTTTGAGATAGATTATCCTATCGGCACTCAAAAACGACAGCGCATAATACAGCCAAAAGAATACCCGGGGCTTATTGTGCTTCTGAACGGCGTTTCCCTCGCGCCTGAGCATATAGAAAAACTTAAAAAGATAAAAGAGGAGAAAAGGGAAGAATTTTATGCTGAGATAAGAAAGGACCTCATATTTGCCGAGAATAGCTATGATATGAATCTGGATGAAGATGGCATTGTAAAGCAGGTTCAGTTTTCCTACGAGTTTTACTTTGATGGCCTCAAAAAGACAAATCTGTTCAGAGGCCTTCTCCTAAATCATAGGGCCCTTTTGTATATAGTAAGTAAATTCAATGAAAGATTCGGGGTGCCGACCCTCCCAACCATGCCAGTGGAACAAGCGGTGTCAGGGCACGCATAAACTTTCTCTTTCTTAAATCCCCACACCAAAATTTTGGCGTGAAGGTAAATAAAACCTGTCCTGAACTTGGTTCAGGAATAGAGGAGCATAAAGATGTCAGACATAAATAGAAAAATAACAGATAGGACATTAAAAATAAAATATACATGTTTACACCCGTCCTGCGTTGTGTATTGCAAGGAAGGGGAGTTATTTCTGCTGGAGTCTGAGTTTAATCAGTTATCTTCATCTTATAAAGATAAAGCGGTTTTTAAAAGCCCTAAGAATGCGTGCCGCATGGGTTTTCCCCAGCAGTTTAAGGCATTAAATATTGTGATGGTTGAAGATGGAGAGGTTGCAAGAGAGAGCGTACAACCTGAAGAAAAGAGCAGTGAAAGGAACCCAATCAGCGTCCTGATAGCTGAACACAAGAAGGTGCTGGAAAAGTTGGAAAGAGTTGAGGAGCATCTGGTTAAAAGGGATATTGACGGCCTTTGGGTTTCCACCGCAGACCTTGACAATATCCTTCATCTCCACGGCGGTATAAAAGAGGAGGAGGTATTATTTCCTGCACTCCGAGGGCTTGTCCCTTTTGGTGAAGGCCTTGTCGCCTGTATAAACGAGGATCACCGTGAAATTGTATCGCTTGTCTACTCCTTCCGTGAGGCCCTCAGAGATGGAAATATAAACGACAAAATAATCGGCTCTGCTCTTGTTGCTCTCAAGAGCCATATCCGCAAGGAAGACAATGAATTTTTTGAGTTCGTAAAAAAGTATATCACTGATGAGATGAAAGAGGCAATAATGTCAAAGATGGAGCTTGCAGATAAGACGTTTGTGCCAAAAGAGCCGGGGGATCGCAAATTTGACGAGAAAGAAGCGGCCGAAAGAGCAAACTTCCATGAGAGAACTGTAGAATCAAGAGAGATTGCCTGCGATACATGCTGCCATTAAGTACCCCTATTTTCTTTTAATCTGCCAATTCAAAAAGAATAAATGAGTATGCTGTTTTATGTTTTATTTGACTAACGTTAATTTTGGTGATAGGTTATTTCCCACAATAATTTTAAAAGGAGACTTATATAAATGGAGATTACAACACCCGAACAGGCAAGAGATGCAATTAAAAAATGGCTTAATGAAAATCGTCACCATGTAAACGAAACAAAAGATGAAAATGCAAATTTTCATTTTGAGATTGACTATCCTATAGGCTCGCAAAAAAGGCAGAGGATAATACAGCCTAAGGAATATCCTGGATTGATTGTGCTCTTAAATGGCGTCTCTCTTGCGCCAGAGCATATGGAAAAACTTAAGAAGATGAAAGAGGAAAAGAGAGAGGGATTCTATTCAGAGATAAGAAGGGATCTTATATTTGCAGATAGCAGTTATGATATGGACATGGATGAGGAAGGGGTCGCAAAGCAGATCCAATTTTCATACGAGTTCTATTTTGATGTCCTTACAAAAACCAATTTATTTAAGGGGCTTCTTTTAAATCACAGAACCCTTCTGTATATAGTAACCAAATTTAATGAAAAATTTGGGGTGCCGGTCATGCAAACGGTGCCAAAGGGGCAGGGGATAGCAGGGACAACCATGCAATAGGCGTAACGCTTTTCTACGGCCTCAAAGTTTATAGGTTTAAAAATGACATGCTGCCAAGCTGGATGTTGGTGTAGATGATGATAAGCCACATGATAATTAGGATAATGCCCATCCAGCTTGCATATTTGTAAGCCCTCCCGCTCCGTACAATCCAAATTTTCATGGCAATAATTGCCAGACCGCCGCACCATGCAGATACTGAGCCTATTTTTATTCCATCCTTTCCACTCATAGAGAGTATCGCCAGTGACAGATAAATAATCAATGTTAAATAGCCATTGAATCTATGAATCTTCGTATCGGCAGACCCTTTGCTTTTCAATGCCTGCAAGCCGCTGATGAAGCTTACGGTGGCAAGGATTAATCCTAACGATGCTAATATTGTGGCTATTTCAAACATATTACGGTATCCCTAAACGTTGTATTCCTCATATAAAACGCAGCAGATGCTTTTGGACTAAATAAAGTAAAATGCCAATATATATTAAAACAATAGGCAATATAGCATAGATATTTGACCATGTTGAATTATTGGTTAAGATGTTATTGTTGGAGTCGCTGAGAACAATTCCGTATCTGTTCCTCAATATATTATTATCTTTCAATAAATTATTATGGGAAGACCAGAGGGTAATGCCGTTCCATGCATTCAAGTTTACATTGTTATTTATTAACTCATTATAACTGGAGGAGCTGAGGAAAATTCCCTTATCCTTATTGGAGTTAACTATATTCTTTTCTAAGATGTTGTTGTTGGATAATTCCAGGTATATTCCATACTGTTCGTTTAAATTGGCTGTATTGTTTACGAAGGTGTTATTGTTTGATGAGATTAGGACAATGCCGCTGCCGTTGTTCACAACTTTATTGCCGCGAAGTTGCCCATTGTGAGAGTTGTAGAGGTAGATGCCTGCCGATTGAGAACCTGTGACCGTAAAACCGCTAATAGAGACCTCATTGACATTATTTATTTTTAATACCGGTTCATTTTGAACAGCTGCATGAATAATGGAGGCATCAGAACCTTTAGTAGATTCTATGGTGAGAGGTTTAGTAATAATAATATTTTCGGTGTAATATCCTTCATGAACAATAATTGTATCTCTTGGGGAGGCATTTTTTACCGCCTCCTGTATTGTCTTGTAATTATCAGGGACATGGATTGTTGCTGCCTGAAGGTTTGATATTACCAAAAGCATCAAACCTAAAAAAAACATACAAAGATATTTCGTCAGCATAATAAACAAACTTTTGATAAACCTATAAATGTTCTACTAAGAATAATTTTGATTGGTTTTCTCTACGGAGTAGCGGCGATTCATTTTTAAAATTACTAACCAATATGCTTTTAAAGCCTATCAAAAAAATAGTAAAAAGTCCAAGAAATTTAAACAGAGGTAATGTAAAATCCTCTGTGTAATTTTGAAATAAGTAACAAAAAAGGCTATTCTCTCCGTAATCAAAATAAAATCCCGACG
>MGRL01000081.1 GCA_001798165.1 Deltaproteobacteria bacterium RIFCSPHIGHO2_02_FULL_43_33
TCTTTGCCATATTCAACAGGCAGAATAGGATTTGGGAGAATTGATCCTATGGAGAGTATAGCCCTAAATAAAATTACACATAAAGATTGACATTACCTGGCCTTTAGCATCGTTTGACAAACATTTTAAAAAGGTTTATAGTAAAAAACAATTAAGGAGGAAGTTATGGGAAAGATTATTGGCATTGACCTGGGAACAACAAACTCTGTTGTTGCAGTTATGGAGGGCGGCGAGCCGAAGGTTATCGTAAATGAGGAGGGAAGCAGAATTACGCCGTCAGTTGTTGCTTTTACGAGAGAAGGCGAGGTCCTGGTAGGTCAGGTGGCAAAAAGGCAGGCTGTCACCAATCCTGAAAATACTATTTTTTCTATAAAGAGATTTATGGGAAGAAATTATGACGAAGTTAATGAAGAGATGAAGATGGTGCCTTATAAGGTGATAAAGGATGAGTACGGCAGGGCAGTGGTTGATGTTCCTAATATGAAGAAAAGGTATACGCCGCCGGAAATTTCCGCCTTTATATTGCAGAAGTTAAAAAAGGCTGCTGAGGCATATCTTGGCGAGCCTGTTACAGAGGCTGTTATAACCGTGCCTGCATATTTTAATGACAGCCAAAGGCAGGCAACAAAGGATGCCGGTAAGATTGCAGGCCTTGATGTAAAGAGGATTATAAACGAGCCGACAGCATCTTCACTTGCCTATGGCCTGGATAAAAAGAAGGATGAGACTATTGTTGTGTATGACTTTGGCGGCGGTACATTTGATATATCTGTGCTTGATGTCGGTGAGGGTGTTTTTGAGGTTAAGGCCACAAACGGAGATACCCATCTTGGAGGCGACAATTTTGACCAGAAGGTCATTGACTGGCTTATTGCAGAGTTCAAAAGGGATCAGGGGATAGACCTTTCAAAGGACAGGATGGCTCTCCAACGTTTGAAAGAGGCTTCTGAAAAGGCAAAGATAGAGCTTTCATCTGTGATGGAGACAGAGCTAAACCTTCCCTTTATCACAGCAGATGCAACAGGGCCGAAACATCTTGTTATGAGGCTTTCCAGGGCAAAGCTTGAACAGCTTACAGAAGACCTTGTAGAGAGAAGCCACAGACCATGCGAGCAGGCATTAAAGGACGCAGGCGTTAAATCTGCTGATATAGATGAGGTGGTGCTTGTCGGCGGTATGATAAGGATGCCAAAGATACACGGCTTTGTTAAAACCTTTTTTGGCAAAGAGCCTCATAAAGGAGTAAACCCTGATGAGGTTGTTGCAGTTGGCGCAGCTATCCAGGCAGGTGTTCTCGCAGGCGAAGTTAAAGAGGTTGTGCTTTTAGATGTTACGCCACTCTCCCTTGGCGTTGAAACCCTCGGCGGCGTGATGACAAAACTTATAAATCGTAATACTACCATCCCTACAAAAAAGAAAGAGACATTTACAACTGCGGCAGATAACCAAACTCAGGTTGAAATACATGTGCTTCAGGGTGAGCGCGAGATGGCAAGGGATAACAGGACCCTCGGCAGGTTTCACCTGATAGGCATCCCGTCTGCGCCGAGGGGTATTCCACAGGTTGAAGTTACCTTTGATATAGATGCAAACGGCATTCTCAATGTCTCTGCAAAGGATATGGCAACAAACAAGGAGCAGAAGATTACTATTACCGCCAGCAGCGGGCTTGTAAAAGATGAGGTAGAGAAGATGGTTAAGGATGCTGAAGCCCATGCAGAAGAGGATAGGAAGCGGAAAGAGGTAATTGAATTAAGAAACCAGCTTGACTCTATCATATATGCAACAGAAAAGACTCTCAATGAACACAAGGCAAAAATTCCTGCATCAGATGTAAAGGCCATTGAGGATGCGCTATCAGAGGGGAAGAAGGCCCTTGAGAAAGAAAATGTTGATGATATGAAAAGGGCTCTTGATAATATCAATAAAGCCTCACACAAGATGGCCGAAGTTATGTATCAGACAGCAGCCCAGGCAGGCGCACAGCCTGGTCCCGCAGGGGCAGGAGCTGGCGCCAAAAAAGAAGGTGAAGTGGTTGAGGCAGAATTTGTGGATGAAGAGAATAGAAGGGAAGATAGACGATAAGAGCAGGTAGAGGCAAGGGCAATAGGTAATGGGTAAAGCCCATGACCCATTGCCCATAGCCTGTATGTATATGGTTAAAAAAGACTACTATGAAATATTGGGTATTGGACGCAGCGCCACAGAAGAGGAGATAAAAAAGGCTTACAGAAATCTTGCCAGAAAATATCACCCTGACCTGCACCCAGGCAATAAAGAGATGGAGGCAAGGTTTAAGGAGATAAACGAGGCTTATGAGGTTTTAAAGGACACTAAAAAAAGGGAGCAGTATGACAGATTTGGAAGCAGCGCGTTTGAGCCGGGCTTTGAAGGCGCAAGGACATATACTTATCCGGGCGGCACAGTTAATATAGAGGATTTGGGCTTTGACATCGGCGGTATAGAAGATATATTCGGCGATATATTTGACAAGAGGGCAAGGACAAGAAAAGGGCCGCTGCGCGGGGAGGATGTTGAATATATACTGGATATAGGTTTTGAACAGGCAATACATGGCACAGAAGTAAGACTGACAATCAATGGTGAAAAAATAACAGTTAAAATACCGGCCGGCGTTAAAGATGGTTCAAGGGTTAGGGTGGCTGAAAAGGGCAAACATGGAACCCTTGGTGGTCCGTACGGAGATTTATATATTATAACGAAAGTGAAACCCCACCCATATTTCAGAAGAGAAGATGACGATATATATCTTGATGTCCCGATAACCATAACAGAGGCAGCATTAGGCGCAAAGGTGCACATACCAACAATAGATGGAAAGGCAGTGCTGGTAATCCCGCCCGGCACACACAGCGGACAGAAGTTGAGATTAAAAGGTAAGGGGGCTCCTCATATAAAAGATAAAACAAGAGGCGACCAATATGTTATAATAAAAATAATTGCTCCAAAGGGGTTAGATCAAAAATCAAAAAATCTTTTAGAAGAAATTGAGAAGCTGAATCCATATGACCCGCGGAAAGATACAGGCTGGTAGACAACATTCGCAAGGATGTTGAATAGGAAGTTGCAAATTAGAGATTGGGAATTGAAAATTTTAAAATGGTTGACATGAAACTTACAATTTAATATTTTCAATTTGCATTTTACAACGGAGCAAAGCGACCATGTTAGAACTCGAAGGCTTTAAAGAAAAACTTACGCCGAGAGGACTCAGGGTTTTAGAGACTGCTGTTGAAGAAAGCAAAAGGCGGCAGCACTATTACCTTGGTGTGGAGCATATATTCATTTCTTTTGCTATCGTGGAAGAGGTTTTTTTTAGAGATGTAATGTCAGACCTTAACCTGGATGCCAATCAGGTCATTACCTTTTTGAACGACCACCTGAATATTGCCCGCCAGTATATAGGCGTAGGCGTTAAAATCCCTCCTACAACAAAGACCATATTTAAACTCGCATGGGAAGAGGCGCAGAGATGGGGCAGAGATGAAATAGATTCTACTGACCTCCTCATTGCTATCTTTCAGGAAAGTCACAGCCTTCCGGTTAAGGTCTTCAGAAGCTTTGGCCTTGACCCTGATTATGTTATGCGGAGGATAACGGCAAAGGTCAGAAACAAAGAGGAGTTTGAGGAAGAGTTAAAAAAGAAGTATGACCTGCCGCCCAACCTGAAACATTTTGCTGTTAATCTTAATAAGCTTGCCCATTACGACAAGCTTCCGCCGATTATTGGAAGAGATGCTGAGATAAATCAGGTAATGGAGGTCCTATGCCATATTGAGCGGAGCAACTCTGTTATGATAGTCGGCGAGCCTGGGGTGGGGAAAACGGCAGTAGTGGAAGGGCTTGCGCGAAAAATAGAGTTTGAGCCGCATAAGATTCCCAAGAGGCTTCGCGATAAGCAGATTGTCAATCTTCAGATGAACTCTGTTGTTGCAGGAACGATATTCAGAGGGATGTTTGAGGATAGAATTGAGAAGATAATTAAAGAACTTAAGGATAAGAAAAACATCATCCTCTTTGTAGATGAGGCCCATACCTTAATTGGCGCAGGCTCTGCTATGGGTGTGCCGTCAGATGCAGCCAATATCTTTAAGTCAACCCTTGCAAGGGGAGAGATTCAAATAATCGGCGCAACGACTTTGGCAGAATATAAAGAATATATAGCAGAAGACGAAGCCCTTGCGAGGAGATTCAGGATAGTAAATGTAGAAGAGCCTTCCGTAGATGACACCAAGAAAATATTGTACGGTATAAGACCCAGGCTGGCAAAGAATTATGCAGTGAATATAACCGATAATGCTATAGATACTGCGATAGATATGTCTCAGAGATATATGCGCGGCCTGAGGCTGCCTGATAAGGCAATAGGGTGGCTTGACACGGCCTGCGTAAAGGTTGAGATCAATAAACCACAGGAACCTGTTTCTGGCAATGATGTGATAGACGTAATATCGCAAGAGACAAAGATTCCGAGGGATATGATATTCAGAGATACCACGGCAAGGTTTAAGGATATGGAAGCCGGCTTGTCTAAGAGGGTTGTCGGCCAGAGAGAGGCCATAGATGCCCTGGCAAAGAGACTACGGTTGAACAAAGGGCCGTTAAAAGAAAACTATGCCAGACCTGATGGAGTGCTGCTTTTCCTTGGCCCAACCGGAGTTGGCAAAACAGAATTGGCCAGGGTTTTGGCAGATTTTTTATTTGGCGACGAAAAAAAGATGGTAAGGCTTGACATGAGCGAGTATAAAGATTCTTCTATCGCAGTTGATAAACTCATCGGCATGCCAAGAGGGATTGTCGGCAGCGAAAGAGGCGGCATACTCACCAATCAGGTTAGAGAAAATCCTTATTCCGTTGTATTGCTGGATGAGGTGGAAAAGGCAAACCCATATGTTTTAAATCTGTTTCTGCAGGTCTTTGACGAGGGCTGGCTTACCGACGGCAGAGGCAAGAGGGTGTATTTCAGCGACACTGTGATTATTATGACCAGCAACCTCGGAAGCGATGAATTTAGAAAATTCACAAAACCGCTCGGCTTTTTACCTGAGGGACGGGCGTTGGGAGATTTGAAAAAGACCATTATGAAAGAGGTTGAGAATACCTTCTCTCCTGAATTCATTAACAGGATAGACGACATCATCATCTTCTCACCGCTTACAAGGGAAGAGGTAAAGAAGATTGCCATGATATATCTGAATAATATAAAACGGCATATGGAGGAAAACGGCAAGGTCCTTGAGGTTTCCGACGCAGCGCTGGATATGATAGTTGATACAGGCTACAGCTCAAAGTATGGCGCAAGATTTTTAAAGAGAAGTATAGACGAAAAGGTAAAGGTTCCAATAACCCTGCAGTGGAAAGAAGGCTCGGCCTTCAAGGTGAATGCGCTTGGCGATGATATTGTGGTTGAGAGTGTGTCTCATGATTTGGTTACTATTTGAAAATATTTAACTGTTAGGAGAAAGCATGTTTAAAAATATCCTCATTCCTCAAGATGGTTCAAAGCACAGCAGGTCAGCCCTTGCATATGGAATATGGCTTGCCAGGAAATTTGACGCCAAGATTATGGGTCTTTATGTAGTTGATGTGGTTGCAATGGAAGGGCCTTTCCTCCATGACCTTTCAGGGTCTCTCGGTTTTGAGCCTTTTTTAAATTTCTCAACAAAGATGAGAGAGATTTTAGAAACCAAGGGCCAGGGTATTTTGAATGAGTTCAAAGACACCTGCGAGAGGGAGAATGTATCATATGACAGCGTCCATGATTTTGGAATAGTTGCCAATACGATTTGCGAAAGGGCAAAGCTTGCAGATATGATAATCATGGGCCGCAGGGGCATCAATATACAGTTTGAATATGGGCTTCTCGGCTCTACTACAGAAGGTGTTATACGAAAGTCTTCGAAACCTGTTATTATTGTTCCTGATGAATATAACGAACTATCAAAACCGCTCCTTGCGTATGATGGAAGTTTTACCGCGAGCAAGGCTATGCGCTCTGTAGCTGAGTTTGTAAAGATATTAAAGCTCCCGTTGACAGTGTTAACAGTTTCAAGAGACAAGAATGGCGAGACGCTTTTAAAAGAGGCGCAGGACTACTTTAAACCCTATAACATCCAGACGCAGTTTGTTTTGCTTAAAGGTGATGTGCCGCAGGAAATTGTTAGATATTATAAAGAAAAAAAACACGATATTTTATTTATGGGCGTAACCAGCCATTCAAGGATTGTAGAGATGGTACTTGGAAGCACCACAGAATATGTGATGAGAAGTGTAAACGGTCCGGTATTTTTAGAGAGATAAGATTTTAGATTCTATCCCTTTTCAACACGTTGTCTTTCTCACCATCAACTTATCCTGTAAGCAACATCAGCCAAACAAAAAAAGAAACTTTTTTCGCCGTTATCCTGCCAAATTTATTGACTTGCCCTTTTAGTGTGTGCTAACTTCAAAAACAATTACATTTTTTACAAGGCTCAAGAAATGACAGATGCTGTCAAGGAAAATAATATTGAGGGATTAAAAGACCTCATTCAGAAAAAAGATGATGTAGCTATCATCGGCCTTCTCACCCCATTACATCCCTCAGATATCGCAAAGCTTTTTGCAAACCTTGAAGAAGAAGAAAAGATATATATCTTTAGCCTTCTTGACCCTACCGTAGCATCGAATGTTCTCTTGGAGGTAGACGAACCGACAAGAGAAAAGCTTATTGCATCCATATCCAAGGCAGAGCTTACCGAGATAGTAGATGAGATGGCAACTGACGATGCTGCCGATGTTATCGCAGAACTTCCCCATGAAGAGGCAAAGACTGTTCTTGAAGGCATAGGCTGGGAGGAATCAGCAGAGGTTCAAAAGCTCCTTAAATATCCTGAAGATACTGCCGGCGGCATCATGCAGACCGAGTTGGTGATGATAAATGAGGATGCTACCATTCAGGAGACCATAGAGCAGGTAAGGACAAAGAGCGAAGAAATATCAAATATCCATAATGTCTTTATCGTGACGGAGGATACAAGGCTGGTAGGGATTGTTCCGCTGGAAAAACTAATCCTTGCGCGGCCTCATTTGCCTGTCAAAGATATCATGAACCCAGAACCTATTAAGGTATTGGTTGATACTGACCAGGAAGAGGTGGCCAGGATATTTCAAAAGTACGATATTGTTACTGTCCCTGTTGTTGACGCAGGCGGAAGGCTTTTGGGCAGGATTACCATAGATGATGTCATGGATGTTATAGAAGAAGAAATCTTTGAGGACTTTTACAAGATGGCAAGCCTGAATACCGATGAGCGGGTATTGGATCCGGCTGCCAGGTCTTTAAAGCTGAGATTCCCGTGGCTTCTGGTAAATCTTGCAACAGCATTTCTTGCAGCAAGCGTTGTAAAGGTATTTGAAAACACAATTCAGACAGTTGTTACCTTGGCGGTTTTTATGCCTGTTGTAGCCGGAATGGGAGGCAATGCAGCCACCCAAACCATAACCGTAGTTGTGAGAGGGCTTGCGCTTGGAGAACTGGAATTAAAATATGCAAAGAAGGTGCTTATAAAAGAGGTTATGGTTGGCTTTGCCAATGGCGCATTGAATGGCATTGTAGCTGCAATAGCTGCCTATCTCCTGGGCGTAAATTATATGATAGGGGTGCTGCTGTTTCTGGCTATGATAGCCAATCTTGTGATAGCAGGCTTTAGCGGGACAATTATTCCGCTGATACTTAAATGGTATAAATCAGACCCTGCCCTTTCTGCAACGGTTTTTGTTACCACCTGCACTGATGTAGGAGGTTTTTTCTCATTCCTGGGTCTTGCAGCGCTGTTCCTTAAATATGGGTTGCTATCATGACAGGCCATTTTACAACAGAGGCTATTGTATTAAATTCAATAGACTATGGAGAGTCTGACAGAATAGTAACATTCTATACGCTTGGATTCGGAAAGGTAAAGGGCATAGCAAAGGGCGCCAAGAATAGCAGGAAAAGGTTCGTAAATAACCTTGAACCATTTTCATATATAAAGCTGCTTATATTCCAAAAAGAAAACAGAGACCTTTCCATCATAGAACAGGCTGATATTATAAGAAGGTTTGACAAGCTGGTATTTGATATAGAACGGCTTGCCTTTGGGAGCTACTGCCTTGAGCTCTTAAATGAGATGACGCTGGAAGGGCAGAGAAACCAGAAGGTTTTTGAATTGCTTGTTAAATTTCTTGTTATGCTCAATGAGGGGGCTAATCTCAAAACGATTATAATGTTTTTTAAAATGAAGTTATTATCCTTGCTCGGCTACCACCCTCATCTTGATACCTGTGTTTCATGTAAGAATATTCCCATAGGCAGCAGGGTATTTTTTTCATCCGCGAAAAGCGGTATCGTATGTTCTGCTTGTAAAGGGAATGAGAAATCTCTGATTTCTGTTTCTCCGGGAACAATAAAATTTCTTGTTCTGGCAGCAAGGACTGATATTGAAAAGGTAAATAATATAGATATGGCAGATTGGGCAGCAAAAGAATGTGAAGAGGTTATGGGAGATTTTTTAACATACCAATTAGGCAAAGAGTTAAAGAGCAAAAGGTTTTTGGATAAAATACAGGCATCCGCCTTAGGCGGAGGCAATGGGCTATAGGTTATAGGTTTTTTCCCATTGCCTATAGCCCATGACCTATAGTCTGTTTTTAGGAGGTAAATATGTATTTTCAAGACATCATAATAACTCTACAAACCTATTGGGCAAAGCAGGGCTGTATAATCTGTCAGCCGTATGACATGGAAAAAGGCGCCGGCACCTTCAACCCCGCAACCTTTTTAAGGGTACTCGGGCCGGAGCCGTGGAAGGCTGCGTATGTAGAGCCTTCAAGGCGGCCTACGGATGGCCGTTATGGCGAGAATCCAAACAGACTCCAGCATTATTATCAATTTCAGGTTATCTTGAAACCGT
The DNA here is from genome assembly GCA_001798165.1 of Deltaproteobacteria bacterium RIFCSPHIGHO2_02_FULL_43_33. Classification (GTDB taxonomy): domain Bacteria; phylum Desulfobacterota; class GWC2-55-46; order UBA9637; family UBA9637; genus UBA10170. The sequence continues at coordinate 8,955 of MGRL01000081.1, forward strand.
CGCCTGATGATATTCAGGATATATATCTCAATAGCTTAAAAAAACTTGGCATAGACCCGTTAAAACATGACATACGATTTGTTGAAGACGATTGGGAGTCGCCCACATTAGGCGCATGGGGTCTTGGCTGGGAAGTGTGGCTTGACGGCATGGAGATAACACAATTTACCTATTTTCAGCAGGCAGGAGGCATAGAGCTTAAACCTGTCTCAGGCGAACTTACCTACGGCCTTGAAAGGATTGCTATGTATCTCCAGGGCGTGGATAATGTCTTTGATATAGAATGGGCAAAAGGGATTAGATATGGTTATGTCCACCGCAGGGGCGAGGTTGAGTATTCATTTTATAATTTTGAGGTTGCTGATACAGAAATGCTTTTTAAGCTGTTTGATATGTATGAAAAAGAGGCAAAAAGGCTTCTTGAAAAAGATTTAGTGCTTCCTGCCTACGACTATTGCCTAAAGAGTTCTCACGCCTTTAATCTCCTTGACGCAAGAGGGGCTATCAGTGTGGCTGAGAGGACAAGATTTATAGGGAGGGTAAGGGATATTTCGCGAAAATGCGCTGAAGGATATTTAAAGAAAGGTTGAGGTTAAGGCCAAGGTTAAGGTTGAGATTGACATTATCTTAACCTTTTCCTTTGACAACCCATAGAAATGTGGGATAGCATTTTACCTATAGAGGATTGATATGCGTATCCAAGAGGCCTATGACATAATAAGAGAAGACCTCAAGCATGTAGAGCTTGAATTCAAGAAGAACCTTGATTCAGATGTCTACCTTATAAGAAAAGTCGGCGAATATATCTTAAACAACGGGGGCAAACGGCTTAGGCCGTCGCTCCTGCTCTTGTCTGCCAAGCTTTGCGGTTATAAAGGTAACCGCCATATACCGCTTGCTGCGGTTGTAGAATTTATACACACTGCAACTTTGCTTCATGACGATGTTGTTGATAATGCCAATATGCGAAGAGGTAAGGCCTCTGCAAATACCCTTTGGGGGAATGGCACCAGCATACTGATAGGCGATTTCCTTTTTTCAAAATCATTTCACCTAACGGTTGCTGATGGAGATTTAAGTATCCTTAAGCTTTTGTCCGGAACTACAACACAAATGGCGGAAGGAGAGGTTTTACAGCTCCTCAAAGGCAGCGATGTGGGAAAAAACGAAAAGGATTATCTGTCTGTTGTAACCAATAAGACTGCATCGCTTATAGCTGCCGCATGTCAGATAGGGGCGATATTAGGAAAGGTTTCAATAGATAAGGAGAAGGTCATTGCCAAATATGGTATGGCTTTGGGAATTGCCTTTCAGCTTGTAGATGATTGTCTGGACTATACCTCGAACAATGAAGAACTGGGCAAGGCCATTGGAAATGATTTAAAGGAGGGAAAGATAACCCTGCCTCTCATTTGTACCATTAAGAATGCAACTTCGGCAGAGAAAGAAGAAATTTTAGCGGCAATAGAAAGTGATGATCTGAAAGGCGCCCAGCTTTCATCAGTTATCGGTTTAATTAATAAATATAAGGGAATAGATTATACCTTAAGCATGGCAAGACAATATGTAGAGAATGCAAAGGCCTGCCTTAATATATTTGAGCCTAATATTGAAAGGGCTGCGCTTATTGCTCTGGCGGATTATGTGGTGGAAAGAACGTATTAAAGGCAGGCGATAGGCAAGAGGCAGTAGGCAATAGGAAAAACCCATAGCCCCGTGTCTGTTTCTTACAGTTTATGACTCTTTTTGAAAAGGCAAAAAAGGTTTTAGATATTCTTAGGAAAAAATATCCAAATGCAAAAACTGCGTTAAATTTTAAGACCCCCCTTGAACTCCTCATTGCAACAATCCTCTCTGCCCAATGCACAGACGAAAGGGTAAACAAGACAACCCTCTCCCTATTTAAAAGGTACAGAAAGGCTCAAGACTATGCTGGCGCAGACCTCAAGGAGCTTGAAGGCTGCATAAGTTCTATAAATTTCTTTAGAAATAAGGCAAAGAATATCCATGCCTGCTGTAAAAAGATTGTTGACGAATTTGGAGGAAAAGTTCCTGATACACTGGAACAACTGGTTACGCTTCCTGGCGTTGGCAGAAAAACAGCAAATATTGTCTTGGGCTACGCCTTTGGCAAGGATGCCATTGCAGTTGATACCCACGTAAAGAGGGTTTCCAACCGCATCGGCCTTGCTGCCTATGACAACCCTGACAAGATAGAAGAAGATCTCTGTGAGATTATTCCACAGAAAAGATGGACAAAGGCAACAAATCTTTTAATCATGCACGGAAGGAACACCTGTGTTGCAAAAAGGCCAAAGTGCGGGATTTGTGGGGTAAAAAAGTATTGTGACTACTTCAACAATCTGGCGAATACATAGATTACAGAGCGTCATAACTTTGCATACCTGCGTTGCTCCTCGGCTCGTCGTTGCGGCGTCCTCCCCCTGTCCCCCTTTTCTGGGGACAGATTTGAAATCTGTCCCCACAGGGGGGATAAAGGGGGAGGACGCCGCACTCCTCGCTTTCGTCGCGCCTTGGTCTGCTGTATTCTGATACTCTGTATGCTGCTCTATTTATGTCTTTGTGTATAGTAAGCAGCTATATAGTTATTTTGTAATAACCTTTTATGTCATAAAGCTTTATTGTAAGGAGTTCCCGAAGCATAGAAAGAGGACCTTTAAAAAGATTAACCTTTGAATCAGGAGAGTTTATCCATTTAACGGGCTGTTCCTTTATCGTCAGACCAAACTTTTTAGCAATATATAGTATCTCCACATCAAAGGCAAATCCATTGAGCCTCTGAAGGTTGAATATCTTGAACGTGGTCTCACTTTTAAAGCACTTAAAACCGCACTGAGTGTCCTTAATCTCGCTCAATACAAACATCCGAACTATGAGGTTAAATATCTTGCCCATAGTTTGCCGATGCCACGGTTGAGACAATTTAATGACAGATTCCGGCAGCGCCCTTGAGCCTATAACAATATCACAACCCCTCTCTATCCAACTGAGCATATTATCCAATTCTTCAATGGGCGTGGAAAGGTCTGCGTCTGAGAAAAGGATTATCTGCCCCTTCGAGGCCAGTATTCCTTTTTTTACAGAATATCCTTTGCCATGGTTAATAGGGTTTTTTAAAACCTTTAATCTTTCATCCTTTATAATCTCTTTCGCCTTCTCTATTGTCCTGTCTGCAGAACCGTCGTCAACAAGTATTATCTCCCATGAATAGTTTTTGGCAGACAGATAATTCAGCATTTTGATAAGAGTGCCGCCAATTCTTTTTTCTTCATTATATGCAGGGATAATTATGCTAAGATAAATCATTTGCTTAAAGGATGGCATAGGGTTAACAACAAATGCAAGCGCAAAATTTACAGTTGAAATTTGTAATTGACTACAAAGTAAATCAAGTTTGAATGGTAAAGATTGACAGGAAGTTCTTTTTTTGAATAAATAATATAAAAATATGGATTACAGAGACATTGAGGCTGGGGCAACAGAGGATTTCTGCTGGTTTAAGGCCAAATTAGAGCTTATAGATATTCTTTTGGCGAAGGCGGGTATAAAAAATAGTGCAAAGATATTAAGCGCAGGTTGTGGCATTGGCAGGGAGATGGAAATAATAAAAGAATATGGTGATATTTATGCAATAGATGTTGATCCAGGGATAATAGCCTCGCTTCCCGATGGATTGTGTATTGAAAAAAGGGTTTGTGATGTTTGTGACACAAGCCTCTATCCCGATAATTTTTTTGATGCAGTTGTAGCCTTCGATTTATTGGAGCATTGCAAGGATGATACTCCTGCGATTAAAGAGATTCACAGGGCGCTTAAGCCTAATGGTCTTTTCGTATTTACTGTCTCCCCGCGTTTCAATCCCTTTTCAGCGGGCATGATAGGGCTCTTAGTCATTACAGGCGATACAATAGAAGGATGCTCAAGGAATCACTTTTCCAATTTAAGTGTATAGAATTAGGTTTCTGGGTATGTTCCTTATTTTTACCTATTGCAGTTGAGAGATTATTAAAGCGTAATAAAACTGCTGTTCATTATAGTCCATTACCTGCATTTATTAATAACCTCTTCTACAAACTATTAAGGGTAGAGAACTGGCTTATAAGACATAGAATCCCGCTGCCGATAAGGACAACAATCTATGGAATCTATCAGGCTAAGAAGAATACCTGAGTCTTAAATGCAGGTAAAAGTTAAAGTTTACAATTACAGTTGACAAAGGTATATTCGTCTGATAGGAATTACTTTAGTTTAAAATGGCTGATTTCATAAAAACAACAGTCCTTACCTGAGGCCCAAAAAAACGTAGGTGCTCTATGAAATTAAAAAATCTTGTTTTTCTTATAGCCGTTTTGGCTATGCTTGCGCCTTACTTTGTCTCGGCTCAAGAGCCCACAGAGGAGTGGGTGAAAAGGTATGTCAATGGTCAGGCTACGGCTATGGCTGTAGATTCAGCGGGTAATGTCTATGTGACGGGAGGTAGTGCTTCTGGCAGGCAAAGCTACGTCACAATAAAATATGATACAAATGGAAACGAATTATGGATTAAGGAATACAATAGCGGCCTTTATGCCTATCCTGTGGCCCTCGCTATTGATTCATCTGGTAATGCTTATGTAACTGGAATACAGTATTTTGAAGGAGGCTCATACGGAGGGTCCATACAAACTATAGCACAACAATAACTTTTACAGCCGTATCTGATGTTGATTCAATCTTTGAAGGTTGGAGCGGAGGTGGTTGTTCAGGTACAGGGCCATGCACAGTAGTGATGAATGCCGATACAGTCGTAATAGCCACATTTACAACGAGAGTTATTACAGTCCAGATTGACATCAAGCCAGGGAGTTTTCCAAATGCCATTAAACTGCAAGATACAGGCAACATACCGGTGGCAATATTCAGCACAGCCGCCTTTGACGCCAGGACTATTGATATAGCCGGTCTTGAACTCAATGGGGCCGGAGTGCGGATTGTAAAGGGTAAAGGGTATCAAGCCTCATACGAAGATATAAATGGTGATGGCATACTTGACCTGTTGGTTCACTTTGACCGCGGAGACGTGCAGTTAATCCTTGGCGATTCTACAGCCACGGTAACAGGTAAGACCATTGACGGAGTGATCATTCAAGGGACGGACTCAGTTAAAGTAATTGAATAAATATTATTTCTACTAAGACCTGAAATTTCAAATGTTTCGGCCCTTTTTTATTCATCAAAACGGTTTCCACTGTGGGAAAGTTCTAAATAAAATATCTATTTTGCAGGATAGAAAGAAAAGCTATGATTCATGAAAAGTATTCTACGGTCATTTTGTTTGTCATTACATTCATATTTATTTTCTTTATGGGGATTTCCAAGAATGCTGATTACGATATCTTCTTTCATCTTGCCACAGGCAAACATATACTTGAGACAGGTCAAATAAGTCATTCTCAAGACCCCTTTTCCTTTACATCCGCCAATCCTATGTCAACCACCTCATGGTTGGCTGAAATCATATTTTATGAGATTCATAGTCTTTCTGGAATAGAAGGTTTGATTGTATTTAAGGCCATTATGTTCACACTCGTCTTTTTTGTCCTTTATCTTACCATGAAGATTGTTGTGCTGGAGAGCCCGTGGAACAAATATGTATTTTTTGCGGTCTTGTTGATAACCGCATTTGCCATCAGGATGCGCATGTTTATAAGGCCGTTTATTTTTGAGTTTTTGCTTCTTGCGCTCTATATTTATATCTTTAATTTATACAGGTTTAAGAATAAAAACTATCTCTTTCTACTCCCTCTACTCCAAATTATATGGGTAAATGTCCATCCAAGCAATATTATTGGTATAGTGATATCCGCGGCCTTTTTGATAGGGGAGAGAATAAAATACCTTTTGCGATGGGATTCTTCTCTAAAAAAAGAGCAGCTCCTACCCTTGGTTTTTGTGACAGCGCTGATAATAGCTGCCTCTCTTATAAACCCAATGGGTTATAAAGCCTTCTCCTTCCCATTTATGTTGACCGGGCAAGAGGTTCTTATGGCAAATATAGATGAGTGGCAGCCTTTAACATTCTCCAGCCTTGTTGGATACAGTTTCAGATACACGTGGGGGTTCTCCCTGCTTTTGCTTTTAGCCATTCTTGTTTTGTTATATAGAGTAAAAAAACTTGACTTAACAGAGTTAATCATCTTTTTTCTATTTGTTTTTATGGCTGTCAAGAGGATGAGGTTCACCGCAGAGTGCGCTATTGTTATTGCGCCAATAGTAACGAGAGGATTATCATATATTTTCTTTCAGTTCAATTTTCAACGTATAAAAAATTACGAACGAGTTTTAAACATTGCCCCGATTGCAGCCCTGTCTGTTATACTTTATATGGGCATCTTCAACAGCGAAATATATGCCTTTGGCCTGGGCCTTAAAAAAAGGGTATTCCCGGTAAAGGCAGTGGATTTTCTTATTGAGAACAAGATTCAGGGGAATATGTACAACTCCATTGGTTACGGGGGTTATCTCATGTGGAGGCTATTCCCGGGACATAAGGTTTTTATTGATGGAAGAGGAGAGAATTATAATGTAGAATTTTACAGAGACTATCTGGAGGCGCATACTAATCCTGATGTGTGGAAAAAAATAACAAGTAAATATAATATTGATTGGGTAATATTGGAGTATTCCAGGGATTATGCAAGAAAGGAAAGGGTAGACTACCTTATAGATAACCCTGAATGGGCGCTGGTCTATTGGGACAGGGAGGCCATAATCTATGCCAAAAGAGGCTCAAAGAATGATGACCTTATTAAAAAATTTGAATACAGATATGCAAAACCGAATGACCTTAACCCAACTTATATAAAGAGATATCTATTCCAGGAGGGAACGGTGCAAGAGGTAGAAAATGAGCTTAAAAGAAATCTATCTCTTAATCCGGATAACGAGGAAATCCATCTCGCCCTTGCCTATGTTTACTATAACTTTGGGATGATAGATAAAGAAATAGAAGAGATGAAGAAGGCCGTAGATATTAACCCGATGCTTTCTTTTGCCCATGCAGCCCTCGGCGAACTATATATCCAGAAGGGAGACAAGAAGGCAGCTGAGGCTGAATTCATAAAGGCATTAGATATTGACCCTTATAATAAATTAGCCGTTGTTGGCTTAGAAAGATTGGGCAGCCTGCGCTGAAAATACCTATTTATAAAAGCATGTTCAGCTATATTGCCGAGTGAAAGGGGTTGGATTATTTCTCCCCTTTCACTGTTTTGTCGGGAGTGATTATAAAAAATGACTAAAAAAGAGACAGAGCCAATTATCTTATTGTCAGCAGCCTTATTGTTTATTTTCCTTATGGGGATTCTCAAGGTTGCGGATTATGATGTATTCTTTCATCTTGCTACAGGGAAACATATACTTGAGACAGGCCAGATAATCCATTCTCCGGATCCATTTTCTTATACATCCGCTAATCCTATGTCTGTTGCCACATGGTTAACAGGCGTCGTTTTTTATGAAGTTCAGAACCTTTCCGGGATTGATGGGCTTATTATATTTAATGCCGCCATAATAACCCTTATGTTTCTTGTCCTGTATCTTAATATGAGGGCTATCTCTTCTGAAAGCTCATGGAATAAATATCTTTTTCCTTTGATGTTGTTGATAACAGCGTTTGCCCTGAGGATGTGGTTCTTTATCAGGCCGTTTATTTTTGAGTTTTTGCTGCTGTCCCTGTATTTTTATATCCTCAATCAATACAGGTTTAAGGGTAAAAATTACCTCTTTACTCTTCCCTTACTAAATATCATATGGGTCAATATTCATGCAAGCAGTATCATAGGTGTAGCGGTAGCTTTGATATTTTTGACAGGCGAAGGGGCAAAATATCTTCTGGGGTGGAATCCTCTTCTCAATAAAAAACAACTCGCAATTCTATCATTTTTTATATTGTTGACAATAGCTGCTTCTATCGTGAATCCAATTGGCGCAAAGGTCTTTATGTCTCCCTTTGAGGTGCTGCGCCAAAGGGTTTACATGGCAAACATAGGCGAGTGGCAGCCTTTAGCCATACCATACCTTATTGGCTACGGTTTCAGATATACATGGGGATTTTCCCTGCTTCTGATATCCGCCATCTTTGTCTTTTTATATCAAAGGAAGAAAGCGGATTTAACAGAGTTGATAGTTTTCTGCCTTTTCTTGCTTATGGCTGTTAGAAGCATACGGTTTACCGCAGAATTTGTTATAGTTGCTGCGCCTGTAATAGGCAGAGGGTTTTCGGATATCCTCCCGCACGCAAATTTTAATCTCAGAAGAAAGTACCGGTATGCTATAAACATTATTTTTATTGCGGCGCTGTTTCTCATTTTTTATACGAGTGTTTTTAACAGTAAGATTTATGGTTTTGGCCTTGGCCTTAAGCATAGGGTGTTTCCTGTAAAGGCAGTGGATTTTCTTATGGAGAACAAGATTCAGGGGAATATGTACAACTCTATTGGGTATGGCGGTTATCTCATCTGGAGACTCTTTCCTGAGCAAAAGGTTTTTATAGACGGGAGAGGCTGGGTTTATAATGAAACACTTTATAAAGACTATCTGGATGCCCATGTTAACCCAAATATATGGGAAGGGTTGGTTAATAAATATGATATAGATTGGGTTATACTTGAATATTCCAGAGACTATGGAAAAAAGGAGAGAATGGCGCATCTCATAGACAACCCTGAATGGGCGCTGGTCTATTGGGATAGAGAGGCCATAGTCTATGCCAAAAGAGGCTCAAAGAATAATGATATTATTAAAAAATTTGAATATAAATATATACGGCCTAACAACCTTGCCCCAGCATATTTGAGCAAATATTTATTGGAAAATAAAATAGCAGAGGATATCGTAGGGGAGCTCAAAAGAAATTTGTCTCTTAATCCAGACAATGAGGAATCTCATCTGAGCCTTGCTTATGTTTATTTTAATCTCAGGATGCGGAACGAAGAATTTGAGGAGATGAAAAAGGTGGTTGCAATAAATCCTGGCCTTGGTTTTGCCCATGCAGCCATTGGCGAGATATATATGCAAACCGGCGATTTCAAAACCGCTGAGGAAGAATTCAGAAAGGCATTAGAGATTGATCCTGACGATAAAGCGGCTACTGCCGGCTTAAAGAGATTAGCTAAAAAATAATTGACGCTTATCCAATTCTAACCTCCATCTCTTCCAACTCCTTTATCCTGTCCCTTAATTCCGCCGCCTTTTCAAAATTTTGCTTTTTTGCAGCCTCCTGCATCTCCTTGCGCAAAGCCTTTATGATAGCAGGCAGTTCATGCGGCGGTATATATTCTTCTTTTTTCTCTGCAACAACAGGCACGGTATAATAGTCCGCCTCGTAGATAGAACTCAATACATCCTTGATTGAACTCTTTATGGTTTCTGGCGTAATGCCATTCTTTTTATTGTATTCAGCCTGAAGTTTTCTCCTGCGGTTTGTTTCATCAATGGCTTTTTGCATGGAGCCGGTCACTGTATCTGCATACATAATGACATTGCCGTTTACATTCCTCGCAGCCCTGCCGCATGTTTGGATAAGCGACCTCTCAGAGCGCAAAAAACCCTCTTTGTCTGCATCTAAAATAGCCACCAGCGATACCTCCGGCAGATCAAGCCCTTCTCTCAAAAGATTTATGCCAATCAATACATCAAACTCGCCGAGTCTTAATGCCCGCAATATCTCAACCCGCTCAAGGGTCTCAATATCCGAGTGCAGGTATTTTACCTGCAATCCCAAATCAGCGTAATAGCGCGTCAAATCCTCTGACATTCTTTTTGTAAGTGTTGTTACAAGCACTCTTTCCTTTTTATCAACCCTCTTTCTTATCTCGCCGAGCAGATCGTCAACCTGTGTTTTCGCAGGCCTTACCTCTATCGCAGGGTCCATAAGGCCGGTAGGCCGTATAATCTGCTCCACAATATGACCTTTTGACTTTTCCATTTCATAATTCGCAGGCGTTGCAGAAACATAAATTGCCTGTTTTACCCTCTTTTCAAATTCTTCAAACTTCAATGGCCTGTTGTCAAGCGCAGACGGCAATCTAAATCCATATCCCACCAGCGTCTCTTTGCGCGACCTGTCTCCAAAATACATGCCTCCAATCTGCGGGATAGATATATGGCTTTCATCAATCACAAGGATAAAGTCCTCGGGAAAATAATCAATCAAAGTATAAGGCGGCTCGCCTGGCAGCCTGCCGGAGAGATGCCTTGAATAATTCTCTATGCCGGAGCAGTATCCCATCTCTTCTATCATCTCCAAGTCAAACATCGTCCTCTGCTCAAGCCTCTGCGCCTCAAGCAGTTTGTTTTCAGCCTTTAATAGATTGAGCCTTCCCCGTAATTCTTCCCGTATGCTGCCCATCGCCCTTTTTAGATTATCTCTTGTTGTTACATAGTGGCTTGCAGGGTGAATCAGCGCCTTATTCATCTTCTGAATAATCTTGCCTCTGAGCGGGTCTATCTCTGATATGGCCTCTATCGTATCGCCAAAAAATTCAAGCCTAATTGCCCGCTCTGCCTCATACGCAGGGAATATTTCAACCACATCTCCCCGGACCCTGAATGTGCCCCGGTAAAAATCATAATCGTTTCTCTTATACTGAATCTCCACAAGCCTTTTCAAAACTTCATCACGTTGGGTCTCCATCCCTTTTTCTGCATACACATGCATGCTTCCATAATCCTCTGGCGAGCCTATGCCGTAGATGCACGATACAGATGCGACAATAATCACGTCACTTCGCGTAAGCAGCGCATGGGTTGCAGAATGGCGGAGCTTGTCTATCTCATCATTGATTGACGCATCCTTCTCTATATAAGTATCGGTTGTGGGCACATACGCCTCTGGCTGATAATAGTCATAGTAAGACACAAAATATTCAACCGCATTCTCTGGAAATAATTCTCTGAACTCTGAAAAAAGCTGCGCCGCAAGCGTCTTGTTCGGGGCCAATACAAGGATTGGCTTATTCACATTTGCGACAACATTGGCGATGGTGAATGTCTTGCCTGAGCCGGTAACCCCAAGAAGCGCCTGATGCTTAAGCCCCTTGTTTATTCCGTTTGTAAGTTCCTCAATAGCCTTTGGCTGGTCGCCTTTTGGAGTGAATTGGGTTGTGAGTTTGAATTTATCCATAATACACCAAACGCAATCTTTGGCCAAATACTGTGTCAAATCTGTCTGTCCAAATACTCACATACATAAAAGAGTATGCTCCGTCTTGTCCAGCCAGCTTTTCCTTGTCTTTGGCTCAAATCTTGCGTTTGCACCTGAAAAATTATGCTAAAGGTATAAATCTGCGTGGAAAGCAATTCTTTTCTTCAGCCTCCGCCTTAGACGGAAACCTTAAGCCTTCAATAATAATAGCATACACAGCATATTTCTCAAATACAACTTCTCTGTTGACCTCATGCTTCAATATAGGTATAAGATTATTCATACTAACCATGTTGAAATCATATCTCAAAAGGATATTTGAGATTTCAAAGCGGGGGGACGCAAGAGAAGAAAGCTATTATTCCTGCCTTGAAGAACTCTTAAAAAGCTACGCTGATTCCATCAATAAGAAGCAGATTCAGATTACAACCCTTCCTAAAAAGACTGACGCAGGCAACCCTGATTTTAGAATATGGGACGGAAAACAGAGTATCGTTGGTTATATTGAAGCCAAGCAGCCCCTTGAGGAAAACCTAAATCAGATTGAAGATACAGACCAGCTTAAAAGATACCTAAAAACTTTCCCAAACCTCATCCTCACAAATTTCTTTGAATTCCGTCTCTATCGTGAAGGGCATTTAATGGATAAAGCTCAGATTGCGCGGCCGTATGTCATACATAAGCTCAGCACAGTCCCGCCTGTTGAAAAAGAAAAGGAGTTTTTAAGTCTTCTTGAGAAATTTTTCTCATTCTCTTTGCCAAAAACATATACTGCAAAGACCCTTGCAGTAGAGCTTGCAAAAAGGACAAGGTTTTTAAAAGAGGAGGTTATACTTCAAGAACTCAGAGAAGAGGAGAAAGAGGGGAAAGGAAATATCTTCGGGTTTTATAATGCATTTCAGAAATTTCTCATCCACGGGCTGGCAAAAGAGGATTTTGCAGATCTCTACAGCCAGACAATAACCTACGGCCTTTTTGCCGCAAGAACCCGTTTTAATCCCCCCATCCCCCATTTTAAAAAGGGGGGTGAGGGGGGATTTGACGGCTTTAACAGAAAACTCGCTTATGACAGGATTCCCAGGACAATTGGAATCTTAAGAGATGTCTTCAAATTTATCTCGCTCGGCGACCTGCCCCGGCAGATGGAGTGGATTATTGACGATATTGCAGAAGTCCTTGCTGTTACTGATGTCTATAAGCTCCTTGATGAGTATTTTCACAAACACAAGGGCAAAGACCCGGTTGTCCATTTCTATGAAACATTTCTTTCTGAATACGACCCGAAGACGAGGGAGAAAAGAGGGGTATATTACACGCCTGAGCCTGTAGTCTCTTACATTGTCCGTTCTCTTCATCATATCCTCAAGGAGCGTTTCGATAAAAAGGACGGCCTTGCAAACGATGGGGTAACAGTCTTAGACCCTGCAGCAGGAACGCTTACCTTTCTATCAGAGGCTGCAAAATTAGCAGTAGAGGAATTCATTTCAAAATACGGCGAAGGCGCAAAGGAAAAATTCATCAAGGAGCATATTTTAAATAACTTCTATGCCTTTGAACTTATGATGGCTCCTTATGCAGTAGGGCATTTAAAGATGAGTTTTCTCTTGGAAGAACTTGGTTATAAACTCCATGAGGACGACAGATTTAAACTCTATCTTACCAATACTCTTGAGATGGAAGAACTTGAGCAGACCGAACTTCCTGGCATGGTATCACTGTCAGAAGAATCACATCTGGCAGGAAAAGTCAAAAAGGAAAAACCAATTCTTGCGATACTTGGCAATCCACCGTATTCAGGCCATTCAACAAATATAGGAGATTGGATAACAAAAGAGATTAAGGCTTACTATCAGGTTGACGGAAAACCTCTTGGCGAGAAAAATCCCAATGGCTTCAGGACGATTATGTGAAGTTTATCCGTTTCGCACAGTGGAAGATTGACACAGCAGGCGAAGGGGTTTTAGGCTTTATCACTAACCACAGCTATCTTGATAACCCCACATTCAGGGGGATGCGCCAATCTCTTATGCAAAGCTTTGATGAGATTTATCTCCTTGACCTGCATGGCAATAGTCTTAAAAAAGAAAAATGTCCTGATGGCTCAAAAGATGAAAATGTCTTTGATATTCAGCAGGGTGTTGCAATTGTCCTGTTCATCAAGAAAAAAGACTTAAAGAAAAAGATTTCTCACGCTGACCTCTGGGGTTTAAGAGAAGATAAATACAACTGGCTCAACAAGCATGACATAAAGACAACAAAATGGAAGAAAATAACCCCCAAATCAGAATTTTACCTATTTATTCCAAGAGACGAAGGGCTTTTAAAACAATATGAGAGCTATCCTAAAATCACGGATATTTTTCCGACAAACAGCGTGGGGATTGTCACAGCAAGAGACAATTTCGTAATAGATTTTGACAGGAATGCCTTGAAAAGAAGGATTGCGCAATTCAGGGATAAAAAAATGCCTGATGAGATTATTCAGCAGACTTATGGTCTTAAGGATAAGGCAAACTGGAAACTCAAGGATGCAAGAGAAGCTGTAATGAAAGATGATAATTGGGAGCAGGCAATTACGAAAATTTTTTATCGACCTTTTGGTGAACAATGGATTTTTTATCATGATGCTGTTATCGAACGCTCCAGAAAAGAGGTCATGCAGCATATGTTGCATGAAAATTTAGGATTAATTACTAACAGACAAGTGAATAGTGAATTTAGGCACGTACTTTGTTCAAGTATGATTATAAATGATTGTACTGTTTCATTAGAAACAAGGGAACGTTCCTACCTTTTCCCTCTTTACCTCTATCAAGAAAAAGAGAAACCTAAAAAGCGGTCTTTAGGCAGTACCATGATGCTCTTTGAACCAAAGGAAGAATACGGAGTAAAAAAGCCAAACATATCTCAAGCATTAGTTGAACAATTGGCAAAAGAGTTCAAGAAACAACCAACTCCCGAACAAATCTTCCATTACATCTATGCCGTCCTTTATTCAAACACCTATCGCACAAAATACGCTGAGTTTTTAAAAATAGATTTTCCGAGAGTCCCTTTTACCAGTGATTACAAGCTATTTGTTAAGATGGGTCAATATGGGGAAAGGCTTATAGAGCTTCACCTTCTTAAATCGTCAGAACTTGATAAGCCTATTGCAAGATTTCAAGGCAAGGGAAACAACAAAGTTGAAAAGCTGAGATATGAAAAAGAAAAACTCTACATCAACAGCGACCAGTATTTTGAAGGCATAGCGCCAGAGCTTTGGGAATACCAGATAGGTGGTTATCAGGTTTTGGAAAAATGGCTCAAAGATAGAAAAGACCGTACATTATCTCTGGAGGAAACTAAACATTACTGCCAAATTGTAACCGTCTTAAAGAAAACGATAGAGCTACAAGAGGATGTAGATGATATATATCCAGAGGTTGAAAAAGAGATAATAGAGTTTTCTTCCGCATCCTGACGCTTAAAAAAGCTAAAAAGTCGCCAAAGCATATCCTCTTGCCTCGCCATTCACACGCTTAGCGTGCCGTTGCCGGGTAAATGTTGTTACATACGCAGTAATCGCAGAAGATGTTCTGGTTTTGTAGTATACTCCCTCAGCCCTTGCTTTTCGTGGTAATGACATGTAAGATTTGATATACGAGCAGGAGGTAAAAAATGAAGGTATTTGAGATGTTAAAAAAGCATGATAATGCCATTAAGCAGAAATATGGCGTCAAAAAAATAGGTGTCTTTGGTTCTTTTGCACGGGGCGAGGGAAGAAAAGACAGCGATATTGATGTGCTCGTCGAGTTTAAAGATGGCTTTGAGACTTTTGATAATTACATGGAACTTAAATTTTTTCTTGAAGACCTGTTTGGCCGGAAAGTGGATTTGGTGACTATTGAAGCGCTCAGGCCGCAATTGAAAGAGGATATTTTAAAACAAGTTAGCTATGCGTAGAAATTATATACTCTATCTTGAGGATATTCTGACATCTGCAAATAAAAGTTATTAAAGATGAATTAAAGATAGATGCTATTGTTAGAAACTTTGAGATAATTGGAGAGGCTTCAAACAATGTCCCGCAGGAAATAAGCGCTAAATATCCCTTTGTTGAATGGAGAAAGATAGCTGATTTTAGAAATGTTCTCGCCCACGAATACTTTGGAATAAATTATAAGATTATCTGGGATATTATCAAAAATAAACTTCCAGCCCTGCAAAAAGATATCCAGACTATACTCAAAAAGGAAAAATGAGCAACTACTAATAGGGTTGGGTCTTGAATTATAAGACTATAATCTTGCAGAAAACTAAAGCCGCATCGCCTTTTTCTACCCCAATAAATATCAGTTAATAAAGCTCTATTCTGTAATGCAGTGCATTTTGGATTATTTTAAAAAGTGAGGACATGCCTCGTTCTGTAGCTATTTATCCAGAAGTAGGAAGCAATGAAATATAAATTATTGGATTGTGTAGTTTTGACGCATTATAAATCCAAAAGACTTGCAGCTTTAGCTTTCAATAAAAAAGATTAGGTCATTAGCCCACCAGCCATGCCAGCATTAAACAGCTTTTATATCCTCTATTTGCTTTGCGCTATTTTTCCTTCTTAGGCCTCTTGTTTGCCTCAAGGACCTTTTTGCGAATCCTGATGTTTTTTGGCGTAACCTCAACAAACTCATCCTCATTTATCCACTCTATTGCCTGTTCAAGGCTCATTGCCCTTGGAGGGGCAAGACGGAGGGATTCATCAGAGCCAGACGCCCTCATGTTAGTCAATTTTTTTTCCTTTATTACATTTACATCAAGGTCATTCTCCCTTGAGTTTTCACCAATCACCATGCCTTCATACACCGGCGTGGTTTCGCTTATAAATAACTCCCCTCTCGGTTGGATATGAAACAAGGCATAAATGGTTGTAACTCCTGCCCTGTCTGAAACCAGCGCGCCTGTGGCGCGTTTTAAAATCATACCCTGCCACGGTTCATAGCCGTCAAAGATGTGGTTTAAGAGGCCGGTGCCTTTTGTGTCTGTAAGAAACTCTGTCCTGAATCCTATAAGCCCTCTGGACGGCAGGCGAAATTCCATCCTTACCCTTCCGTGGCCGTTGTTCTGCATCTTCTGCATCTTGCCCCTTCTCATGCCAACCTTCTGCGTTACAACGCCGATAAATTCTTCCGGGCAGTCTATGATTAATTGTTCCATTGGCTCATGGATAACACCGTCAATCTTTTTTGTAATCGTTTCAGGCATTCCGACGGTAAGTTCATAACCTTCACGCCTCATCATCTCTATGAGGATTGCCAGCTGAAGCTCGCCCCGCCCCATGATTTTAAATGAATCCTTTGAGTCCATCGGCTCCATGCGAATTGCCACATTATAAAGAAGCTCTTTTTCAAGCCGTTCTTTAAGATGCCTTGATGTTACAAACTTCCCTTCTTTTCCGGCCAATGGCGATGAGTTGATAGAAAAAACCATTGAGATGGTCGGCTCGTCAACAATGATTCTCGGCAGAGGCTTTGGGTTTTCAGGGTCTGTAATTGTGTCGCCGATACTTGCCCCTTCTATTCCTGCCATTGCAACGATATCGCCCATACGGGCATCTTGCAGATCAGCCCTTTTAAGGCCCTGAAAGCCGTAAAGCGCGGTAATCTTCGCCTTTACTATTTCGCCTTTTTGATTTGCAACGCCAACCACCTGGCCTGCCTTGATAACGCCGTTAAATATGCGGCCTATGGCAAGCCTGCCCACATAATCATTATAGTCTATGTTTGTCACAAGGATTTGGAGTTTCTCATTTTCATTGCCTTCCGGCGCAGGGATTGTTTTCAGTATCAACTCAAACAGATGGCGAAGGTCTTTGGTGTCTTCATCAGGGGTGAGCCTTGCAAGACCCTCTCTTGCAATGGTATAGACAACGGGGAAATCAATCTGCTCTTCAGTTGCATCCAAATCTATGAACAGGTCATAAACCTCATTCAAGACCTCTTTTATCCTTGCATCAGGCCTGTCAATTTTATTTATTACGACAATTGGCGGAAGTTTTAGCTCAAGGGCCTTTTTCAGGACAAAACGTGTTTGAGGCAAGGGGCCTTCTGACGCATCCACAAGCAAAAGCACGCCGTCCACCATCTTTAAAGTTCTTTCCACCTCGCCGCCAAAGTCTGCATGGCCTGGCGTATCCACAATATTTATCTTTACGCCGTTATATAAAACAGCGGTATTCTTTGCCATGATGGTTATGCCGCGCTCACGTTCCAAATCAATAGAGTCCATTACGCGCTCTTCAACCCGCTCATTTTGTCTGAATATGCCTGCCTGTTTAAGCATAAAGTCAACCAAGGTGGTCTTGCCATGGTCAACATGGGCAATGATTGCAATATTTCTTACCTGTTCGTTTTTCATCTTTCTCTCCGTGTGTAAATTTTGTATTTATTTGCCAATGCAAAACTGGCTGAATATCCTGTCAAGGACATCCTCTGTTGTTATTGCCCCGGTTATCTCGCCGAGCCTTTCTATTGCCTCTTTAAGCTCCACTGCAATAAATTCTCCGGACAGCCTATCTTTTAAGGCCTCTTCTGCCTTTGCAACAGCTTTGTCTGCCTGCTCCAAAATATTTTTGTGGCGCACATTAGATATAATGATATCCGGCAGTTCATAGACTTTTTGCCCCATTGCCTCAGTGTATATGGTTTGTCTCAACTCCTCAGCGCCGCGGTCCAGCAGCGCAGAAATCTCTACTTTAGTCATTCTTTTAAATATCTTACGAAATGAGTCTTGGGCCTTCTTATCGGCAATATCAATTTTATTTCCAATAACAATTATTTTTTTATTAAATATCTTTTCTAAAATTTTAATATCTTCTTCAAAATTATTGCTTGAGATATCTACTACAAAGAGAACCATCTGGCTTGCTTCAAGCCTCTTCATGGTAAACCGTATGCCTATGCTCTCAACCTCATCTTGTGTTTCTCTCAGGCCTGCGGTATCCATAAGCCTGAGCGGAATGCCTTTTATATTAACAATCTCTTCTATAATATCCCTCGTTGTTCCGGGGATTGGCGTAACAATGGCACGCTCTTCTTTTAAGAGCAGATTCAAAAGGCTTGATTTCCCTACATTAGGCCTTCCGAGAATAACACAGCTTATTCCTTCTTTTAAAATCCGCCCTTCTTCGTATGTAGAAAGGAGTTTTTGTGTTTCATTTTTTATTCCGTTTAAACGTTTCTCAATTTCTAAGTCTGAAATGCCTGTCACATCTTCTTCGTCTGAAAAATCCAGTTCTGCCTCTATATGTACAAGCAGGTCTACAATATCTTCTTTTATCAGATTTATCTTTTGAGAGAGCTGCCCCTCCATTTGTATACGGGCAGCCCTTAAACTTAAATCTGTCTTTGCCCTGATTAAATCAATTACCGACTCTGCCTGCGCCAAATCTATCTTGCTATTTAAGAACGCCCTTTTTGTAAATTCGCCTGGTTCTGCCAAGCGCGCCCCATGCCTTAAGATAAGTTCTATTACCCTTTGCAGGACAAGCTGTCCGCCATGACACTGAAATTCCACAACATCTTCACCGGTGAATGATTTAGGCCTCTCCATTACTGCCATGAGAACATCATCCAGTGAGGTGTTATAAGCAGGGTTTAAAATTGTTCCATAGTAGAGGCGGCGGCTTTCAAATCTTTTGTATTGCCTTTTCGGCCTGAACACAGCGTAAGCAATCTTCTTCGCATCACTGCCGCTTATCCTTATAATTCCAATCCCGCCTTCTCCAAAAGGGGTTGCTATGGCGCATATAGTATCTGAAAGAATCATAAATAAAGTTGCAAGTTGCAAGATGCAAGTTTCAGGTTTTTTACTTGCAACAGGTAGCTTGCGTCTTGCAATTCTATTTTGTGGTTTTTTGGATATAATACTGCTGAGCTATGGAGAGCACATTATTTATAAGCCAGTACAGGACAAGGCCTGATGGAAAGTTTAAAAACATAAATGTAAATATTACCGGCATTATAAGCATCATCTTTGCCTGTGCGGGGTCCATCGTAGAAGGCGTCATCTTCTGTTGGATAAACATTGTTGCGCCCATGAGCAAAGGGAGCGGGCCAAGCGCAGAGCCGCCTACTAAAGGAAGAGCAGCAGGGATTTGGAGCAATTTGTCCGGAGCCGATAAATCAGTTACCCATAGCATAAACGGCGCATGGCGCAGCTCTATTGAGGTGCCAAGCACATTATAGAGCGCAATAAAAACCGGCACCTGCAAAACCATTGGCAGGCATCCGCCCAGAGGGTTAATCTTATACCTCTTGTAAAGGTCCATAAGCTCGCGGTTCATCTTTTCCTTATCATCTTTATACCGCTCTCTTAAAGCTGCTATCTGAGGCTGAACCTTCTGCATCTCCTTCATAGAATCAAGCCCCTTTTTTGTCAACGGGTGAAAAAGTATCTTGATAATGACCGTAATGAGGATTATTACAAGACCGTAGTTGGGAATGTATTCATAAAGAAAATTCATGGATATGAGCATGGGTTTTGCCAGGAAAGTGAACCAGCCAAGATTTATAGAATCATCCAGATGAACCTTTTGCGATGCCAGTATAGCCATTTCCTTTGGCCCGATGTATGCAGTATAGGCAATACTTGTATGAGAGCTGGGACTAAGGCTTATTGGCACAGCTAACTGAGTTTTTATCAAATCTTTGGTTGTCGTTGTTGAAAATATGGCATTTTCTGTTTTCTTAGGGATGATGGCAGACATGAAATACATTTCCTCTAAGCCAATCCACGATATCTTGCCTTTCAATGCCTCCTCTCCCTCCTTAATATCTTTTCTCAAAATCTTTCCATCCGCATATACAACTGCGCCGTTATGAGAGGAATAACCTGTCTTCTTTTTTAGGGATTGCGTAGGTGATACGAGGGAGGTGCCCAATGTGCCTTCAAATCTGCCTGCAGAGGTGTTAGAAATGGTTGTTTCTGCCTGGATATTGTAATTGTTTGCTGAGAGAGTATATCTCTTCTCAATCTTGATTCCATCCTTAGATACCCCTATGAATGTAATCTCTCCTGTTTGGCCTGTAGTCAAGGATATATTGGCCGAGGATGGTTTAAAGTAAACAGCCTCTGATAGTGCGCCTTTTATGATGTTATCCTGAAGCGGGTATTCCTCTAATCCGGATGCAATCATATCCACATTGCTGGAAGCCGGCTCCAGTGACTCTCTATAGTTCTTCAGCTGCCAGATCTTTATGCCGCCTCCTTTGCTGGAAAAGGAGGCCTTATACAATGGGGTCTCAACAGTTACTATTTCTTCAGTATATTTTGAAATAGAGACAGGCTTTTCTTTTTTTACTAAAGAAGCAGCAACTGTGTTTTCTGTCTTCTCTTTTATCTCGCCAGATTGCGCAGATGTTTGATTCTCTACAGCAGCCTTCTTGACAGGCGGAGGAGCTATCCACTTTTCAAGAAATGTCTGGTAAAGAAAAAGAACAGCCAACGATAATACAAGCGCTAATATAACTCTTTTTTCCATATAAGTTTTCCGTTTAGTTGTTATGGTACAGGGTCATACCCACCTGGATGGAATGGATGGCATTTAAATATCCGATACACTGCAATGCCAATCCCCTTACCAGGTCCATGTTTCTCTATTGCTTGATGGGCATAAGAAGAACAGCTTGGATAAAAGCGGCAAGATGGGGCTATCAAGGGAGAGAAGCAATATTTATAAAATCGGATAATGCCTATCAAAAACCTTTTTATCATAATCTCTTGCTTATTCCTGAGCTGTGTTTAGTATAAAATATAACTTGTTGAATTCAATTTGTGGATTTAGATACTATGCAGAGCGTCATAACTTCGCATACCTGCGTTGCTCCTCGGCTCGTCGTTGCGGCGTATGCTTAAAATACGTCTCACTCCTCGCTTTCGTCGCGCCTTGGTCTGCTTTGTTCCGACGCTCTGTATGCGGCTCTATTTATGTCGCTGTGTATAAACCCGAAATTACAGACTTAATTTCTGCCTCAACATCTTTGTAGCCAACAGGATTGAATCCCTGCTTGACAGATATAAAGATATCCATAGAGGGAGGAAGAGCTTCCTTATTCAGTCTGAAACATTCCCTCAAAAGCCGTTTAATTCTGTTTCGTTTTACAGCCCCGCCAACCTTTGTGCTGACAGCAAGTCCCAACCTTCTTATACCAAGACTATTTACTTTCAAAAAAGTAACAAAATTTTTACTGGCAACCCTTTTCCCCTCTTTTCGTATGAGGGCAAAATCTTTGCTTTTGAGAATCCTCTCAGCACGGGTAAAGGAGTACCGACCCATTCGTTTGGCTATTTATTTGTGCTTATTGTCGGAGATAAATTTTTCCTGCCCTTAGCCCTTCTCCGTTTTATTACACGTCTTCCGCCAGGTGTTGCCATCCTGCCCAGAAATCCGTGGGTTCTTTTCCTGCTTAGGTTGCTTGGTTGATAAGTTCTCTTTGGCATAAATACCTCTTTGCTAAAATTAGCCTATATTTAAACCACATCTTGCCTTGCTTTGTCAAGACTGAAATTTAATTTAATTTTTGTAAACCTTAACTGTTGTGTCATAGCGATTAAAATTTTAAATTGTTTTTGCAGTTGATTTTTAGAGGGGTTTTGTTACTGTATCCACATTATGAAGAACATATTTAAGAAGACAGCAATTACCGCAGCGACAAAAGCAGGCCTGCTTCTGAAGAAAAATTTGGGTAAGGTGCGTTCTATTGAGTTTAAGGGTGCGATAGATATAGTAACAGAGATGGATAAAAATGCAGAAGTTTTGATAATGCGAACAATAAAAAAGGACTTTCCGGGGCATGGGATTTTGACAGAAGAAAGTAAGGAGCAGAAATCCAGTTCAGAATATCGCTGGATTATTGATCCTCTTGATGGCACTACAAATTACTCCCACGGTTATCCTGTTTTCTGCGTTTCCATTGCATTGGAAAAGGCAGGTGAGATAGTATTGGGTGTTGTCTACGACCCGATGTTAGATGAATTGTTTACAGCAGAAAAGGACAAAGGCTCATATGTCAACAAGAAAAGGATAAAGGTGTCTAAAACGAATGAGCTTACCAGAAGCCTGCTTGCAACGGGCTTTCCATACGATGTCAGGACATCATCACAAAATAATCTTACTCACTTTGCAAATTTTGCTGTAAAGGTCCAGGCCATACGGAGGGCAGGATCGGCTGCGCTGGATATGTGTTATGTTGCCTGCGGAAGGTTCGACGGTTTTTGGGAATTGAAGCTAAAACCATGGGATACAGCAGCAGCAATGCTTATCATTAAAGAGGCAGGCGGCATGGTAACAGATTTTAAAGGTGGACCATTTTCACTCTATTCTAGCGAAACCCTTGCAAACAATGGCTTGATTCATGAAGAGATGGTGAGAGTGTTGCAAGGTATATCAGGTTAAGGATTGCAAATTACGTAAAAAAACGAGGTGGCGCTGTTGGGTGTAGATGTATATTTACAAACAGGGGATGGAATGAAAATAGAATCAATCCCTGACCCTAAAGGAATAGTTAGCCGTATCATGCCATTAGGGGATACGACATTTCATCTCTTGAGATATGTTGACCCTTCTGGAGATACTATTTTTAATGGTTTGCAAATGGAGCAGATTTTTATAGAATTAAAACAGTTGAAGCAAAGATTTGTTCATGGTTCTCAGGAAGAAATAGATTATATTTGTAGAATAGAAAATATGGCCCGCCGCTGCAAGAGTGCGCCCCACCTCTATCTAAAATTTATTGGTGATTAACATTGGAGCATTCAAACAGAAAGCATTCAAACAGAAAGTTGACTGCCAAAAAAATCTGTGGTATGCCTTTTTTATAAGTGAATAATAAAGGTATAGATAAGCAAAACGAAATAAACAGCTTGCCAACAATTTATCCACAAACTTTCCACATCTTAAAATAATCTTGACAGATTTTTTGATTCTGGTATCATCAGCTCAGTTTAAGAATAAATTTAAACTTGATGATGCTTAGAAAACAGCAAGTTATGAATGTTATTAATAGAGGGGGTATGCAGGGACATGAGAACCCCGGAATTGCTCAAGAAAATAGATATCCCCCGCCAGAAGCTATATTATCTGGAGCAGAAGGGATATATAAAACCGCACAAGATTATAAAAGGGGAAAAGGTTTTTCGCGAGTATAGCGCCGAGGATGTAATAAAGATAGAGTGCATATGGAAGTATCTGAAAAAGGGTTTCAAATACAGAGTTGCACATGAAAAGGCTTTAGAAGAATTAGGCAGTCCGCAGCAGAATCTTACAAAAAATATCCCGGCTGCTTCTGATGCACGGGATGAGATAAAAAAGGAGGAAAGATAATGGAGCTCTCTATTAGCTCTGAACCCCCCAGTAGTAATTTAGCAAGGAATTGCGCATTAGAATTTGAAGACAGCAGGTATTTGCAGGAATGGAAAGACTGGAAGTGGCAGCTTAAAAATAGAATAACCACATTAGAAGAGCTTAAAAAACTTATTTCATTAACACCCTCTGAAGAAGAAGGCATTAAGAGATCAAAAGGGCGGTTGGCAATGGCCATTACGCCCTATTTTTTTTCCTTGATAGACAAAGCAAATCCAAACTGTCCAATCCGAAAACAGGCAATCCCGAGAATTGAAGAATTCAGCATATCAACCCATGATCTGGTAGACCCCTGCGGTGAAGATAATCATTCACCTGTGCCGGGCCTCGTGCATCGCTACCCTGACAGGGTATTGCTTTTGGTTACTGATTCCTGCGCAATGTATTGCCGTTACTGCACAAGGAGGCGCATGGTTGGTGAAGAAATGCCTCCAATGTCTATAGAGCAGTTTGATGCAGCATACAAATATATTAAATCTAAAAGGGCAATCCGCGATGTGCTGATTTCAGGCGGCGATCCATTGATGCTCAAGACAGAGCATCTTGAATATTATCTTAAGAAACTTCGCTCTATATCTCACCTTGATATTATAAGACTTGGCACACGCGTTCCTGTAACACTGCCAATGCGGATGGATAAAGAGTTGGTTGATATGCTAAAAAAATATCACCCTGTTTACATGAGCATTCACTTCTCACATCCAAGAGAGATAACGCAGGATGTAAAAGATGCCTGCGCAATGTCGGCAGATGCAGGCATTCCTCTTGGAAGCCAGACTGTTCTTTTAAAAGGCATTAATGACAAGCCTTCTGTTATGAAAAGACTTATGCAAGAACTTCTGCGAATCAGGGTCAGACCATATTACATATACCAGTGTGATATGGTTACTGGCACAGGCCATTTCAGGACACCGGTATCTGTCGGCATAAACATCATAGAAAAACTCAGAGGCCATACATCAGGCTATGCAGTGCCTACCTTTGTAGTAGATGCGCCGGGCGGCGGCGGCAAGATACCCGTTGGCCCGACCTATCTTATTTCTCAGGCAAAGGATAGAGTTACCTTAAGGAATTATCAGGGGAATATATTTGAGTATTTTGAGGATTGCGGTGAAAGGTAATAGAGAAAAAATAGAGGAGGTATCCATCCTCACAAAAAATGCTGAACAGAATGCTCACCGCAATCCCACACCGAGGAGAATCTTCGCCATTTATGGTCCAGCAAAGATATCCTAAAAACTGTCTTGAGATATAGAAAGGAGAGGCAAATGAATAAGAAGGTAAATATGTTCGCAATTTTTGTTGTTTTAGCATGTGTAATTTGTTCGCAATCAGGTATTGCATATGCAGATATTTCCGGAAAATGGATTTATGTTTCAAACTACACCAATCCGGACGGCAGCACAGGAACCGGAGTTAGTGAAGTAACTGTCTTCCAAAACGGCACAGAATTTGTTGCCGATAATGTAGCCACAACATGGTATAACAGGCAAGGAAGATTATATGGTAAAATTATTGATACAAATCCCGGAGCTGATACCCTTGCTCATACAAGAAGACTGATTCAATTCACAAGAGTGGATATAGATGGCGGTAATTATGTAGGGATTAGAATAGGATTTGTATCGGAAAATGACGATAAAATTACAGGCTATTTTATTGATGTTAATGGGGTTGAGGGCTCATTTGTTATGACGAAACAGTAAACCCTGTTTCGTTTAACAAATTTGTTTTTTGCGCCGGGGAAAAGACTGAAGGTGCTTCGCTTACTTCTGATTTGCAATTACTCCTTTATAAACAATAAACAAGATTCAGTGCGTCGTTTAATCGCAGCAATAATCCTTATTCTTATCTTCTTTCTTATTCAAAACAACATTCCCAATTTCAATAACTGTTCAACAGCAATCTATTCCTTCTTCCTATCCTTACGAAGCCTCTCCTTTATCTCCTTGTCATAGCCTCTGTCAGTTGGATGGTAGTATGTCTTGCCCTTCAAGGTATCAGGCAGATAATCCTGCTCTACCTTTGCGCCTGCATAATTATGGGGATATTTATATCCCTTTCCATATCCGAGTTTTTTCATAAGTCCTGTCGGCGCATTTCTTATGTGCAGTGGAACCGGCAATGCGCCTTTTTTCTTTACATCCTCCAGCGCTTCCAAGTAGGCAAGATATGATGCATTACTCTTTGGCGCTGTGGCAAGATATGCAACTCCCTGCGCAAGAGGAATCCATCCTTCCGGCATACCTACAAAATCTACTGCATCCTTAACTGCAATGGCAACTCGTAAGGCATTTGGGTCTGCATTGCCAACATCTTCTGAGGCAAATATAACCATCCTTCTGGCAATAAAAAGCGGGTCTTCTCCTGCCTCAAGCATTCTGGCAAGCCAGTAAATGGCTGCATCAGGGTCGCTTCCTCGCATGGATTTTATAAATGCAGAGATTACATTGTAATGTTCCTCTCCTCCCTTGTCATATAAAATGGCCATCTTTTGCACAGCTTCCTGCATTGCCTCCAGTGTAATCCTGCGGGCGCCGTCTTTATCAGGCTGGGGTATAATAACAGATGCCTCTAATCCATTGAGCGCTGTCCTTGCATCGCCTTGAGAATACGAAGCTAAAAAGTCTAAGGCATTTTCCTCAAACGAGACATTCAGGTTTCCCAAACCCCTTTCCTTATCTTCAATAGCCCGTTTTATTATGGTTTTTAACTCTTCATCCGTGAGCTGTTCAAGAACCAGAACTTTGCATCTTGAGAGAAGCGGTGCATTGACTTCAAAGGAAGGGTTTTCTGTTGTTGCGCCGATTAAGGTGATTGTGCCGTCTTCCACATAATGGAGAAATGCATCCTGTTGCGCCTTGTTAAACCTGTGTATCTCATCTACGAAAAGGATTGTCCTGCGATTTCGCAGCCTAAGCTCATCCTGCGCCTCTTTTACCACCTCACGAATCTCCTTTACACCGGAAAGAACTGCTGAAAACGACACAAAGTTTACTCCGATTGCGTTAGCAATGATATTAGCCAAGGTTGTCTTGCCTGTGCCAGGAGGCCCCCAGAGGATTATAGAGATGAGTTCCTTTTTTTCTGTCAGCCTTCTTATAAACCTTCCCGGGCCTAACAGATGTGCTTGGCCAACCGCCTCTTCTATATTTCTCGGCCTCATCCTGTCTGCTAACGGGCATAATTTGTTAATCTGTGTTTTAATCTTTTTATCAAAAAGCTCCATGTCTTAAATATACTATAGAATGAGTCAATAGGGCAAATGGCTATTTTAACGGTGAGCAAAAGCAATTGACATTACCATCGCCTTTAGGATATATAAGGAGCGCTTCTTTGATGCGAGTTGTATAATATGGCACATATCATGCACAACCAACCAACCAACCAACCAACCAACCAACCAGTTTCTACCCTGTAAATACTCGCTTTTTATTAAGAGGGGAAGGCATCTATGCCTTCCTGATAGCCGCATATTTACCCTGCCTTTTGGCTCGTGCATTAAAACCTTGGTTTGTCCCTGTACTACATCGGGACAGGCCAGGGTTTTTGTTTTAAAGGTCAGGCGGAGGCAAGGGCTATTTAAAAGGGAAAGGAGGTGAAGAGGTCAAGATTCGCAGTGCAAGAGTTTGTTTCAAAAAATCTTTTTAAAAAACAAAGGAGGAAGGTATCATGAAAAACAAGATTCTTATTCTATTGGGAGCATTCATCTTCTGTATGACTCTGGGATTAAAGGACGCAATGGCTGCCGCTGCTGCATCAGATGTGAATTGCACAAACCCGTGCATAAGCTCGTATGAAATTCAGGATGGCCAGGTTGCAGCAACTGATATAGCCAACAATGCAGTTACAAATGCCAAGATTGCTGACGGCGCTGTAGCCAATACAAAGATTTTAGACGGGGCAGTAACAACACCAAAGATTGCAGATGGCGCTGTTACAGATGCAAAAATCACAGGGCAGATATCAACCTCAAAACTTAATGTTGGAACAACCCCAGGCACAGTAGCAGCAGGCGACCATAACCACGATGCTGTGTATCAGAAAAAATATGCAAATGTTATTGTAGTGGCAAAAAGCGGTGGGGATTTTACATCTATACAGGCAGCTATTGACTCCATCACTTCTACCGATGACAATCCATATCTGATCAAGGTAATGCCCGGGACTTATACTGAAAATATAACCATGAAAAGCTATATTCATCTTCAATGGGCGGGGAGGGATGTGGCGACAATACAGTCTCCATCTACCTCCAATGATGTCATAACTTTAAATAATCTCACAAATGTAACTATATCTGGTTTTACTCTTAAAGGTGGTAGCCATGTAATTTACAACTCCTACTCCTCTTTTACCCTTGCAGAAAATACTATTTCAGAGAATGACTGGGGAATTAGCAATGTATTTTCCTCGCCTGTGATTACAAAGAACATAATCACAGGAAGTAGCCAACACGGGATTTACAACTATGCCTCATCACCTGTGATTAGAGACAACACAATTGCGGAAAATGGTGGTTATGGGGTTGTTAATAACTCTTCCGCACCAATAATTACAGGAAATATAATCACAGGGAGCAATTATTACGGAGTTTTCAACGTCCTTTCTTCCACTCCTGTGATAAGCAATAACAGGATTACTGGCAATGGCGGGACGAGTTATGGAGATATTTATGTGGACTCTACCAGCACCCCAAATATCAGTTTTAATGTTTATGACACTATTAATGGCACAACAGGGGTGGGGCAGTTTAATGTGAAGTCAGATGGTTCGTTGGCTCCAGCGCCATAAGAAAAGGATGTAAATTTAATAAAGAGACAGGCAGGGCAAAGAATATATGTCTGTCTCTTTATCTAAATTGCCACATGCCTAAACAATCAGTGTCTATTACATATTATCTTCTTTAACTTTATTGTTTGGAAAGCGATTCAATGATTTTTTGAACTTCTATATAGTCTGGTTGTATTTTTAATACCTCTTTAAATTCCATTATTGCCTCATTTTTTAATGCCTTTCTTTGATAGGTTAGCCCCAAGTTAAAATGGGCATTTAAATAGTCGGATTTTAAACTTAATGCTGCTTTTAATTCTTCAATAGCCATATCAAGTAAGCCTTTTTTTGCATAGGCAACCCCAAGGTTACTATGGGCCTCCGGATAGTCAGGTTTCTGTCTTAGGGCCTCTCTGTATTCTTGTATTGCTTCATCTGTTTGCCCCTGATTATTGTATGCATTTCCAAGATTATTATGTGCTTCAGGATAGTTTAAATTAAGTTCTATGGCTTCTTGTAACGGCATTATAGATTCACCAAAACGTCCTCTATCTTGTAAGAACTTTCCTATATTACTATACCCCCTCGCCTTACTTGGGCTCTTCCCCACCACACCCTCCCAAAGTGTTATCTCATCCCTCCAGACAAAGTTTCTTTTATAAGTGATAATAGCTAATGGAAGAGCGGTAACAAGTAGCAAGATGCAGGTTGCAAGTAAAAGAGAGACTTTAATATCTAATCTTTCCCTTGCATAGCTAATCCCATAAAGCACACCTGAGCTGAATGCAATTACAACTCCTACACTCGGCAGGTATAATCTATGCTCAAATATCACATCCCGTATAGGGATTATAGATGACTCAACAGAAAGGGTTATGAAGAACCAGAGGATGCCAAAAGAAATGATACGGGATGCGGGATGCGAGTTGCGAGATAAAGAGATAAACTGCAAATGCAAATATGGCTGAAAGAAAAAGAAACGAAAAAAATGTCTGAGGTTCAAATAATGAATGAGA
>MGRL01000082.1 GCA_001798165.1 Deltaproteobacteria bacterium RIFCSPHIGHO2_02_FULL_43_33
TATCTTTCCCCAGTATCATTTGAGCTGGAATCTATGGTAGCCTAACCTAACTTAGTGTCCTTAAATTCGGGGGAAGTCCATGATGCGTATAATTTTGCTTATGCCATTGCAAAAGATTTTTCAGATAACGTATACATAACAGGACAAAGTAATGGGGAAATGCTTACGATAAAATATAGTGCGGAGGGGAAGGAATTGTGGGCAAAAAAGTATCTCAATCCAAATAAAAATAGTTGGGCTGTTGATATTTCGGTGGATTCATCCAACAATGTTTACGTAACGGGCTGGTTCAACGGCGATTATGCCACGGTAAAGTATGATGCTAATGGAAATGAGTTATGGGCAAGGAGATATAATGGTGGTGGAATTGATTGGGTAAACACCATTGCCGTGGATTTGTTTGGGAATGTATATGTGACAGGGAATAGCGATTCTAATTTAGGCGGTTTTGATACTATAACGATAAAATATGATACGGATGGAAACGAGTTGTGGGTTAAGAAATATGAAGGAAGATACATGCTACCAATTAATGATTATTATTTTTATGATAAGCACCTTGCTATCGACTCGGCCGGCAATATATATATTCTCGCAGGTAATTATTATTCTGTTGATATAGTAAAATACGATAAGGAAGGGAATGTGTTGTGGATTGCAGGATATGGCGCAAATGCTAAAGATATATCTATTGACTTATTGGATAATATATATGTAACAGGAGGGGACGGTATCACGATAGCGTATGATACCAATGGGAATAAGTTATGGCAGAAGGAGAGTTGTATGTCTATTATTGCCAGCGCTGTTGATCCGGCATTCAATGTTTATGTGGCCGGAGGGTTAGGGGACCTATCTGCCGTTGCCGAAGCTGGGAATAGTAACATAACTACAATAAAGTATGGTCATGCAAAATATGCCATACCATCTCCACCTGCAAACCTTTTGGCTATAGCAGTTTCGCCTTACCAAGTAAACCTTTCATGGGTCGATACCTCGGATAACGAAGATGGTTTTAAAGTAGAACGTTCTATAATATCAGGAGGACCGTATAGTACAATTGCTATTCTCCCGGAAAATTCTTCGTCCTATCAGGATGCAGGGCTTATCCCGGGTACCACGTATTTTTATAGGGTAAAAGCATTCAATACTACAGGTGATAGTGATTACGCGAATACACTAAATGGACATTGCGGAGAAGCCGAAGCGAGCACTAATGTATATGATGCTTGCAGCTTGATTGATGTTATCAATTCTGTCGAGGTTAGTAACAGGGGTGTAAAAACTGGTTTACTTTCTTTGGCAGAGAATGCTTGTAATCTAACAAGAGATGGTAAAGTTATACCCGCAAAAGGTATGCTAACAGGACTTTTAAAAGAAGTTCTTGCACAAAAAGGGAAAACTATAGATTCTCTATCAGATGATATCCTTAAAAACTACATTAATAATGTAATTGATGGGCTTTAGATTACAGAAGAACAAATTCGTTTCTCTTATAATAATTATTTTATGAGAAACGGGACAATTCGGCCTAATCCATTTATTTTAAATCTTGGGCTATCCGATAGTGTTCTATAGCCATATCAACCCAACCCTTGTCATAATAGGCTTCTGCCAAGTTATAATGGGCTTTCCGGTAGTTTGGTTTTAATCTTAAGGCGATTAGATAGTGTTCTATAGCCATATCAACCCAACCCTTGTCATAATAGGTTGCTCCGAGGTTGTTATAGGCTTCGGGATTATCCGATTTTAACCTTATTGCCAATTTAAATTCCTTAATGGCATCGTCCAGCCACCCTTTATTTGCAAAAGATATTCCAAGATTAATATGAGCATTTGAATAATCTGGTTCCAGCTTTAATGCAGTTTGAAATTCCTGCAAAGCTTCATCCAAACGACCTTGCTTTAAATAAACAACCCCCATAGAATTGTGTGGTATTGCCCCATCCGGCGACTTTTTTACCGTTTCAGACCATAACGTATAATTGTCTCTCCAGATGAAGTTCCTTTTCAATGTTCCGGCGCAATATAGTCCCAAAAGGACTATTGCCGCCAAAATCGTCGCGAGAGAAGCGGTTTGTCCCAGTCGCCTGTTACAATAAATCCTTTCGAGCGTCAGAGCCATAAGAATCACGAATCCTATAGATGGAAGATAAAGGTATCTTTCCGCAAACGTGTTTTCGCCGAGGGCCGGGATGTAAAGGACAGGTAAAATTGTAATAACTATCAATAAAAGACTAAAAAAAGATAGTTTATCTATTTTCCGGAGAAAATAGGCAGTTAGTATAAAGGCAAATGTAATGATAACGGAGGCTATAGCTTTCCATTCAAGTATAGATGAAATCGGGTGAAGGACATGATAGGCATTTAAGTTTATCGGAAGGATAAGCTTTTCCAGATACTGGATAAATAGCGGAAAGATATTTATTAAATATTGCCAATTGTCCAGTTCTGGATGCGCCTTTTGAGGCGCAAACCCTCCAATGGCATTAGTTCTCAGGGTAAAATATATTCCAGCAACTATGATGTAAGGGATGTATCGCATCATGTGGGATTTGAGGTTTTGGATTTTGGATTGAGAAGATGAATAGTCATAAACTATAAGAAGGATGGGCAGTGTCAGGGCTGTCTCTTTGCACAGGGTTGATAGAAAGAAAAAAAGAATAGATAGGATAAAATGCTTTCCATATTCATCATCGGCCTTGATATAGAAATAAAAGGAAAGTAAATAAAAAAGTGTGAATGAAAGTTCCGGTATACCGCTTACCCATGCCACAACCTCTGTATGGATGGGGTGTGCGGCAAAGAGGATGGCGGCAATGAGGGGAAATAAAAGGTTATACTCACCCTCCCCTTTTTCCCCTCCCGTAAAGGGAGGGGAGAGCCTTTTTTCTCTGCGGCCTGGATGATTGATAAGCATGGAAGCAATGAGAAATACAAGCACTGAAACCCCTGCATGAAGGATGATATTTATCAGATGATACCCCCATGGTTTGAGGCCGAAGAGATAATAATCAATCATCAGGATGATATGCATCATAGGGCGGTAGTAGTTTGAAACCCACCCTACTCCTTGAAATGCCCATACATGAGATAGAAAGATGTCATGGATATACCTTACATCCTTAATCCACGGATTCTCCAATACCTGAAATTCATCATCATAGACAAATCCATTCCACATGGTATTGAGGTAGACCCCGAAGGAGACGATGAGGATTATGGCAATGCAGGTATATTTTGAACTGAACAATTTTTTAAATTGCGACAGGTTGTATGACACGATTGGCATTATAACAAACAAGAAAGTAGAATTATAGAGGATTTATTGGTAGAATATGACAATTTTTGAAAAGGTGGATTGATATATTTTAAGGAGTAAGGGGTTCAAAAAGAAATATGTCCAAACTTCTTATAATCACATATCCTGACACATCTACTGGTTTTGACCTTGCAGGCGTTGAGGTCAAAGAGGTTAAAGAAGGTGAAGATATCACGCCGCTTTTACAAAGTATCATAGAAAAAGGCGAATATGGCCTGTTGGCTGTTGAAGAAAATCTTCTATTAAATGTTCCTGAAGAGATTTTAAAAAGGATTCGAAAAAAAGGTATCCCTGTAATAGTTCCGATAGACACTCCAAAATCATGGCAAGCCGAGGCAGAGATGGAGTCGTATATAACAAAACTCATTAGAAGAGCGATAGGGTATCAGGTGAAAATAAAGAGATAAAAGTGTCAAAGAGTCAGAGGGTCAGAGAAAAAACGAAAACCTTGACTCTCTGATTCTAGGACTCTCATAATTATGCAGACCATCAAAGGTGTCATATCAGGTGTTTCCGGTCCGACCGTTACCGCAAAAGGCATGAATGGCGCGAGGATGCACACAACTGCCTTTGTGGGTAAAGACGGTCTTCTTGGGGAGGTTGTAAGAATTCAAGGCGAGCAGGCAATACTGCAGGTCTATGAAGATACAACAGGGCTTTCAATCGGTGAAGAGGTTGTAAGCTACGGCAAATCTCTTACTATAAGGCTTGGCCCCGGTCTTCTCTCAAATGTCTTTGACGGCATTCAAAGGCCGCTTGAGTCATTAAGGCTAAAGACAGGCGATTTTATAAAAAAAGGGATTAGCTTTGATGTATTGCTGGATAAGACATGGGAGTTTATCCCTAAAGTAAAAAAAGGCGATGTAATTGAGTCGGGAGATGTTGTCGGCATTGTCCGGGAAAATGAAAGGATTGAGCATAAAATCCTTGTTCCGCCAAATCCCCCTTTATCCCCCTTTGCTAAAGGGGGACAAAACAATTCTCCCATCCCCCCTTTGGAAAAGGGGGGCAAGGGGGGATTTAGAGGTATTGTGAAAGAAGTCCGCAAAGGCGATATTTCAGGCGATGAACCTGTTGTAATCCTTGAGGACGGCAGTATTATCTCACTGTATCAGGAATGGCCTGTAAGACAGCCGAGGCCGTTTAAAGAGCGGCTATCGCCAGACACGCCGTTTATTACAGGCCAACGTGTGTTTGATATGCTTTTTCCGGTGGCAGAGGGAGGCGCAGCCATAGTGCCGGGCGGATTCGGCACAGGCAAGACTATTGTGGAGCAGGCCTTGGCCAGATTCGCAAAATCAGACATTATCGTCTATGTCGGCTGCGGAGAACGCGGCAATGAAATGACCGAAGTCCTGACAGACTTTCCAAAACTCTTAGACCCATCCACAGGACTGCCTTTGAGTTTGCGAACCGTCCTTATTGTCAATACATCAAATATGCCTGTTGCAGCAAGAGAGGCGTCTATCTTCATAGGCGCAACCATTGCCGAATATTTCAGGGACATGGGATATAAGGTTGCGCTCATGACAGACTCTATATCACGATGGGCAGAGGCATTGAGGGAAATTTCATCAAGGATGGAAGAGATGCCTGGTGAAGAAGGGTATCCGCCGTATCTTGCAACACGGCTCGGAAATTTTTACGAAAGGGCAGGCAAGGTAAAATGCCTCGGCAATGAAGAAAGAACAGGCTCTGTTACAATTGTCAGCGCAGTATCGCCGCCGGGCGGAGATTTTTCCGAGCCTGTAACGCAGGCATCTCTCAGGGTTGCAGGCGCTCTGTGGGCATTAGACACAGACCTTGCATACAGGAGGCACTTTCCGGCAGTTGACTGGAACAAGAGCTTCAGCCTTTATTACAATTCACTTAAAGATTGGTTTAGCAAAGAGGCGGCAGAGGATGCGGTTTTGTTGAGAGATACTATTATGAAGATATTGGAAAGAGAAGGAGAGCTAAAAGAGGTTGTTCAGGTCGTCGGCCTTGAGGCATTGCAGGACATAGACAGGCTTACCATGGAAATGGGAAGGATTGTTAAAGAGGTGTTTTTAAGGCAGAACGTATTTAATGATGCGGATGCATTCTGCACCATGGAAAAACAATACTGGATGATGAGATGCATAATTGAATTTTACAATAAGGCTAAAAAGGCATTGAGCGGGGGGATATATCTGGAAAAGATACTTTCAAGCCCTGTCATAGCAAGGCTTATGAGGATGCAGGATATACCGAGTAATGTGTTTAAGGAAAAGGCAGAGGAGATGATAAGGGAGATGGAGGCGGGGTTTGGGAAAATTGCAGAGGGGAAGTGAGGAAAATATGAGGGCGCAGAAAGGCAATTCACTGTTTGACATATGAGTGATTGTAATATACAATTTAACATAGCAGTAAAGGGGGTGATTTAATGCTTACAGTTAAAGAAGATACTGCCATTATAGGCGTGGCGGAATTAAGAAGCAAGGCGGCTAATGTCCTGAAAGAGATAAAAAAGCACAAGATAATCCTTACAAAAAGAAACAGGCCGGTCGGGATTATTGTGGATTATGGGGAGTATGAAAAAATGGAGCAGCTTCTGGAAGAGGTGGAAGATATTATCCTCGGCAATATTGCGCTGGAACGTCTTGAAAGGAAAGACAAAAAGACAATGACCTTGGAACAAGCAGAGCGAAAGGTTGGCCTGCGCTAGTGTATGCTGTTTTAATAGATAAGCTTGTCTTTAAAGAAGATTTTAAAGACATTGATAAATCCGGACAACTGAAGATCATCAAGGCTATTCGTAAAAAATTGACAACTAATCCCGAACTTTATGGACAGCCGTTGAAAAGAGATTTACAAGGATTGTGGAAACTCAGAGTGGGACAATACCGTGTTGTCTATCGGATTGAGAAAGATAAAATTTTAGTCTATGTGGTGAAGGTTGGTTTCCGTAGAGATGAAGAGGCGTATAAAGAGACCATAAAAAGGCTCAGGCAGTTAAAGGGGCAACGGCAAATTGAGAGGATTTGATAAAGAGAACGGAGAAAAGCGGGATGCAGTGAAAATAAATCTGTCCCGGTTTTCCGTGCGGTTTTCCCGATCCCAAAGTATATGGGCGAATTGGAGTATCAGGGAAAGAAGTTTCTCGGTTTAGAGGCATTCTGCACAAAGAGGATGGATGAAAGGGTCTTTAATATAGAGAGGATACTCGAGATGAGGATGGCGGAGGAATGACCCCATGACCTTGTTAACCTGTGAATACCAATCCATAACCGCCATCCAAGGCCCGCTCATATTTATTGAAGGTATTGAATTGTAGAAAAAACAACCGTTTTGATATAGAATGTAAAAAGAAACGGGAAGGAGATGCCATGATACCAAAAGATGAATTCGATAAGGTTATTCATATCGCCAAGAAATACAGTATTGGAGAACTGTATTTGATAGGCTCTGCCTTGTATAAAAAGCCTAAAGAAGTCAATGACTATGACTTTGCTGTGCGCGGTGTGCCGGAAGGGAGTTTCTTTAAATTTTACGGGGAGTTGTTGAGAACGGTGGATAAAAATGTTGATATTATAGACCTTTCAGGAAAAATGACGAAATTTAAAAATATAATACTGAAAGAAGGCAAGCTCATCTATGACAAGTCTAAGGCTTAAAGAATACTGCGAGGCAGAGTTTGAAAATATAGATACTGTGGTTTCAGAATTGTTTTTTGTTGTTAGGCCTAAGAAGATTGATTATTCAACTGCGGAACTTGCGGCCATTGCGGCTTTCATTCATAACTATTACAACGGCATTGAAAATATTTTAAAGAGAGTTTTGTTGTCAAGAAAGATGGCAATCAAAGATGCCCCCACATGGCATAAGGACTTGCTCAAGTCTTCATTAAATAAAGAGGTTATTACCAACGATTTATACGAGACATTGTCTGATTATCTTTCTTTCAGGCATTTTTTTGTTCATGCTTATAGTTTCAATATTCACTGGAAAGAATTGAAGCCGCTCATCGATAACCTTGAGGACACCCTAAAGAAGTTTAAAGTCGCAATATATCACTTTATTGATAAAACCCATTAAACCAAATCTCAAAACCATATGTCACTTTTAACCTTTGAATACCAATCTATAACCGCCATCCAAGGCCCGCTCATATTTGTTGAAGGCGTTAGCGCCGGCAGTCTTGGGGAGATGGTGGATGTGTGCCTGTCTTCGGGTGAAGCGAGAAAAGGGCAGATACTCCAGATTATGGAAGGCCTTGCTGTGGTGCAGGTTTTGGAAGGGACATCGGGTATTGATACCGTATCATCAAAGATTATACTTAAAGGCGAGACTGCAAAAATCGGCGTGTCCCTTGATATGCTCGGAAGATTTTTTGATGGCCTCGGAGAGCCTATGGATGGCCTTTCCCCGATTATACCCGAAACAAGACCGGACATAAATGGTCTTCCCATAAATCCTGCTGCGCGGGATAAGCCTGCCCATTTTATTCAAACCGGCATATCAACCATAGACGGTTTGAATACTTTGGTTCGCGGGCAGAAGCTGCCCATATTTTCCGGCGCAGGGCTTCCTGCAAATGAGATAGCAGCCCAAATTGTGAGGCAGGCAAAGGTTGCAGGGGATGGTCAGTTCTCTATTGTGTTTGGGGCAATGGGGATTACCTCACGGGAGGCCTTTTTCTTTAAAAATGTTTTTGAAGAAAGCGGGGTAATGGAAAGGACTGTGGCGTTTATAAACAGGGCAGAGGACCCGACCATTGAGAGGCTGTTTACGCCGAGGAGCGCACTCTCTGCGGCAGAATATCTGGCGTTTGAAAAAGGACACCATGTTTTGGTAATACTTACGGATATGACAAACTACTGCGAGGCCCTGCGAGAGATTGGGAGCGCAAGGGAAGAGATACCGGGCAGGAGAGGCTATCCCGGCTATATGTATACAGACCTTGCTACAATATATGAGAGGGCAGGGAGAATAAAAGGTAAGGACGGTTCTATTACATTAATTCCTATACTCACCATGCCTGATGATGATATAACACATCCCATAGCAGACTTAAGCGGCTACATAACAGAGGGGCAGATTGTTTTGAGCAGGGCATTATTTCGGAAAGGTGTATACCCGCCTGTGGATGTGCTTCCATGTCTTTCAAGGCTCATGAATCTCGGCATAGGTAAAGGTAAAACACGGGAAGATCATAGGGACGTTGCTGACCAGTTATACGCATCATATGCGCATGGCCGGGATACGAGAAGGCTTGCCACCATTATAGGTGAAGAGGGTTTGACTTCTATGGACAGACTGTATTTGAAATTTGCGGATGAATTTGAGAAACTATTTATTGGCCAGGGCGATGCCGGCAGGTCAATAGATGAGACCTTGAAGCTTGGCTGGAGGCTTTTATCTTTATTGCCAAAGACGGAACTGATAAGGATAAAAGAGGAGTTTGTGGAGAAATATTATAAGGCAGGTTAAGGTTGAGGTTAAGGCTGAGGAAAAAATGGAAAA
Organism: Deltaproteobacteria bacterium RIFCSPHIGHO2_02_FULL_43_33; assembly: GCA_001798165.1. Taxonomy (GTDB): domain Bacteria; phylum Desulfobacterota; class GWC2-55-46; order UBA9637; family UBA9637; genus UBA10170. The sequence continues at coordinate 8,807 of MGRL01000082.1, forward strand.
ACTTTCACCTACAAGAATAAATCTTCTGTTTATAAATGCACAACTTTCTGTGTTAAAAAATGGAGCCAACCTTTTAAAGAGTAAAAGAGAGGCACTGATGAAGGATTTTTTCAAGTGTGTTGGGGAATGCCTTGAACTCCGGTCAAAGTTAAATTCACAGATTAGGGATGCAACATATAAACTTCATCTTGCAAAGGCATTTCTCGGTGATACAATCTATTCAACAGGATACGCATCTAAGCGAGATGTGTCTATTGATATAAAGATAAAAAATATATGGGGATTAAACATCCCTGAGATAGAGAAAAAGGCATTTGTAAGAAATATTGATGCGAGGGATATGTCGCCTGTGGGAGAAGGGGCGCTGGCAATAGAGACTGCAAAGGATTTTGAAAAGCTAATAGATGCCATTGTTTCCATTGCTTCAAGCGAGATAAGACTTAAGAGGGTTGGTGAAGAGATAAGGACTGATACACGGCGTATAAATGCGCTTGAAGAAATAGTCATGCCATTTCTGCAAGGCGGCATAAAGGTTATAGAGCGAGTTCTTGAAGAAAGGGAGAGGGAAGATATATATAGGTTGAAGCGGTTTAAAAGAAAACGCTTGAGGTTAGAGGTTAGAGGTTAGAGGCTTATTGTTTTTACCTCAAGCCTCCTGCCTCAATCAATTTTATGCTTCTCGTTATCGACATAGGCAATACTAATATTGTAGTCGGTGTTTACGATAAGAAGGAACTTATCCAGCACTGGCGCATTGGCAGCAAGAAGACGCGGACTGCTGATGAATACGGCATTATGATGATGGAACTTTTTCATTTTGCAACCCCCCCCCTCACCTCCTATTTTAATAAAAAGGAAGGGATGGGGGGGGGTAAGGGCGCCATTATATCGTGTGTTGTTCCCCCATTAACAGATACCTTCATTGAAGCATTGGACAAATATTTTAAAGTAACGCCTCTTGTTGTCGGTCCGGGCATAAAAACAGGCATGCCCATTATGACGGATAATCCAAAGGAGGTTGGGGCTGACAGGATTGTAAATGCAGTTGCTGCGTATGAGATTTATAAGAACGCAGTCATAGTGGTTGATTTCGGCACAGCTACAACATTTGACTATGTTTCTCCAAAAGGCGAATACATGGGCGGCGCTATTGCGCCCGGCATCGGCATATCTACAGATGCCCTTTTTCAGAGGGCTGCCAAACTTCCGAGGGTTGACATAGCAAAGCCCAAAAAGGTTGTCGGTAAAAATACTGTTGACAGTATGCAGGCTGGAATCTTTTATGGTTATACAGGGCTTGTGGACGGCATTGTTGAGAGGATGAAAAAGGAGGTTGCTTCCAAGCCTCATGTAGTCGCCACCGGCGGGCTTGCAGAGCTTATAGCGCCGGAAAGTAAAACCATCGAACAGGTGAATGAGTTTTTGACTCTTGACGGTCTCCGGATTATCTATGAAAGGAATATGTAATGGTTACAGAATCTTCAGAGGGGCAATTTAAGGAAGGTTTAGAATTTTTAAAAGGCAATAACTTAGAAAAGGCGACAAGGGCGTTTGAAAAGGCATTTAAGGAAGATAAGGAGAATGCAAAATACATGTCTTATTACGGCATGTGCGCCGCTTTACGTTGGGGTGAAATAGGATTGGGACTGGAGCTTTGCACACGGGCGGTAAAAAAAGAATTTTACAAAACCGACTATTATATAAATCTTGCCAGTGTATACATGAAGGCAGATAATAAAAAGGGCGCAATAACTGTCTTAAAAAAAGGGCTTAGATTTGATCCTGAAAATGATATAATCCATGACGAATTAGTAAGGCTGGGGGCGAGGAAAAAATCTATTATACCGTTTTTGGGACGTTCAAATCCTCTCAATAAATCTCTCGGCATATTTTTCAGAAAAACAATACCCAATCTTTTCGGCAGGTTCAGAAGACAGAAGCAAATAATAAAGGGTGATGAAGATGTGGGGATATGAAAGAAGGAGGCAAGAGGCTATGGGCGATAGGCTATGGGTTTTACCTATAGCCTCTCGCCCATAGCCTGTATTTTATGAATATACCGTCTAATCTTGAAAAGTATGTTTCCCCCCAGTCCCTTAAAGAAACGAGACTTATGGCTGCAAAGGCTTTGCTGCCTATGGGGCCGAAGGACCTGGTTACTGTCCTTTCCATACTTGTTCATGATGATGATAAAGAGGTTAGAGAAACAGCCCAAAAAAGCCTTGAAGGCATTCCATCGCATTTATTGCTGACTGTGTTGGATGGTGCATTGGACCCGTCTGCGATAAAGGCTATTGCAAATATACATAAACACGATGAGGCTATACTTGTTATGATAGCCTTAAACCGCAATGCCGATGATGAAACGTTGGCACTACTGGCCTCTGCAGGAGCTGAGACCGTAGCTAATGTCATAGCTGAAAATCAGACAAGACTTATCCGTAACCCCGCATTATTAGACTATCTTAAAACGAATCCATCTGTTGGCAAGTCTGTTATAGACAGGACAGAGGCCTTTCTTATATCTGTTGGCAAGCTTGCGCCGAAGGAGGGGGTGCCGGTATCTGCTCAAATAGAGCCTCTTCAGATAAAAGAATCAGATGAAGCCATCCTGACAGGTAAAGAATCGGTAGTTGTTGGTGATGAATTGAAAACGGAAAAAGAAACTGTAACAGAGGTGGAGAAGGAGAGCTTTTACAAAAAAGTGCAGCATCTGAATGTATCAGGAAAGATTAAGCTGGCCCTGCTTGGCAACAAAGAGGCAAGAGACATACTACTCAAAGATTCTAATAAGCTTGTTTCTTCCACAGTATTAAAGAATCCAAGGATTACCGAGGATGAAATTACAAAGGTAGTGAATTCCAGAAGCATATCAGATGATATACTCAGGCAGGTTGCAAACAACAAAGAGTGGCTTAAGAAATACCCCATTAAATTAGGGTTGGTGAACAACCCTAAGGCGCCTTTATCAATTGCTATGCGGTTGATGAGTCAGCTGAATGAAAAGGATGTTCAGCATATCGCTAAGAGCAAGAATGTATCAAGCGCTTTGGCAGCAGTGGCAAAAAAGATGGTTATGCAAAAGGAGAAGCATTGAAAGAGAAAATCCTAAATCCTAATATCTAACAGGCTGTTGAAAAAGGCATCAACAGCCTTGATTACACAGATTAGGAAAAACGATTACACAGATTGTTCAATGGGTTTTAATCTGTGAAATCTAATCTTTTATCCGTGTAATCGGAGTTTGTTGAGTTTTTCAACAAACTGCTAATTTCTAATGAAATATCCAATAACTGATTTCCGATGCTTTGATTTTTATTTTTTTGACATTTGACATTTTATTAGGAATTAGGATTTAGAAATTAGAAATTTATTATTGGAGGCATGAATGAAGGTCATAATAATCGGCGCTGGTGTTGTAGGCTACACTATAGCAAAAAAGCTTTCTTCAGAGGCCAAGGATGTGGTTCTCATAGAAAAAGACGAGAAGCGCATCCGAGAGGTAGCAGAAGGCCTGGATGTAAAGATTATTCACGGCAGCGGGAGCAGTCCAAAGGTGCTCATGGATGCAGGGGTAGAACATTCAGACATGGTTATTGCAGTAACTGACAGTGACGAAGTTAATATGATAGCCTGCCTTATTGCAGGCAGCCAGTCCAGGGTTCCAAAGAAGATAGCAAGGATTAGGGAGCCTGACTATGCCAGTTATACGCAGATATTTGAAAAGGATTACCTTGACCTTGATTTTAATATAAATCCTGAAAAGGCTGCTGCAGAGAGGATACTTAAGATTATAGAGGTGCCGGGCGCAGTAGATGTGGCTGAATTTGCTGATGGTAGCGTTAAATTAATAGGCATGAGGTTGACTGCAACATGCGGCATTGTGGGGCAAAAATTAAAAGACCTGAAAGAGCTTCATCCTGACCACAAGGTTATCATAGTAGCTATTTACAGAGATAGTGAAACGATTATTCCCAATGGCTCAACAGTCTTGGAAGAAGGAGACCTTGTTTTTACTGTTACTGTTCCTGCCGAGATACCTAACCTCATTAAACTCCTCGGCAGGAAAGAGAAGACGGGCAGCAAGGTTATGCTGGTGGGTGGTGGTGAAATCGGCTTTTATCTTGCCCAGTGGCTTGAGAAAAAAGGGTTTTCCGTAAAGGTTATAGAAAGAAATGAGCAGAGGGCAGGATTCATTGCAGATAGATTGAAAAAGGCGATAGTTATCAAGGGCGATGGCACAGATCAGAATCTGCTTATAGAGGAAAATGTAAGAGATATAGACACCTTCATTTCAGTTACAAATGATGAAGAGGCAAATATATTAACCGCACTTTTAGCCAAGAGGATGGGCGCAGGTAGATGTATGGCGCTTATTGATAAGCCGGAATATCTGTCTATGGTCTCGACAGTAGGGATAGATGTGGGTGTTTCTCCGCGGCTTGCGTCTGTCAGCGGTATATTGCAATTTGTGAGAAGGGGAAAAATCCTGGCTGTAACCCAATTAATGGAGGAGAGGGTTGAGGCAATAGAAACTATTGCCATGGAGACATCTGATATTGCCAGCAAACCTTTAAAGGAACTGAAATTTCCTCAAGGGGCATTGATTGGGGCTGTTGTAAGAGGAAAAAATGAAGTCATCATACCTGAGGGAAAAACCTTGATTCAACCGGGTGATAAGGTTATTATCTTTGCCCTTCCCAAGGCAGTGCCAAAGATTGAAAAGATGCTGATGGTGAAAGCGGAGTATTTTTAATGAGGATAAGGGTAATCTTATATCTTTTGGGCGCATTTGCTTTGTTTCTCGGCCTTTCCATGCTGCCTTCCGCAGGGATATCATTTCTTTATAAAGAAAAGGCTGTAATGGCCATATTGTCATCAGCAGTTATCACCTCTGGCATCGGGGCTGTTTTATTTTTAATCTTTAAAGGGCAAAAGGTTGATGTCTCTCACAGAGAAGGTTTTGCCATAACTGCAATGGCATGGATTAGCGCCGGTTTTTTTGGAGCGCTGCCATATCTTTTGTCCGGTGCGCTCCCTCATTTTGTAGACGCATATTTTGAATCCATATCCGGCTTTACCACCACAGGTGCATCTGTTTTCACATCTGTAGAAAATCTGCCGCACGGTATACTCTTCTGGAGGAGTTTAACGCATTGGATAGGCGGCATGGGAATAATCCTGTTGTCCATAGCTATCCTGCCGATACTCGGGATTGGAGGAATGCAGCTTTACAGGGCAGAGGCAACAGGCGTGGGGGTTTCTTCCGACAAATTGGCGCCGCGGCTTATCGAGACTGTTAAACTGTTCGGCCTGGTTTATATTGTAATTACCGTCGCAGGAATGATTGCCCTTATATGGGCAGGCATGGGCCCTTTTGACGCGGTTATACATGCGTTTGGCACTGTTGCAACAGGCGGATTTTCCAATAAAGACATAAACGTTGAATACTATCACAACCCGCTCATAGAGTTTATCCTGATAGTTTTCATGTTCATCTCTGCTACAAACTTTGCGCTCCATGCAAGTCTTTTAAAACAGGGGCCAAAAATTTATTGGAAGAATCCTGAGTTTCGTTTTTATCTCGGTCTTCAATTAACCGCCATTATTTTAGTTGCAATAAACCTGAGATTCTCAATTTACGATAGTATCGCATCTTCTCTTAGATACGCATCATTTCAGGTTGTTTCTATAAACACATGCACGGGGTTTTCGTCTGCTGATTTTGCTAAATGGCCGTCTTTTTCACAGTTTGCCCTTGTTGTATTGATGCTGATTGGCGGTTCAACAGGCTCAACAACAGGGGCTATAAAATGTCTTAGGATTATGCTCTTGTTGAAGCAAGGTTATAAGGAGCTTTACCATCTTATCCACCCCCACGCCCTGATACCTATAAAGCTTGGCGATAGGGTTGTTCCAAAAGAGGTTGTGATGGGGGCAATCGGTTTTACATTTTTATATATTGCTCTATTTTTTACCATTTCACTTGCAATGACATTTTTGGGTCTTGACATCGTGAGCGCCATTTCCTCAGTTGCTACAACAATGGGGGGCGTTGGGCCAGGCCTTGGAATTGTTGGACCTTTGTCCAATTTTAGCGAGATTCCTTATATCGGCAAAGGGCTTCTTATATTCTGCATGCTTCTTGGCAGGCTTGAGATATATACGCTTTTGATTTTGTTTACGCCACTATTCTGGAAAGGGTAATGAAAACCGTGTCCGTTATCCGTTTTCCGTGACCGTAAAATCACGGATTATGAATTACGGATACGGACAACGGACACGGAGGACGGGTATTATGTACGATCTCATCATAATCGGCGGCGGCCCTGCAGGCCTGACAGCAGGCATCTACGCGCAAAGGGCAAGACTTAGAACCTTGCTTTTAGAAAAAGAAATTATTGGCGGCCAGATTGCCGTAAGCGATATTATAGAAAACTATCCCGGTTTTCCGTCCATAAGCGGCGCCGGCCTTATGGAAAAGTTTGAACAACACGCAAGAGGCCTGGGGCTTGAGATAAAGCTGACAGATGTAATAGATATTCAGGATACAGGCAAGACAAAGATTGTCAAGACCTCAGAAGGAGATTTAACAGCCATGTCAGTGATTGTAGCAACCGGCGCAAAGCCAAAGAGGCTTGGAATTCCCGGAGAGAAGGAGTGGACAGGCAAGGGCGTTTCTTACTGCGCAACCTGTGACGGCCCATTTTTCAGAAATCAGAGGGTTTTAGTTGTCGGCGGCGGCGATACTGCCGTAAAAGAGGCTGTCTATCTATCTAAGATTGCAGGCAAGGTTTATCTTGCGCACAGACGGGACCAACTCAGGGCTGAAAAAATAATTCAGGAAAAGGCCCTTGCTGCCCCAAATATAGAGATGCTCTGGAGCCATGTTTTAAAAGAAATAAAAGGGAAAATCGCCGTTGAAAAGATTGTTTTGCAGAGCCTTAAGGACAATACAATAAAAGAGCTTGATGCGGAAGGGGTTTTTATCTTTGTCGGCATAAATCCCACAACAGACTTTGTTGATGTTGAAAAGGATGGGCAGGGTTTTATAAAAGCTGATGAAAATATGCAAACTTCTGCTCAAGGCATATTTGCGGCAGGCGATTGCAGGACAACGCCGCTCAAGCAGGTGTCCACAGCAGTGGGGGACGGCGCTATTGCCGCATTTATGGCAGAGAAATATATAGAGGAGTTGAGCTATACTGAAAGCAATAAATAACTTGTAGGCAAGCCTTTAGGCGTGCCTATTTATGCAGGGCTAAAGCCCTGCCCTACGGCAAGTTATTTATTGCCGTTACAATAATAACTGTATGAAGAAAAATATAGGAGAGATACTTTTAGAAGAAGGCCTTATTAACGGAGATGAGCTGGGAAAGGCCCTTCAGGAGCAGGCAAAGACAAAGGAGCGGTTGGCCTCAATCCTGGTGAGCCTCGGCTATCTCTCTGAGGAGGCAATGCTTAAGGCATTAAGCCTTCAAATGGGCATACCATTTATTAACCTCCGGGATTATCCAAAGATCCCTCCTGTTGTAGATCCCCCCTTATCTATTAAATTCCTTAAGCAGTATAAAATCGTCCCTTTAGAAAAAAGAGACGGCATATTAAGGGCGGCAATGGCTGACCCGCTGGACAGCTTTGCTGTCAACGGCCTGCAGCTTGCTGCTGACTGCAGGATAGAGCCTTGCCTCGGCAGAGAGAGGGATATTCTGTCAGTCATTGACCAATATTACGGCGGTACGGTTACCATGGAAAAGATTATAGAAGGGATTGAGGAAAAGGAGATGGAGGTAATGCCATGGGGGGCAGAAGAGGAGGTAGAACATCTGAGAGACCTGGCCCACGAGGCGCCGATTATAAATCTTGTGAATCTCTTGATAACAAGGGCAGTGGAAAAAAGGGCGAGTGATATCCATATAGAAGCCTTTGAGGATGGACTCCATATCCGCTATCGTATAGATGGCATCCTCCACCTAACCGAGTCCCCGCCCAAGAATCTCCATCCTGCCATAGTTTCACGCATAAAAATTATGGCAAAGCTTAATATTGCTGAAAGGCGGCTGCCTCAGGATGGAAGGATAAAACTTAAGGTCTTGGGAAAAGATATTGATGTAAGGGTGTCAACAGTCCCAATGCTGTATGGCGAGGGGATTGTCATGAGGCTCCTTGACCCTACCGGCATAATAGGACTGGACGGCCTTGGATTTTCTGCCAACACAAGGAAACTCTTTGAACAACTTATAACAAGGCCTTATGGAATGTTTCTGGTTACCGGCCCTACAGGGAGCGGAAAGACCACCACGCTTTATGCAGCCTTATCCATGATGAATACCAGAGAAAAGAAGGTTATAACCATTGAAGACCCGATAGAATACTATTTAGAGGGCGTGAACCAGATTCAGGTAAAGCCAAAGATAGGCCTTACATTTGCTGACGGCCTCCGCTCCATTGTCAGGCAAGACCCGGATATAATCATGGTAGGCGAGATAAGGGATGTGGAAACAGCAGACATAGCAATCCACGCAGCCCTTACAGGTCATTTGGTCTTTTCCACCCTCCATACCAATGATGCAAGCGGCGCTGTAACAAGACTGAAGGATATGGGGGCAGAGGGTTACCTCATTTCATCTTCTCTGCTTGGTGTATTGGCCCAGAGGCTTGTGCGGGTGATATGTAATAAATGCAAGGCCCCATTTACCTCCGGTAAAGAGATTGTTACTGAGTTTGGCGCAGAAATAGGCTTCCAGACTTATAAAGGTCAGGGGTGTGAGGCCTGTGATAACACAGGCTACAGGGGAAGGACAGGGATATTTGAACTGCTCTTAGTGAATGATGATATAAGAAGGCTCATAGTAGAAAAAAAGGGTTCAGACATCATCATGCAAAAGGCCGCAGAGCTTGGCATGAAGACCTTGAGAGATGACGGATGGGAAAAGGTGAGGGCTGGGATAACTACCGTGGATGAGATAATAAGGGTAACGCAGGCGCAGGAATAAATTTATGGCTCTTTACACCTACCAGGCAATAGATCCACAGGGCAATATGATAACAGGCTCTATGGAGGTATTTGATGAAAAGGCATTGGTAACTAAGCTCCAGGAGATGGGCTGCTATCCCTTAAAAGTTGTTAGGCCTGAAGAAAAAAAGGGATACACCTTTAGCCAAATCCTGCCTTTTACCGCCCCATTTACCGCTAAAATATCTCCAAAAGACATAATTTCTTTTACCCATCAGCTATCCACTATGCTCAGCGCAGGACTGCCCCTTGACAGGAGTCTTGCCATTCTCTCAGAGTTAGAAGAGAATAAGGCATTGAAGGCGATAATAGCAGAGCTTTATAAAGGCATCCATGCTGGAAAGCCGTTTGCCCAATGTATGGCAGGATACCCAAAGGTATTTTCCGGAATCTATGTGAATATGATAAAGGGAGGAGAAGCCAGCGGTTCTCTTGAGCTGGTACTCAACAGGCTTACCAAATTTCTTGAAGAATCGCAGCATTTAAGGGAAGAGATTACCTCTGCACTCCTCTATCCGGCCTTACTCACCACAGTGGGAGGCGCTGCAGTAGCTGTCATGCTGGTGTTTGTAATACCTAAATTTTCAGAAATGTTTTCTGATATGGGAGCCGTATTACCCATACCCACCAGAATTCTTTTGGGGATAAGCGGATTTATCGTTGCCTACTGGTGGGCCATACTTGGCATAACAGCAATAGGCGCAGCAGGTTTGATTCGGTATATAAATACAGAGGCTGGAAGGCTTGCATGGGATAGCGCAAAACTAAAGATTCCTGTTATTGGGATGCTCCACCTGAAGGCAGTAGTATCCAGATTTGCCAGAACCCTCGGGACCATGCTTCAAAGCGGCCTGCCCATTACTGAGGCCATGAGGATTACACGAGATACAATGGGGAATGCTTCCCTGTCAAGGGGCATGACCCCTGTGATGGACGGTATAAAAAGGGGAAAGGGTATTGCAAGGCCATTAAAGGAGATGGGGAGATTCCCCGGCCTTGTTGTCCACCTGATAACAGTAGGGGAAGAGACAGGAAGACTGGATGAGATGCTGCTCAAGCTATCAGAGGTCTATGAGAATGATTTGCGAAACTCAACAAAAAGGTTTGTAGCCCTCCTTGAACCGGCGCTCATCCTTGTTATGGGCGTTATTGTTGGATTTATTGTCCTGTCCATGCTCCTCGCCATATTCAGTATCAATGAGATACCGATGTGATACGAGCATATGTGTAAATGTGTTTGTTTGTATTAATGTAGGGCAGGGGTGTTTGTATTAATGTAGGGCAGGGCTTCAGCCCTGCAAAATAAGCAACCCTAAAGGGTTGCCCTACGTTATTATTGAAATTGTAGGGCAGGGCTTTAGCCCTGCTTTATTCAGCAAAAATATGCCGATTCGTTATAAAAAGCGCATACGACTTAAGGATTTTGATTATAAAGGCTGTTATCGCTATTTCATAACCCTATGCACTCATAATAAAAGGCCGATTTTTGATGCAACCCTAAAGGATTGCCCTACAAAAAATATATCCGTAGGGCAGGGCTTCACAAAACATATATCTGTAGGGCAGGGCTTCACAAAACATATATCTGTAGGGCAGGGCTTCAGCCCTGCTTTAAGCAGACATAAAGGTCTGCCCCACAAAACCGCAAAATTACCATCATTACCATTAAGGCAGGGCTTCATAAAAAATATATCTGTAGCGCAGGGCTTCAGCCCTGCTGAATTAGCGACATGGCTTATTGATATTTTAAAAGAAAAGTCAAAGTCTTTTGGATTTAAGATATGGGCCTATTGCTTTATGCCTGACCATCTTCATCTCCTCATAGAAGGCAACAGTTCCGATTCTGATATGAAGAGATTTATTTCTTTCTATAAGCAATATACCGGCTTTTATTATAAAACAGAAACCGGATTGCCTCTTTGGCAGATTAATTTCTATGAACATGTGTTGCGGAAAGAGGAAGATACTATGGGTGTTGCTTTATATATCTTTGGCAATCCTGTAAGAAAAGGGTTGGTGGGCGATTACAGACAATACGATATTCTCGGTTCATTTGAATTTGATATCAAGCAACTGTAAGGCAGGGCTTTAGAAATTGTAGGGCAGGGCTTCAGCCCTGCATAAAATAAGCAACCCTAAAGGGCTGCCCTACGTTTCTTAAAATCCTTTAAACAAAAGGTTAAAAAAATTAAAAAAAGCTTGTCAACTTTGCTTTTAATGTGATAAAAGGACAGGGGACATGAATACTACAGCAGTTGAAAAAAAATATACCTATAAAGACTATGTCCTTATAGATGACG
>MGRL01000083.1 GCA_001798165.1 Deltaproteobacteria bacterium RIFCSPHIGHO2_02_FULL_43_33
GACATTTTTGAGCGCGAACTGTAATCTCATATATTTACTTATCTTTCCCTTGTCTTTGACTCAAATCTTGCGTTTGCATTAAAGCTAAATAAATCTGACCACATGTTCTGTTCCTAAAATAATATGTTTATAGTCTGTCATTCCCGTGAAAACGTGAATCCAGTAATTTCAATAGGTTCTGGATTCCTGCTTCTGCAGGAATGACGAAAAAAGGACTTTATAAATAGATACTATTTATGAAACGCAACAATAGGATAAGGCAAAAAGACTTGGGTTAAAGATAATAACGGATAAGGAATTTAAGCGGCTGAGGGATAAGGTTAAGGTTGAATGGATGTGATAATAAGAAATAGGGGAAGCGTTTCTGAGCCGTTACAGAAGACGACCTAAAGCGGTATCTTAAAAAATGAGGGCGAAAATGGGGGTCAGGCGAAAATGGGGGTCAGGCGAAAATGGGGGTCAGGTCTTTAATCTTGACATAACGCTATTTGAGTGATAACTATTATTTATGGCAAGACCTCTAAGAATAGAATATAGCGGAGCAGTATATCACATAACATCCAGAGGAAATGAAAAGAAGCCTATATTTAAAGATGATAAAGACCGTTCAATATTCCTCAATATCCTCAAGGATGTAAACAAAAGATATAACTGGCTCTGTCATGCCTACTGTCTCATGAATAACCACTATCACCTAATCATAGAAACCCTGGATGGAACTTTATCAAGGGGCATGAGACAGTTAAATGGGGTATATACACAAACTTTAAATAAAAGACATGGGCGGGTTGGTCATATATTTCAGGGAAGATATAAAGCGATACTCATTGACAAGGAGAATTATCTTTTTGAGGCATGCAGGTATATAGTGTTAAATCCAGTGAGGGCAAAAATGGTTGAAGCGCCCGAAGAATGGAAGTGGAGCAGTTACCGCGGCACAGCCGGAATAGAAAATCCTCATTTCTCCCTTACAGCAGACTGGATACTGGGGCAATTTGGAACAAAGAAAGGGTTGGCAGAAAAGAGATATATACAATTTATAAGGGAAGGCGTAGAAAAGGAGTCTATCTGGACAAAGCTTAAGGGACAGATACTGCTTGGAGAAAAGGACTTTATTGAGAGATTCGGTGGTTATTTAAAAGGCCAAAAAGAGGTAGAAGAGATTCCAAGGAATCAGAGGTATGTCAACAGACCAAAACTTGATGAATTGTTTGAAAAAAATGTGATGAAGCATAGGCCTGCGAGAAACAACAAAATAGCCGCGGCTGTGGAGATATACGGATATACACAAAAAGAAGTGGCGGATTATCTTAAGATGCATTATTCTACGATAAGCAGATTAATCAAAAATGATACAATGTCAAAAAACAAGACCTGACCCCAATGCGGACCCCAATGCGGGTGCTATCCTGACCATAGCTGGCACGGACCCGTCTGGCGGGGCCGGCATACAGAGGGATATAAAGACATTCAGGGATTTCGGGTTGAATGGCTTATCAGTAATTACCGCCCTTACCGCCCAAAACCAAAAGAAGGTAAAGGCAGTGCTTCCTGTGCCGTCAGCCTTTGTTCTCAAGCAGATAAAAACATTGCTTGAAGAACACGATATAGATGTTATAAAACTGGGGATGCTTGCAAGGGCAGGTATTGTTGCTGGCTTGGCGCAGCTTTTTACAAAAACAAAATTCAAAAAAATAGTTATTGACCCAATTGTGATTTCCAGCAGCGGTTATCCGCTTCTTGACAAAAAAGGGATTTCAGTCTTAAAAAAACATTTGCTCCCTTTGACAACCATTGTTACGCCAAACTTGCATGAAGCGGCAATTCTTGCTGATATGGAAGAGGTCTCAACTGTAGAGGAAATGAAAGAAGTTGCTAAAAAAATTAAGAGATTGGGGCCATTGTATGTGTTGGTAAAAGGGGGGCACCTGAAAGAAGTCAGGAGTCAGAAGTCAGGAGTTAGGAGAAAAAATGAAAAGGCAATTGATATACTCTACGATGGCAGAGAGTTTAAGATATTTGAAGCAAAGAGGATAGCAAAAGATGTTCATGGAACCGGTTGTATCCTGTCTTCTGCAATTGCAGCAGGTCTTGCAAAGGGGCTGGATATGGAAGATGCTGTGAAAAAGGCAAAAATTTATACAACGAGGATTATCTCCTGCGCCTCGTAGAAAATGGCTTTAGCCATGGTAAATATTAACAGGCCTAAAAGCCTGCTTCTACAGTTGGTTTGGCAGATCAAAAGACCCGCTGCGACAGAGGAATGGATTTTAACAATGGCAAATAACAAGAAATATTACGACCGTCTTACCAGAATAAAGCGTTGGATTAAGCTGCATTATTATAAGGTTGTCCGCATTGACGACCCGCCGAATAAGATTGCTCGTGGTATTGCCATAGGGGTATTTATGGGGATATTTCCAACCTTTGGTCTGGGCATAGTCTTTGCCATAGTAGCCGCTTATGTTTTAAAGGCAAACAGGGCTGCCGCTGTAGTTGGAAGCTTTATAATGAACCCCCTCACAACCCCTTTCTTCTGGACATTATCAGCCGCAGTTGGTTCCGTTATCTTCTGGGAAGACAGAGAACTTGTCATGTCCAGCATAAAAAATCACCAATTTTTGAATGGCATAGGCTGGGCATATGTGGTTTTTTTAGTGGGCAATCTTGTAGTTTCAACTGCCTTCTCCGCTGCAGCTTACTTTATTACCAAGAAGTGGGCCATTACTCACAGGAAACATAAGGCAATGAAGATGCTGGCAAAGAGGGATGTGTAAATTGCAACATATCAATGCGCAAGGAGGAACTATGGAGTTGAGGGTCAAGGGTCAAGGGTTAAGGGTCAAAAGTAAAAAACTAAAAGGAAGTTTATTGTTTTTACTATGCGCTATTCACTTTTCACTATTCACTTTCTTTACCGGTTGCGCCAAAAAGGAAGATACGATAAAAATCGGCGTTGCAGGCCCGATGACAGGGGACCAGGCAAAGATGGGAAATGATTTGAAAAACGGAGTTGAGCTTGCAGTGAGCGAGTGGAATGAAAAGGGCGGCATTCTCGGCAAAAAGATTGAACTCTTTGTGGAAGACGACCAGCATGATCCGAAGCTTGCAGTAACAGTTGCCAACAAACTTTCAAATTCAGGCGCAGCCGGGGTTATCGGCCATTGGAACAGCTCGGCATCTATCCCAGCGTCAGAGGTTTACAAGGACAGGGGCAATATCCCCATGATAACGCCTGCGTCAACAAATCCGCAGCTAACCGAGCGGGGCTATGAAAATGTATTCAGGGTTTGCGGCAGGGACGACCAGCAGGGAATGATTGCAGCGGAGTTTGTCGCAAAATCGCTCAAGATAAAAAAGGTCGCCATTATACACGACAAAACAACCTACGGTCAGGGACTTGCAGATGAGTTTAAAAAGGCGTTGGGAGATGCGGCAGAGGTTGTTTATTATGGTGTTGTTATTCAGGGAGACAAAGATTTTAGGGCGGTTTTGACAAGCATCAAAGATAAAAAACCAGAGCTTATCTATTTCGGCGGCATATATCCGGAGGCAGGGCTTCTGGTAAAACAGGCAAAAGAGCTTGGCATAAAGGCGCCGTTTATGAGCGGCGATGGAACCATTGACAAGGAGTTTATAAAAATCGCAGGCAAGGAAAATGCGGAAGGCACATATCTTACCTTTAGCCCCGACCCTTTGAATATTCCAACAGCAAAGGCATTTCTTGATAAATACCATGCAAAATACGGAGAGCATGGGCCATATTCCATCTATGCCTATGATGCGGCAAATATTCTTATTACAGGTATAAGCAAGGGAGGTGCAATAGATGGCAAAAAAGTAAGCGAGGCAATTCATAATCTCACATACGAAGGTGCCCTCGGTGCAATCCGGTTTGACAAAAAAGGGGATGTGTCGAAAGCGCCATACATTATCTGGATTACGAAAGATGGAGAGTTTAAGGAATATTGGAAGCCGGAAAAGCCGTGAACCGTGACCGGTTTCCGTGTCCGTGTTTATTACGGTCACGGGCAACGGACACGGACAACGATATTATCCCATGTTTACCCAGCAACTCATAAATGGTCTCACCCTCGGCGCAGTGTATGCCCTGATTGCTCTGGGGTATACGATGGTCTACGGCATTTTGCAGCTTATAAACTTTGCCCACGGCGAGATTTATATGCTCGGCGCATACATGGCCATAATTGTGCTTGGGGTTTTAACTGCAATCGGCCTCACAGCAATAAGCCTTCCCTTAACAATCTTGCTTGTGTTCATTATTTCCGGCCTTTTTTGCGGCGCATACGGCCTGACCATGGAAAGGATTGCATACAGGCCGCTCCGCCATGCCCACAGGCTCGCGCCCTTAATATCAGCAATCGGCATATCCATATTTCTGCAGAATTATGTCATGCTCACGCAAGGCACGGTTGACAAGGTTTTTCCGCACATCATCCCTTCAACAGTAGTGGAGATGGCAGGCGCAAGCATAAGCTATCTGCAGATATTCATCCTTGCAGCATCGTTTATCCTTATGGCGGCGCTCCATCTATTCATTAAAAAAACGCGGCTCGGCAAGGCCATGCGCGCAACCAGTCAGGACAGCAGGATGGCAAGCCTTGTCGGTATAAATGTAGATAGAGTTATAGCAGCCACATTTGTCATAGGCTCAATCCTTGCCGCAGCCGCAGGCGTCATGGTTGCCATGTATTATGGCTCCGTGAATTTCTTTATCGGCTACGCAGCCGGCATCAAGGCATTTACCGCAGCAGTGCTCGGCGGCATCGGCAATATCCCCGGTGCTATGCTCGGCGGCCTTCTGCTTGGCCTTGTGGAAGGCCTGGGCGCCGGTTACATATCCGGCGAATACAAAGATGTATTTGCTTTTTTGATATTGATACTGGTTTTGATATTCAGACCAACGGGGCTACTTGGGGAGAGGGTTGGGGAGAAGGTATGAGGACAAAACTGGGTAATGTCAATCTTTATGTGTAATTTTATTTAGGGTTATACTCTCCATAGGATCAATTCTCCCAAATCCTATTCTGCCTGTTGAATATGGCAAAGATGATTCTTTCCACACTGTTTCTGTTCT
>MGRL01000084.1 GCA_001798165.1 Deltaproteobacteria bacterium RIFCSPHIGHO2_02_FULL_43_33
GAGCTTTATTATCACAGCGCATACAATCCGAAATATATTCAGGAGTTGAATACCGCACTTCAGGAAATAGGCATAAAGGCTAAAGAGACAAAGGAAATTCAGCTTGAATTGAAAATGGATTTTAAAGAGTCTGATTTCTATAAGAATGGGCTTATTTTTCTCAATAAACAGATTAAGTATGACCGCTCCGGCCTTTCTGCTTTGCCAAATACCATTAAAGAACATATCTTTCATGTAAACCTATTTTCAGGCGCGGTTGAATCAATGGCAATATTTGATAGTACTGCATCTCCTTCCAAAAAGACAAAGCAAAGAGATTATATGCTTGAAGACTTCGGCTTTAATGTAATAAAAAAAGCCGTCGCAAAACTGGAGTTTTACAGATTTCACAATCTAAAATCTTTTCTCCCCAATGTTAAATCTATTCATGAGTTTATTTCTTCCGAGAGTTATCTCAAAAAGATACGAGTAGAAGTGGAGGGAGAGGAAGGGCAGATTGCCTCATTGACGCCAAATGAAAAGCTGAAAATCACGGTTTCTATTCTTGATAAAATCAGCCAAAGCCTTGAATCAGAGAAAGTAGAATATCAGGGGACGCCGGAATTTTCTTCGTATGCCGTTTCAAAGATATTCAAGGAAAAGACATTGAATATCTTTGTGAAAGAGGGAAGCGATCAGGAGTATGGGGTTCCTCAAAGTCAAGCATCCAACACAGCGCTCCGATTGGATTTGAACAGTAAAGAATGGTATGCCTTCAAAGAAAATTACGGGACTTCCGAGGAAAAATACCTTATAAAATTCATTGATAAAACTTATGACGCTTTGAAATCAAAATGGGGTGAAATTTTCCTCGTCCGTAATGAACGGCATTTCCAGATTTATAACTTTGATGACGGTCAACCGATTGAGCCTGACTTTGTTCTATTCTTCAAAAAGAAAGATTCTGATATTTCACTGCACTACCAAGTGTTCATTGAACCGAAAGGCGAGCATTTGCTGAAGTATGACGAATGGAAAGAGAAATTTCTGAAATCGTTAAAAGAGAAGCATCAGATAAATGTGTTATGGAAATCAAAGAAATACACTGTATGGGGAATGCCCTTTTATAATGAGGCTCTTAGGAAAACTGAATTTGAAGATGAATTCAGGATTTCTTTTTTGTAGATAATGCGGTAAGTGCCGTCAAATCAGTGTTGCATGAGTTAACAGAACGATTAGCAGAACGATTAGGGGACATAGACGATTAGGGGACAGGTCTTGAAATATCAGTTTTTACTTCTGATTCATATACTCTTCCGCAACATCCTTTAAAACCTCGTAAATCTCATCTTCTGTTGCAAATTCCTTGAGGACATTGGCAATCTTTGGGTGTCTGCCGAGTTTGCCGTTGGCCATAACCTTTGCGCCTTTCTTTTCAATTACAATGGATTCGGTCGGGCAGACCTTGGCGCAGTCTTCGCAAAAGACGCAGAGGTTGTAATCAAACACTGGTTTTGCGTCAATTATCTGCACTGCCCCATCTTCTTTGCATATCTCAACGCACTTCATGCATTCTACACAAGGAGAATCTGTTGCAATAGGTTTTGCCTGTCCGCTTATGCCAAAGATTTTTATCTGAGGCTGGGGGCATGAATTTGGACACCCTGCGAGGGCAACCTTAAACTTCATGTGATAGAGGAGTTTTCCCTTAGCCTTAGCCTTGATATGTTCGCCCAGGCCGAGTTTATCCAGCAGGGCTTCTATCTTTTCAGCGATTGGTTTTGGATTTATTATGGCGTGTGGACAGCCTGTAGTTCCTGCCCTGCAGATAATTATATCATAGGGAGAAACAGCCTTTTCTTCAGGGCTGGGAGGTGGGGCTATTTTTAATGCCTCTTTTGGTTTCATAAGACAGGCTATGGGCTATAGGCTATGGCGATTGGTTTTATATCGTTCCTATTGCCTCTCGCCTCTTACCTATAGCCTGTTTTTCATTCGCACATATCCAACATACTTATCTTTGCTGCCACTGTCTCGGATATCTTTATAAATGCCTCTGTCTGAGGTGAAGATGGCTCTGCAACGACAATTGGTTTGCCGCTGTCTCCGCCTTCTCTGATGTGCGGGTCAATGGGAATCTTGCCGAGAAGCGGGACATTATAACGTTGGCTTGTCTTTTCACCGCCGCCGTGACTGAATATCTCGGTTTTTTCTCCGCAGTGTGGACACTGGAAAAAGCTCATATTTTCAACGATACCGAGTATCGGCACCTTTACCTCATGGAACATCTTAATTGCCCGTCTTGCATCTATCAAGGCAACATCCTGAGGCGTTGTAACAACTATTGCGCCTGTAAGAGGGATTGTCTGCACAAGGGTAAGCTGCGCGTCTCCGGTGCCTGGCGGGAGGTCTATAACCAGATAATCCAAATCACCCCATGCGACACCTGTTAAAAATTGCTTTACAATCTGCATGACCATTGGCCCGCGCCAGATTAAAGGGGTTTCTTCATCCAGCATAAAACCAACTGACATAAGCTTCACGCCATAATTGCTGATTGGAAGTATCTTTTCATCAGCCGTTGCCTGAAGCTGTTTATGAATGCCCATCATCATGGGGATGCTTGGGCCGTAGATATCCGTATCTAAAAGCCCTACCTTTGCGCCGCTTTTGGCTAATGCAAGGGCAAGATTGACTGCTACGGTGGATTTTCCTACGCCGCCCTTGCCGCTTGCAACTGCAATGGTGTTTTTGACTTTTGGGATTGGTTCTTTTTCAGGGAGTTTTTTTGCTGACGGAACTTCTGCAGTTGTTTCAACAACAACCTCTTGCACCCCCGGAATTGCCAGAACCGCATTTCTGGAATTGTCAGTAAGCTCTTTTCTTAAAGGACATGCAGGCGTGGTTAATACAAGACGGAATGTTACCTTTGTTCCTTCGATCCGTATGTCTTTTATCATGTTCAGGGTGACAAGGTCTTTGCCAAGCTCCGGATCCATTACCTTGCTTAATGCCTCTAATACAGAGGCTTGTGTTATTTTTTCTGCTGCCTTTGCCATAATTTTAGTCTAAAACTCTCCTTCTTGCTTGTATTATTTCTTGCTCAAAAATATCCCAGATGCAAGGCGTCGAGGAGCGAGCAGCGGAGCATACATATTTAGTATGTGAGCAGCGCAGCGACGAAGGCAACGCAGCAGATGGGTATTTTTCAGCAAGAACTATCCTGCATGAAAGGCCACAACTACCAGCCTTTCCTTTGCCTCTATGCCCCTTTCTGCGCCATGAGGCGCAATTACAATAGAGCCGGCTTTAACCTCTTTCTTTTCCCCTGCGATGGTAAATACTGCGCTTCCTTCAAGCACATAGAATATGCCTGCGCCGCTCGGATGAGTTGGGATCATCTGACCCGGCTCCATACATATAAGCGGTACCTTTAGTTTCGGTGAAATATGTAATATCTGAGGCTTAAAGCCGTCTTTAAAAAACTGTTTTTTTTCGGTAATGTTAATTGGCTCCACCAGCCACCTCATTTAATTTTTTAAGAAGCGCGTCCAAATCTGCCTTATCTCTTTTTGCAGCATCTTCAATGCATACAGCGCCGCCGCAGCATGAATCTATGTGAAACTGATTAAATACGCCGATTGTATTCGGATATAATTTTATTGCATCGTTAACAATCATTTTTTTTGTAACCTTTTCTTTAATTGCAACCATAGTTTCCTCTCTTAGTATTTTTATTTACTAATCTCTAACCCCTAATCCCTAACCTCTGCCATTACGGCCTTGGGCTTATAACCGCCATGACAACAAATCTTTCCTTCTCAGCCCTTATGCCGTGCTGTTCATTTCCTTTGCAAACGACGAGAGAGTCTTTTTCTACATTTTTCTCGCCATCGCCAGTGATAAATACCCCTTTTCCTTCTATTGCAAGCAAGGCAACCTCTGATGAAACTGCGTGAGGGCCTATGCCTTGCCCTGGTTCAAGGCAGAAGAGCACAGCCTTTGCATTTTCAGAATCATAGATTATTTCCTTTTTCGGGTAATCTTTTGAAAAAGATATTTTATCTTTAAGAGAGAGAGTATTCATTTGCTCACCTTTGTTGAGTTATTTTGCCGGAACCGGCGGCGCAGCCTTTATTGTCTTAAACATATTTATAACAAAGATAACTGCTGATGCAGCCTCTACAATAGAGAATATAAGCAGCATCCTTGAATCGCCTTGCCAGCTTCTTACTATCCAGCCCAAGGCCATGCCCACAAGCCCAATATTTGCAAGCCAGAACTGCCACTCTGCTAATTTGTCGCTGTAGAGCGGTTTTCCGCTGAATCTCGGCAGTATATGATACCCGACTCCGTATATCATCATTGTCATCCAGCCGAGAAGATTAAAGTGTGCGTGTATCGGCATGTAAGGATATGTTGTGCCTGAAACCGCCATATGTAGTCCAAGTATCACTGCCAGCATGAAATACACCAGCGCGCTTTTGATAAACCATACTGTAATTTTACTCATTGTATAACCTCCGTTTTTTGTAGTTGCCCAATTTATTGGGCGTATTTAAAACTGCCGATAAATCGGCAACTACTCATCATATCTTTGCCGGCTCTAATATGGGCTTACATGCATCTACAGGACAGACCTCTGCACATGCCCCGCAATCTGTACACAGCTTCGGATCAATTATATAGGGGCTGCCTTGGCTTATAGCGCCTTCCGGGCATTCAGGAAGGCAAACCCCGCAGCTTACGCAGTCATCTGTGATGTGATAGGCCATAGTAAAAATAAAAAAGTTAGAGGTATGAGGCTTGAGGTTTGAAGGTGACGCTTCTCTCCTCTTGCCTTCAACCTCTATTTTTTTACACCGATAGCACTTCTTTTACTTCCGGCACTTCTTCTTTTATTGCCCGCTCAACACCCATTGCAAGGGTTATTTGTGAGCTTGGGCAACCGGCGCATGCGCCCTGAAGTTGTACCTTTACTACGCCTTTTGTTTCATCAACATCAACGAGTTTAATATCGCCGCCATCTGCCTGAAGAGCAGGTCTTATTTGGTCTAAAGCCTTTTCTACCCTTTCTCTTATCATATAAAACACCTCCATAAATTTATTATATCACTGAATTCTACATAAATAATGCACTATCTGCAAGAATTAAAATATGACTTTTATCATATCAAAGGATTCTATGTTTGCTTACAATGTGCCATCTATTAGGCCAATTCTTAAAAGCACATAGATATAGATAGCCACTTTCTTAACACCTACGCTATCCAATTTTTCAAACACAGTCAATCTGCTTATGAAAGGGGGTGAGTAAAATGTTTAGAAGGGCAACTTTCGTTACAACATCAGGTCCATAGGTCACAATCAACAAGCATGTCAATTTTATAGTTCCTGCCGTTTAATAGCTGTCTGAATGTGAACTTAAAAAACAATCTAAAAGAATAAGGAGGAAATTATGGCCCCAGCAAAGGATATTATTGTTTTACTCGAACATGCCGTAAAGAGAATTTGGAAAAAAAAGATTTACGGAACAATCTTTTCTATTGTGATGTTTCTTGTATTGTCTGGTGCATTGGTTCAGGCAGGCGATGCGCCAAAGCTTCCACCCATAGTTCCAAAAATAGTCAAGTCCGGTAAAAATGATGTATCAAAACCATTGCACCAGATTCTTCCTATACCACCGTCAGTTGAGCCTGGGGTTCACGAGATTCCGATACATCCGCTGCCCAGAAAAGGGCCAAAGGCTCCCGGAGGACAAGAATCACTCTTAGGGCCGGTTCAGACAGACTCGGTTGTTCAGAGTTTTTCCGGCGCATCTGTAATGCCGTCGCCTCTTCAAGGCTTTGAAGGGATAAGCAATGCGGATAATCAGCGCGTTCTTGGACGTGCTGCTGTTCCTCCTGATACCAATGGCGATGTGGGGCTCAATCACTATGTCCAGTGGGTCAATCTAACCTTTGCAGTATGGGATAAAAGCGGCAATCTTGTTTACGGGCCCGCAGCAGGCAATACCCTATGGCAAGGTTTTGGCGGTCCTTGCGAGGCAACCAATAACGGCGACCCCATTGCCCAGTACGACCAGTTAGCAGACAGGTGGTTGATGAGCCAGTTCGCATTTCCCAACGGTTATTATGCAGGCCCATATTATCAGTGCATCGCGGTCTCGCAGACCGGCGACCCGACAGGCGCATGGTATCGTTATGAGTATAAGATAAGCGATACAAAGATGAACGATTATCCAAAGTTTGGTGTCTGGCCTGACGCCTATTACATGTCAATTAACCAGTTTGTCTTTTCTGGTGATACAGAGGATTTTGCAGGACCGGGCGCTGTGGCGTTTGAGCGCGAGAAGATGCTGTCAGGCCTGCCTGCGAATATGGTTTATTTTGATATTGGCACACCGTATGCAAGTCTGCTCCCGTCTGATATGGACGGTTTTACACTGCCGCCCGCCGGCTCGCCTAATTATTTTGTCCAATTTGGCGATGATGGTGAGGGAGTATGGGACACAGACAGGTTAATGGTCTTTCAGTTTCATGTGGATTGGAATAATCCATCAGCGTCCACCTTTTCAGGTCCCTCTGTGTTGAATACAGAACCCTTTGACTCTCACCTCTGTGATTACTATTGGAGTATCTGTATTCCCCAGCCAGATGCCGGTGGGGCACTGACCGCTCTTCCCGACAGGCTTATGTATCGCCTGGCATACCGAAATTTCGGCGACCATGAGTCATTGGTTGTAAATCATACTGTGGACGTGGATGGCGCTGACCATGCAGGCATCCGCTGGTATGAGATTCGCAACCCAGGCGGGGCGCCGACCATCTATCAGCAAGGCACCTATGCCCCTGACAGCAATCACCGCTGGATGGGCAGCATGGCTATGGATAAAAGCGGGAATATTGCTTTAGGATATTCTGCCTCCAGCGATACCCTTTATCCCTCTATCAGGTACGCAGGGAGACTTGCCGGCGACCCTTTGGGCATTCTGGCACAGGGCGAGTCCGAACTTATGGCCGGTAGTGGCGCACAGACAGGTTATTCTCGCTGGGGCGATTACAGCATGATGTCAGTAGACCCTGTGGATGATTGCACCTTCTGGTTTACGAGTGAATATTATGCTGTTACGAGCGGTTATGGCTGGCAGACCCGAATTGGTTCTTTTAAGTTTCCAACCTGCACAGACGGTGTCCCCCCAACTGTGAGCTTAACTTCTCCGGCAAGCGGTGCAATTGTGGGCGGCGCTGTAACGATTGGCGCATCTGCTGCTGATAATATCGGCGTAGCCCGCGTAGAATTTTATCTGAACCCGGCTACTACTAACACCTTGCTCTGCACCGACAGCACCGCTCCCTATGAATGCGCATGGGACACAACAACCCTGACCGAGGGCGCCCATACCTTGCAGGCCAAGGCCATTGACCTTTCCAATGCTGAAGGAGTGAGCGCAACAGTCACCGTTACCATAGATAACACGCCGCCGTCAGTAAACATCGTCTCACCGGCTGATGGGGCAGTTGTCAGCGGGACAGTCACTCTTACAGCCAATGCCGGTGACGTCCATGGCGTAACTTTAGTTGAGTTTTATGCAGATACTATCCTGAAATGCGCCGGCAGCGCTTCTCCATATGAATGTGCTGTTGATACCACGACCATACCGGACGGAAGGCATACGGTAATAGCAGTGGCACAGGACAGTGCAGGAAATAGGGCAGTTTCATCCTCTGTAACAATTACTACAAATAATGGAGGAGGCCAGAACGATACTACCCCGCCCACGGTGAGCATCACATATCCTGGAAACGGCTCTGCTGTTTATGGAACGGTAACTGTGACGGCAACTGCCAACGATAATATCGGTATCTCCAAGGTTGAATTTTATCTGGATGGGATTTTGAAAACAACTGTTTATACCTCTCCTGTAAGCTGGGCATGGGATACCCGTGCTGCCTCCAACGGCTCTCATACCCTGACAGCAAAGGCATATGACGGTAGCGGAAATGTAGGAGCCGGTACACCGGTAGCTGTGTCCGTAAGCAATGCTCCGGACCTGACAATAACAGCGGAAAATCCGCCCTCATCGGCCAATGCCGGAGGCAGTTTTAACGGAAGCGCCACAGTAAGCAACATTGGATATCTTTCTGCCGGCAGCTTTCTGGTAAAATTTTATCTCTCAACTGATTCGCTTGTGAGTGAGGCCGATATACCTTTAACAGGCGGCGCATTCATCAATGGCTTGAGTTCAGGAAGCGCTTCCTCTGCAACAGCGGTTCTGTTTGTGCCATCTACTGTGCCGTCAGGAACCTACTATTTTGGCGCATGTGCCGATACATCCAATGCCGTGGCTGAACTTAATGAATCTAACAACTGTGCCGTAGCCGGGACACAGATTATTGTCACAAGGCCTGACCTAATAGAAACAAACATCAGCAACCCGCCGAACTCTGTGACAATAGGAGGAAATTTCACAGTAACGGATACAGTGACAAATCAGGGGGATGGTCCTGCAAACAGCCTTATCATGCAGTTTTATCTCTCAAGCGACCCTGTAATTACCACCGCTGATGTCCTTTTAACCGGGAACCGTTCTGTAACCAGTCTCTCGCCAGGGCAGTCCAGCAGCGGCACCACAACGGTCACAATACCTTCCGCACTGGCTGGAACTTACTACCTTGGGGCATGCGCGGATCCGGGAAATAGTATTGTTGAATCCTCTGAGACGAATAACTGTATAGCCTCAGCTACACAGATAACCGTTACCGGACCGGATATAGTTGAAAGCCTTGTAAGCGGACCTGCAAGCGCAAAGATAGGAGATAGCATTGCGATTACAGACAAGGTATGCAATCAGGGGGCTGATACAAATGGTGCGATAGGGGTATCGCTGTATTTATCCACCGACGCCACAATCACAACATCCGATACATTTATAGGTGCGCGGCAGATTAACGGCGGATTGGCCCAGGGCAGATGCAGCAGGGTGAGTACATCTGTAACAATACCTACGACGTTGGCCTTAGGCACTTATTATATCGGGGCAATTGCAGATGTCGGCAACAATATCACGGAAACCAATGAGGCGAATAACAGCCTGGCAGGGAACAGAATAACAATCGCGGCTGCCGGTTATAAGGATTTGGTTGAGGCATCAGTCAGCGGCCCCACAAGCGCGGCAACAGGCGGCAGCATTAAGATTACGGACAAGGTCTGCAATCAGGGGAATACGAGCACAAGCACATCATTTTTTGTTGGGCTGTATCTGTCCTCTGACAGCACAATTACCACATCGGATATATATCTTGGCAGGCGGTACAGCGATGTATTGGCGCCAGGCGCCTGCAGCCGAATTAGCACAACAGTGACAATACTGGCAACAGTTACGTCAGGGACATACTATATTGGCGCATATGCAGACCTCTATGGAAACGAGGCTGAGAGCAATGAGGCAAACAATGGCTTGGCGGGAAATACAATAACAATTAATCCTTAAGAAGGCCTGCCAAGCCAGATGTGTGAAACACTCAACAAATCTCGCCCCGATGGTTGCATTGGGGCGGGATTGTTATTTTCCACCACATATTGAGATATTGCCAAATATGATTTTTATCATATCAAAGGGTTGGTCATTAAAGTAAAATCCGCCCGTAAATTAAGCTAATTATAAAAATACGAATAGATAGCCTCTTCTTTAACACTCAAGTTATCGCATTCTCATATACAGGCAGCTCCGTCTGCTTATGAAAGGGGGTGAGTAAAATGTTTAGAAAAAGGGTATCTTTTCTTATGACCTCTGGTCCGTAGCTCTTCCTGTCTTCTGTAGTCCCTAATTTTTAATGGATAGTTAGACATGAATTTAATGAATAACCTAAGAAGGAGGTATATCATGATAAGCCTTAAAAGTGTATTGAAGGAGTTGTATCGGTGTAATGCTTGGCTGGCATATCTTGGAGCCTTCTTAGTCTCTATTCATATGGCGGCCCCAGCATATTCAGTAGTTTTGGAAAAAAAGGATTCCCAGGGTGTATCTCAAAAAGAAGATACTACTGTTGCAGGATATGTTCCTGGCGAGGTTCTCGTAAAGTTTAAAGGCGGGGTTACGACAGATGATAAAAAAAGATTTCATAAAGAGGCTGAGACAGAGGTCATTTCCGAGATCCGTGAGATAGGTGTGCAGAAGGTCAAATCCAATAAGGGAGAATCAACAGAGGCGCTTATTGAGAAGTATAAAAAGAATCCTCATGTGGAGTATGCAGAGCCAAATGGGTATTTTTATGTCCAAGCAACCCCCAATGACCCACGATTTACTGACCTGTGGGGACTCCATAATATCGGCCAGACTATCACCAAACAGATTGATAACACTTTCACGACTTCTTTCAGCGGGACACCAGATGCCGATACCGATGCCTTAGAGGCATGGAATCGGCAGACAGGGAGTTCGGGTATAATTGTGGCTGATATCGACACAGGCGTGGATTACAATCACGAGGACATTGCAGCTAATATGTGGACTAACCCCGGAGAGATCGCAGGCAATGGGATTGACGACGACGGCAACGGCTATATTGACGATGTCTATGGCTGGGACTTTGCCAATAATGACAACGACCCAATGGATGATAATCTGCACGGCACCCATACCAGCGGCACCATTGCAGCAATCGGGAATAACGGAATTGGGGTAGTTGGGGTAGCATGGCAGGCAAAGATCATGGCAGTAAAGTTTATAACTTATTATGGCGGAGGAACATGGGAGAACGGTGCCAAGGCCATCCTCTACGCCTCTCAGATGGGGGCAAAGATTTCCAATAATAGCTGGGGTTGCACAGGTGATAGGCAGTCCTGCTATTCAAGGACAGTTGAAGATGCTATTAAAGTGGCGAATGGGCGCGGCATGCTGTTTGTAGTGTCTGCTGGAAATTCTGACAATGACAATGACAGCTCAACCATCTCCTATCCCTGCACCTCAAGCTCACCAAATGTTTTGTGCGTGGCAGCCACGGATTATAATGACCAGAAGGCGTATTTCTCGAGTTACGGGAAGAACACCGTGGATTTAGGCGCCCCTGGGGTGGATATCTTATCCACTATTCCAACTTCAATCGATCCATGGAGAGGAGGTTATAGGTTTGCAAGCGGCACCTCTATGGCTTCTCCTCATGTGTCCGGGGCTGCAGTGTTAGCCCTTAGCAGGTTTCCGTCTCTTGCGACCGATCAGCTTAAAGGCCTCCTCATGAACACGGTGGATAAAATTCCAGCGCTGGATGGCATTACCGTGACCGGGGGAAGGCTCAATGTCAATAGTGTCCTCGGGACGAATTTCAGTGTCATTGCTACACCCTATAATCAACGCATCACGATTGGCAGCTCGGCCGCTTACACCATTACAGTTGCATCCGCAAACAATTTCAGCGCGCCGATTACTTTAACCTTTATCTCTCCTGACGCCAGTATAATCGGGAGTCTCAGCGCCACTGAGGTCACCCCGCCGGCAGGCGGCTCTGTCTCGGCAACGCTCACCATTTCCACGGCGAGTACGACCCCGGTCGGTCATTACGTCTTAATCATAGATGGCCAGGATAGCGCAGGAGAGGTCCGGTCAGCAAACGTTGTATTGGACATGGTTCCGGATACTGATCTGGTAGCTACGCAAGTCAATGGCCCATCCAGTGGTGTAACCGGGGGAAGTATCATCATTACGAATACCGTCCTCAATCAGGGGACTATGACTGCGGGTGAGTTTTCCATGAATCTCTATCTGTCGGCGGATCCTTTAATCTCAAAAGAGGATATTCTCGTAGGTCAGCGGGTAGTTAACGGGCTATCGGCAGGCTATAGCGACACACAGGAGACCACGATCACGCTTTCGTCCTTACTCAGCGTGGGCGCATACTATTTCGGCGCCATCGTGGATTTAAATGATGAGGTGACTGAAACAGATGAGGACAACAACACACTTGTCGGGAATACGATTGCAATAACCATTGGTCCAGATCTAATAGTGACGGTGATTAATGGGCCAGCCAGTGCTGAAGCCGGGGGCAGTTTTACCATTTCAGATACCGTTACCAACCAAGGGACCGGAAGTGTGACCCAGATGCCTTATTATATAGGGTTTTACCTATCCGAAGACGCCACGATTACCACCTCAGACATTATCATAGGCAGACGGACATTAGGAGGTCTCTTAGCAGGTGAAAGCAGCACAGGCGCAACCACTGTGACTGTCCCCTCTGCCACTCGACGTGGAACCTATTACCTTGGGGCGATTGTGGACTATAATGGCCAGATTATAGAAAGCAATGAGTCCAATAATACTCGACTTGGCAACATGATTACTATCCCTACAACTATTAATGTACAACAACCGGACCTCATGATAACAACGGATATTAATGGCATAAAAGATTCAGCGAATGCTATTGCCATTCAATCAGATGGAAAGGTTGTGGTTGTTGGTAAGAAAGTTGTCGAATCGTATTATTACGGATCTGTGGCTGCCCTCGTACGCTATAACCCTGACGGCAGTCTGGATGCAAACTTCGGCACAAGCGGCAAGGTGATTACTGACCTCGGTGGTGCTGGCACAATACCCAATGCAGTGGCTATCCAGTCAGACGGCAAGATTGTAACAGCAGGGGGATATAGCGCAACTCCAGGTGGCTCGCCTGATTTCGCTGTGGTGCGCTATAATCCTGACGGCAGTCTGGATGCAAGCTTTGGCACAAGCGGCAAGGTGATAACAGACTTTAAAGAGTTCTTCGGCTATGGTGACGAAGCAACCGCTGTAGCCATTCAACCGGAAGGAAAAATCGTGGTGGGAGGGTGGTCTGGTACTTCTCTGGGCTATGCCTTTGCGCTGGCGCGTTATAATCCTGATGGCAGTCTTGATGCGAGCTTCGGCACTGGCGGTAAAGTGGCCACGGTCATTCACTGCGAGGAGGAGCGTATCGCCATGGCAATCCAGGCTAATGGTAAGATCGTAATGGCAGGGTCGGCAATGAAGAGCGTAGCAGGTTCCTTTTTCCCAGACTCTGATGTTGCGCTGGTGCGCTATAACCCTGATGGCAGTCTGGATACAAGTTTTGGCACAGGCGGAAAGGTGATAACTGACTTTGGTTCAGCAGATCAAGCTTATGCTATTGTCATTCAGTCGGATGGTAAGCTCGTGATAGCAGGTGACATGGTTACATCCAACAACAACTCCTATGATTTCCTCCTTGCGCGCTACAATCCAGACGGCGCATTGGACAGCAACTTCGGAAATAACGGGATGGTGACTACCGATATCAACAATTATTTTGATAGAGCTAAAACCCTCATTATCCAGTTGGATGGCAAACTCGTGGCTGGAGGTTTTGGAATATCTGGTTGTTATTCTCTCATCGGATGCCTTTCTGATTTTGCCCTTGTTCGATATAACAGAAATGGCAGCCTTGACAGAACATTTGGTAATCAGGGGGTGCTAACTACTGATTGGGGAGGGGCGACGGAAGTTGAAATCGAGGAAATCAATGCCATCGCAATCCAATCTGACGGCAAGATATGGGCAGCTGGTGGTGTTCATGGTGATTTTGGCCTATCGCGCTATTTGCCATGGTAGACCACTTTAGAAAGGGCGGGGTTTTTACCCTGCCCTTTCTAAAATAAATTAGGGGCTAAGACCCCATTTACAGGATGAGGCTTATGCTAAGCTATGACAGTAAAGCTCTCCACCCTAAAGGGCGGAGACCTTGCCGGTAAGGAAAATATCATTTTCCATTGCGCCCCTTGACCCCGCCTTGAAAGGTGGGGCTTACGGGGCGCTTGCTGGTTAATTGTCTCGTATGGTATCTTTGCAATAAATGGCGCGGTTTAAAGAAATGCTTCATATTCTCTAACAACGGCTCCATATTTACAGAGAGAATAGAGAACGAGGTTAAAGGTTTTTTTAATATATGACTTTTGTCATATTATAGGGTTATGTGGTTTACTATAATTTGCCGCATACTTGCCGTAGATAAAAAAAGCTTGACATGAAATATGCACAAGAGTAAAGTAAAACCAATTTTAGCATTGGTCTGTAAGGGGGATGCATTTACCAATCTCAGAGGCCCCCATACCTGCCTTATTGACCTTCTACTAACTGTGTGCCTTTATTGTCGTATAGGAGCAGCAAGACCGCCTATTGATATAAAAGAAAAGCGCAGTAAAGAACCAAAGGTCATAGGCCAATGTTTCCCATTTATAAACTCATTATATTTTTCACGCACCTATAACCTTATTGAGAGAGGGTATTTTGCTTATGGGCAGCTTTTCTTCATTAACGAAGGGAGGTGCTTTTAACTGAAAAAGACAGCGCCTTTTTTAAATAGGTGCGATGAGTCTTGAATCAATCTTACAAAAGGGAGGTGAATACAACATGGCTGATGAAAATGTTCCATCAGGACAGAAGTTTTATGACAACCTGCTGCTTCTGTTTATTTTAGGGTTTGTCGTATTGGTTGTTTCTTATACCGGATGGGGGCTTGTAGAGATTTTCACTACGCCTAGTCTGCCAAAATAAGTAATTACACTGAGTAGAGTAGACCAGTTTTTTAATCTGTGTAATTATAACTATTTAGGAATCCGTGTAATCATTAAAACAGGAGGTGATTATTAATGAGTATTTCAGTTCCAGACAAGGTTTGGTGGAAACCGATAGATAAAGAAGAAAAGATATGGTTATTCCTTGCCATTATATGGATGGCGATCTCTTTCTTATGGATGCCCATATATCATTTTATCGGCAAGCAGAACCCGTCAAATGAGAGCTATAGGGTTACAAGGGAGCAGTGGGATACGTTAACGGATGATTTTATAAAGAAATACCAGGTAAAGGATGCAAGCGGCAATTTGGTTACCATGAACGACATACCGGTTGTTCATCCGCCCGCAGGCAGCGATGTGTATCTGGAGGGGAGGGCATGGAAGTGGTGGCCTGTATTGGAATTGGAGAAGGGCAAGACCTACAGGGTGCACCTTTCCGCAGTTGATTTTCAGCACGGGCTTTCCATATATCCGTTGAACATTAATTACATGGCCCTTCCAGGCTATGACTATATAATAACGATGACACCCACTACATCCGGTGAATTTCCAATACTATGCAATGAATTCTGCGGCATTGGTCATCATACGATGGTGGGCAAACTAATTGTAAAATAGGGGGTGATAAAAAATGGCTGGTCAAGATTTTAGAACATGTCCAACAACAGGCTTAAAGGTGCATTTGCCTGCTGAGAATCTTATTAAGGCAAATGCAGTGGCAGCAGTGCTCCTGCTTCTTATCGGCGGCATAGCAGCCGCTGGTGTAGCGCTTACCCGCTGGCCTGCTATCCATCTGCTTCCGGCAGATTGGTTTTACAGGATTTTGACATTGCATGGTTTGGCGATGTTAATTGCCTGGATAATATTCTTTGAGATTGCAGCGCTTTATATGGGCGCTTCTGTATTGCTGAACTCAAGACTTGCGGCGCCAAAGGTAGGCTGGCTTGCCTTTCTATTAATGGTGGTTGGCGTTCTTCTGATAGCTGTAATGGTTCTTTGGGGTCAGGCAGATGTTATGTTTACATCATATCCGCCGTTAAAGGCTAACCCGCTCTATTATCTTGGGGTTATTCTCTTTGCAGTTGGCGCATTGATAGGGTGCCTCCTCTTCTTTGCAACGCTTTATAAGGCAAGAAAGGAAGGCACATATCCACATGGGAGTTTTCCTCTCGTAACTTTTGGCCTTGCATGTGCAGCCATGATAGCTATCTCTACCCTTATCCATGGCGCAGCGATATACATACCAGCATTTCTATGGTCGCTTGGCTTCATGGGTATGGATCCGGCAGCCTATAGATTAGTATGGTGGGCGCTTGGTCATTCTTCCCAGCAGATAAATGTCGCTGCAATGATATCTGTTTGGTATCTCATGGGCACATTGACCGTTGGCATGAAGCCTATTAATCAGAAGCTCTGCAGAACAGCCTTTGTGCTGTATGTGTTATTTATCAATGTGGCATCAGAGCATCATCTCCTGGTTGACCCGGCTATAAGCAATGCGCACAAGATATGGAATACAGGCTATGTCATGCACCTTGCTGTTCTTGCCAGCATGATACACGCGCTCGCAGTGCCTGCTGGCATAGAGGTTGCCCTGAGAAAGAAGGGTTATACAAGCGGACTGTTTGAGTGGCTTAAAAAAGCGCCGTGGTCAAACCCAGGGTTTTCAGCAACTGCGCTTTCTATATTTATCTTTGGTTTTATGGGCGGCATAACAGGGGTTACCTTTGGCTCAGAGCAGGTTAATATCACAGCCCACAACACATGGAGAATCACAGGCCATTTCCATTCAACTGTCGTTGGCGGAACAACCCTTGCATTTATGGGCGCAACCTATTATATCCTTCCCTTGATATTCAGGAGAGAGGTGCTTGGTATGGGCTGGGCTAAGCTTCAGCCGTGGTTCTATGGTATAGGTATGATATTGATGGCCGGAGGTATGATGCTTGCAGGCGCTTATGGTATTCCAAGGAGGCACTGGGATATAGTAAACTTTGGCGGCTCTCCGTTTGCCTTTACATGGGATCCAACTGTTTACATGTGGCTGAGTGTCTTTGGTATCGGCGCCCTTTTAGCAGTCGTTGGCGGCGCCATATATATTCTGGTTACTGTAGGGACAGTGTTCTTTGGAAGGAAGCTTGAATAAGATTGTGATTACATAGATTACAAAAGCAGATTACACAGATTTAGACAAAAAGATTTGTTTTAATCGGTGTAATCGTTCTTCAAAATCAGTGTAATCAGTCATAAAAGGAGGTTTAAAATCATGTCAGACAACAATGAAAGATTTGGGGCGCCAGGCACATTTGTCCTGGCCATCATATTTATTGTTACATTTATTGCGCTCTATTTCTTGAATTACAAATACTTAGCCAGCATCTGGGAACTTCGGTAAATACGGGCGAGAGGTGATAGGCAAGAGGCGATGGGGATAACCCATAGCCCATAGTCTATCACCCATAGCCTAAATTCCTGTCTTGAAGGTATTATCCTAATGAATTTTATAAATCAAAAAATGGAGCAGAATAGCTCGCGTCTTGTTTATGCGTGGCTTTTCTTTGCCGTATCCTCCCTGATATTTGCCGGCATATTTGCATTTCTTGTCGCAATGGCCCGCACGCCTATAATTCAAAATATTTTTCCTGGGCATGACTATATTCGTATTGCGCTTGTTGGGCATGTGATTTTGTCAGTTGTAATCTGGTTTCTCGCATTTCAGGGCGTTCTGTGGACATTCACTGTCACACAGTTTCTGGGTGCCGGAATCTTCAGCATATATGCCGGCTGGCTCGGATTTTGGCTTTCTGTTGCCGGTACAGTATCTATAATAATTGCTGCGTTCTTTGGTCTCGGTATCCCCTTATTTATTAATTATATTCCTGTTCTTACGCACCCAATATTTTATATAGGGCTCTTGCTGTTAGCTGCGGGCATTGCCATTACACTCGGCAACACATTTTTAACTGTAGGGAAGGCATGGAAGAAAAAGACATATACGGGCAAATTCCCTGTATTAACATTTGGGATGCTCATATCTGGCATAGCTGTTTCAGTTGCAATCATCTGTTTTGGCCTATCTTATTATTTTCAGGTGCTTGCGCCATCAGCAAAAATACTATTGGATTTTGAAATTTTATTTTGGGGAGGCGGGCATATACTCCAATTTGCAAATACTATAGCAATGGTTACCGTGTGGCTCTATCTGGCCAATGTTGTGTTTAAAACTTTCCCTATCAAAGATGGTTATGCAAAACTGCTTTATATATTTTATTTATTGTTCATTATACCAGCGCCATTTGTTTATTTTATATACGATACTGCGGGTCAGCAGTATAAAGATGCCTTTACATCCCTCATGCAGTTCGGCCTCGGGCCATCTACAGGAATTTTTGCAATAGCTGTTTTGTTTACTATCCTCCCCCTATCCCCTTCTGGAGAGGGACAGGGGGAGGATTTAAAAGCCGGCGGCCTTCCATGGAAAGACCCGCTGTTTTCATCCCTTGTCATATCAATAGCGGTTTTTGCATTCGGCGGTTTTATCGCCTTGATGATACATGGCTCCAACACAAAGATTCCGTCGCATTATCACGGGGTGATAGGAGGGGTTACGCTTGCATTCATGGGGCTTACAAATCATATGCTTCATATTCTTAAAAGAGAGCTATATAGCACAAGATTGGCCAAGATTCAGCCATATATTTACGGTGTTGGTCAAACACTATTTGTTGCAGGCATGTTTCTGGCAGGTTCTCACGGTGTTCAGCGCAAGACATTTGGCGCTGCCCAGAACCTTGATGATATTACCAAGATAATAGGCATGGCCGTTGTCGGCATCGGCGGACTCATAGCCATCACAGGCGGCATTATATTTGTTGCCAATTCTCTTCTGTCGCTTATTGGGCCTAAAAAGATTCTTCCGTCTGTTACTATGAATAAAGAAGCGAGAGCAGAATCCAATAATTGAATCAAAAGGAGGAGCAACCATGCAGACAGCCGTAAAAAACTATCTCCCTCTCTTCAAACTTCGGATATGCTCGCTCATCACATTCAGCGCCGTTGTCGGGCTCATCTCCACAGCGTCTGCAAATATCTCCATAACAAATATCCTCTTTCTAATCATTGCCACCATGCTCGCCTCTATGAGCGCAAGCTGTTTTAACCACTACTTTGACATGGATATAGACGCAGTCATGCAGAGGACAAAGACAAGGCCCATACCCTCAGGCAGCATCCACAGCTCAAAAAAGATTCTCCTCATAGCAATTCTCCTTTTCATTGCCTCTATCCTCATCTCATTTAAGGCATTGAATTACATGGTGGGCCTGCACCTCTTTCTTGGGGCTTTGGTATATGCAGTAATTTACACCGCATGGCTTAAGAGAAAGAGCTGGTTAAATATAATAATCGGCGGATTGGCAGGCAGTTTTGCAGTCCTCGCAGGAGGCGCATCTGCCGCTGCGGAATTATGCCTGCTGCCGGTCTTGCTGGCAATAACCATGTTCTTCTGGACCCCGTCCCATTTCTGGAGTTTTGCCATAGTCCACAGAGAAGAATATGCAAAGGCAGGAATCCCCATGCTCCCTGTAGTAATAGGAGATTCAAAGACCGCCA
>MGRL01000085.1 GCA_001798165.1 Deltaproteobacteria bacterium RIFCSPHIGHO2_02_FULL_43_33
TTTATTTTTAACTATTTTTAAAAACAATCTCCTACATTTCAATCTATAGTAAACGACATAAATTTGTAGTCTGCCGATTCATCGGCGTTTTTAATCCGCCTCAGGCGGACGCCCATAAATGGGCAAACTACATCTACTTATTAAATTCGTTCACTATAATTCTGAGCCATCACCTCCTTTCTGTGGGATTTTTAAGGTCTAAAAAAACAAAAAGGGACAGACCGTCTGGTCTGCCCCTTTTTGATGAAGCGATATAAAAAGAGTTATTAAGGTATAATTCTGTCTGTCTGTCTGTCTGTCTGTCCGTGCAAGATAAGTGCCACTTCTTGATTCTCCCTTATGCCTTTTATTAGCTTAAATCACTATCTGCTGTCAAGCAAAAAAATAATTTCAGTGTAAACCTAATCCTATCTAAATTGGCTTATATGCATTGACAAGCGCCATAAACCAATTTTTGCAAACACGGATTCAATATGCTATAAAAGTTTTGTGGGTAAAACGAAAAGCAAAAAGAATGAGAAGAAAAGAACTCTTGTAGAAAAAGCTGAAAGCGCCTCATCTAATTTCAAATCTTCATACCTTATTTTCTTCATCATTTTTATCGCCCTCCTTCTTTCATTTGCTGCTTATAAAAGACATGGAATATAGAGGGATGGCTTACGACTATGGGCGGATGTGGTTAAAAAAAGTTCTGAAAAGGCAAGGGGACACAATAACCTCGGCGTTGCCTATTCTGCTCAAGGTCGATTTGAAGAGGCTATAAAAGAATATCTGACAGCATTAGAAATTGAACCTTACTACCCAGAGGGTTACAATAACCTCGGGCGGGCCTATTATAACCAAGGTCGGCTGGATGAGGCCATAAAAGAATATATGAGTGCATTGGGCCTGAAACCTGACTATGCAGAGGTCTATAATAACCTTGGAGTTATCTATTATAAGCAAGGTCGATTTGAAGAGGCTATAAAAGAATATTTGACAGCATTAGAAATTAAACCTGACTATGCAAAGGCACATAATAACCTTGGGGCTGCCTATTATAGCCAAGGTCGATTTGAAGAGGCCATAAAGGAATACTTGACAGCATTAGAACTTGAATCCCATCTCGCGGAGACTCACGCCAACCTTGGAATTGCCTATTATAATCAGGGTAGCGTGGAGGATGCTATAAAGGAATACATAACTGCATTAGGAATTAAACCTGACGATGCCAAGGCCCATTATAATCTGGGGAATGTTTATGCCAAACAGGGACACATAGATAAAGCTATAGAGGAATACAAAAAGGCTTTGAGGGTTAAATCTGATTATGTAGATGCCAGTTTTAACCTTGGAGTTGCTTATCAAAAAAATGGATTTAAAGAGAAGGCAAGAAAGGAG
The DNA here is from genome assembly GCA_001798165.1 of Deltaproteobacteria bacterium RIFCSPHIGHO2_02_FULL_43_33. Taxonomy (GTDB): domain Bacteria; phylum Desulfobacterota; class GWC2-55-46; order UBA9637; family UBA9637; genus UBA10170. The sequence goes on from MGRL01000085.1 coordinate 1,381, forward strand.
TTTGAAGAGGTCTTAAGGCTCAATCCTCAAGATTTAGAGGCACATAAAGCTCTCCAATCCACAGAATCCTTTGGGAAGTAATACTTGTTCTTTCAAAAATAAAAGCCCGAATACTATAAAGAAAAGGCGACAGGACATGATAACCTTTGAGTTGCCTATTATGAACAAGGACGACTGGGTGAGGCTGTTACGGAATATCTAACTACTCTAAAATTAAAACATGGGAAGCATCCCTCGCCCTTCCGTCAAGACTGATGTGCATAATACCGCCACACCTCTTAGTTTGGTTGATAAAACAGCAGATGCAGCCTTGCCGCCCCCTTTTCCCCTTTACCGTTTGCCCTTAAGGCCTAAAATCCTGCTTTTTGCCAACTCCCAATCAGGGTTTAACTTTAGCGCCTTGTTGTATGCATTTATTGCTTCACTTAAAAGCCCGCTCATTTCATATGAATAACCGAGAATGTAATAGGCCATAGAATTTGCCGGGTCAATCTCAACTGCTTTGTTTAGTATCTGTATAGCATTCTGAAATTTGTTATCCTTTGCCAAAGTTGAGGCAAGATTTACAAGCGCCTCTGGGTTAGCAGGATTCAGCTTAACCGCCATCCGAAGCTCCGCAATTGCCTTATCATATAAGCCGGCTATGTCATACGCAATACCAAGATTCATCCGGAAGAGCTGGATATTAGGGCGTATTGCCGCCGCCATTTGGTATTCTTTTATTGCATTTTCTATCTCACCCTTATTTTGATATATAAGCCCAAGGTTATTATGACCAAACGGATATTCAGGAAATCGCTCAAGGAGTTCCTTATAGTAATGCTCTGCCGTGCGCAGATCGCCTGCAAGATAATATCCCCATGCCCTGTTATTTAATACCCTTATCTTAAGCGGCGCCTTTTTTGCCGCATCCCCCCAGAGTGTAAGTTCGTTTTTCCAGATAAAGTTGCCTGCGATAGTAAAATATATAAAGACAGTAACAAGGGCAGTATAAACGGGCAATAGAATCTTTAAAGATATTCTATCTTTGGCTCTATAGAGAAGGTATCCGGCAGCCAGAGAAAAACCGATTGCCGGAATATAGACATGCCTTTCAACAGCTACGTCCCCTATAGGGAAAAAGGATGATGTTGGCGCGAGCGTTATAAAATACCAGAGGATGCCAAAGGATACTATCGGCCATCGCTTCCTTCCAAAAAGGGATGCTGCAATAAGACCAGCGATTATCAGGAATGCAAGAATGGTTGAGCCATCAAAAATTGTGGTCTCTGGCGGGATATCAGGGTCCACATGAGGGCCATCAAATGGGAAGACAAGCCACTTCAGATAGTAAAATATAATTACATTAATCTCGGTAAGAAAATATGGATATCTCGGAAGAATTCCCTCCTCAATCCTGACGTCCAGAAGCGCTATCTCCGAAAGCGTGAGTAGTCTTGCCAAGAGGTACAACGCTAATATCAAAAATAAGATAGACAGGATGATGCCATATTTTTTTATATACGATAAAAGGCTGTCAGAATCGGATATAAAGGCATAAATAGCTATAATCATGGGGAGCGTTACCGTAACCTCTTTAACGCCAAGAGAAAGGATAAAGAGGATGCAGGTTAGCAGATACCATAGAGGCCGTTTCTTATCCTTTAAAGAGAGTGTTTTTAAAAACAATAAAAATGAGGCAAGATAAAACAGCGCTGCCAATATAGCACTCCTGCTGGCTATGTATGTAACAGAGCCTGTATGCAGGGGGTGAAGCGCGAAGATAAGCGCTGAGATTAAGGCATAGGTTTGGGGATTATTTTCACTACTAAAAAATCTTTTATACAAAAGACTGGCCAAAAAATAGACCTGAATACTTACTATTATATGAAACAGAAGATTTAAAAAATGATAACCAAATACATTCAGGCCGCCAAAATAATAATTTATTGCAAATGTTGCTCTTAAGATGGGACGGTTAAAGATGTCTGAAAATATAAGAGGAAGATTTCTAATGTTCTTAATAGCTGCATCCTCAAGGATTGCATACCGGTCGTCAAAATGAAAGGAGTTATAAAAACTGTTATGGTAAGCTATCACCGAAAGAAGGGCAATGGTGAATAGATGAAGTATCTTATGAGTTTCAAGATATTTATAATTTTTCCCCATCTCTCCCTTAAAATGCAAAGCCGAAATTCTAACATCTAAATTCTAAAAAAATTCAAACGACCAAAATCCTAAGCAAAACCAGTTCAGGTTTATGACATGTTTAGGATGTCGGATTTTAAATTTGGAATTGTTTAATTTTATGTCAATTTATCTGTAACTTCCACAATAATTTTACCTAACCATAATCACCGCCTACTTCAACTACTTTATCCTATCCATCAACTCTAATGCCTTTTCAAAGTCTGTTTCTCCGCAGCTTCCTGAATCTTCTTGGTCAAAGCCAAATGCTGGAGCAGGTTTTAAACCCTGAATCAAGTTCAGGGCAAACCCTGCTCCAGCAGGAAAATCAATCACCCCTTATGGACAGGTATTTGCATAAAAGACATAGTTTTCATCATATACCCCCGCGCAGGTGATGAACGTGCCTAATACTGGCCCTCCCTCAAGCCTTGTATTGCCTACATAGATAACACTGCCAGTATACCCAGTCGTTATAGTATATCTTGTCCCAATTATTACAGAGTGGTCTATCTTTGTAGTAAGACTATAGCTTTGTACGCCATCTGAGGCAGTGACTGTTGAATTCACTATTGTAAGGGATGAGTTAGTAATGTTGTAAATACCAATATTATAAACAGAACCACCCCAGGCAGTAACTGTTGAGTTTGTCATTATCAGGGATGAATCGAAATTGTTGTTAATACCGTAATTACTACCAGATGGACCTGAGGCGGTAGCTGTTACATTTGCCATGGTCATAGAGGAGGAGGCGACATTTTCAACACCATAATTAGAACTACCACCACTAACACTTGAGACTGAGGCAGTGGCCGTCACATTTGTCATGATAGTAGAGGAGGAACGATTATAAACAGCCCTATTTGAAGATCCATTTGAGGCAGTAGCTGTTACATTTGTCATGGTAGTAGAGGAGGTGTAGTTGTAAACAGCATAATTAGAACTCCCATATAAAGCAGTAGTGGCTGTTACGTTTGTAATCTTCAGTGCAACAGCATTATTGTATATTGCTACATTTACGCCTCCCCAACTATCTATATTCTCAACTGTGAGAAACCTTAGCTCTGCATTTGAGGTAGGTGCAGAAGCAGTTATTACCCCTTGCGTAGGGGGAAAATAGGGAGAACTAATGCTTCCGCTTATCTTTGTTGTATTCTCTCCAGAGCCCTCTATATCAACATAGCTCTGCATCTGAAGACTATTTGCGCCTATGTTATAAACCCCGGGCATTATCTTTAAAAGACAGGGGTTTGTTGCTGACGGTGTACCGCACCATGCAGAGAGATTATTCATAGCAGTTACAGGGTCTGTATAGTCTCCTCCTGCCTTTGCAACTACAATAACATTTGCATATTTCTTTTGGTACAGGGAATCGTGGTTATGGTCGCCTGCTGCTACGGTGCCTGGGGTTGTTCCAACATTGAGTTTTGAGGTTGATATTGGCCCTGTGATTTTTGCGTCTGTAACAGCGCCATCTGCAATCTTTGGCGCTGTTACTTGCCCGTCTAAAATCTTTGTATTGGTTACAGCCCCGTCAGCAATCTTGGCATTTGTAACTGCATTATTGGCTATATCAGCTGCTACAACCTGGCCGTCCTCTATCTCATACGAGTTGATACAAGGATTTTTGCATTCCACATTTGTTGCTGCGGCAGCCATTGCGTCCTTTAATCCCAGAGTCATGCAAAAGATGAATGCTCCCAATAGAATAAGAATCTTGTTTTCCATGATACCCCTCCTTCTTTATTTTTAACTATTTTTAAAAACAATCTCCTACATTTCAATCTATAGTA
>MGRL01000086.1 GCA_001798165.1 Deltaproteobacteria bacterium RIFCSPHIGHO2_02_FULL_43_33
CGTTTCATGGTCTCCTCCTTGAAATTTAGGAAACCATACAATAGGACAATTCATGTGCTATAAAAAGGACAGTTTATGTGTTGCTGACAAATAAAAATCAATTTCTTGCAAATACGGCCTTTATTGATGTATCATATTTTGAGAGATGCTTGCTATAAAATCATGCTATAAGTAATGAAAAAAGCTTTGAAATTAAAAAGTATCAAGATGTTATTTCCCATTGTGATAACCAGCAGCCCCAAAAAATAGACTTTGATTTTTGGGGAGTAACGCATCATCTATCTTGCAGAGAGCATGTCGATGAAGAGAAAAATTTCTATAACCCAAAAACTTCTGCTATTTGTTTCAGTTTTTTTCATTCTGGCTGTTTCAGGGTCATGGTTTTTTATAAGCAGCGTGAAGGAATTTGACAAATACGCCGAAATAAGCAGTGTCATGTCTTCCATAAAAGGAGATGTCGCAGAGATGGAGTATGTGCTGGATATATTTGTTATCGGCGGCTATTACAAAGGCGAGGGCGGCATAGAAGGTATTTATGAAAAGGCTGCGCTGATAGATAAGCAAATGGAAAATCTGCAAGGATTAGCTCGTGGTGAAGTTATCTCCAACAACCCAATGCTGTATGGAAACTATAAGACTATCGTGAGCAACTGGAAGATAATAAAAGAAAAAACGAGCATCCTGAATACTGCCACCTTAAAAGAGAACGCCTTTCTAATTCACAATGATATTGACCTTAAAACCTTTCTTATTAAAAATCAATTGGATAAATCAGGTGAATTGATAGGCGATGCAAGGGCTAAGTTTATCTCAAATGCGGCTATGCTTGTTGTCAAGAGCCTCATAGTATCGCTATTCATAGCCCTTATTGCTTTATACATATTTTACCGCAAAGCTATAAAGCCGATAAAGGATATGGCGGCTGCGGCGGAAAAAATGGAAGGCAGCAATCCGGGGGTAAGATTTGAAGCAGATTCAGGCGATGAGATAGGCATTTTGGCAAGTACACTGAACAAGCTGGCCGATACCGCGAGCAACGTACACATAGTGTTTGAAAAAAAGATTTTGGATAAAACCAAAGAGCTTGAGTCAAGGACAAGGGAACTTATTGCATTAAACAGGATAGCAAATTCAATAGGCCGCACCTTTGCCTATGATGAGATATTAGGCATCGCAATGAATGAACTTCTGCTTATGTCAGGGTCTAATACCGGCTGGATATATCTCGTGGAGCCAAACAGTAATGATAGTGAAGAAAAGCTGATTTTAAGGGTTCACAAAGGTATGCCTCATACATTTGTAAGGGAGTTCAAAGAAGTCGGCATGGAAGAGGCTGCCATGGGCCAGCCGATAAAGGGAAGGGGGCATATCTTTGCAAATATAACAGAGATGGACAGCAAGTTTAGACCATTTATGAATGATATGGGGATTGAAGCAGTATGTATGATACCGATTATTTATGCGGATAACATTGTTGGAATTATAAACCTTGCCTGTAAAAAGCATAATATTTTTGCAAATGAATATTGTCTGTTCGGAGAAGCTGTAGCCGCTGAAGTAGCAGTCGCAATTGAGAACATCAACCTGTTTCAAAGAGAGCGTAAGAGCAAACAATTTATGGAGAAGATTATATATCAATCTCCTATCAGCACAACAATGGTTGATAAAGACGGTGTTTGCATCATGATTAATTCTGCATGCAAGAGGCTTTTTGGAATAAAAGAAGACGGCCAGATTATCGGCAGATACAATATACTTAAAGACAATGTATTAGATGAAATGGGATATATTCCGTTGCTCAACAGGGCTTTTAAAGGTGAATCAGTGGATATGGAGATTGAGTATGATATATCAAAGGTAGAGCATATACAAGTGAAAGGGAGGCCAAGACGGTTTAAGGTAAAGGCATTTCCCATACTTGATAATGACGGTTCTGTAATAAACGTAGTTATCATGCATGAAGATATGAGTAAAAAGGAACAGTTTACAGGTAAGTAGCCCGCGATAGAGCAGGCTGTTATCATGTGACTGGCTGTATTTAAGAAGATATGTGGGATATATTCTACCGCTATAACATCTCTAAAAAAGTCGCTGTTGTATTCTTAATCCTCCTTTCCATGATGGGCATAGGCGGTATGGTTGGCCTTTATAATGCCCGGCAGATTACCAGGATCACAACAGGGCTTTATAAAGATTTTTTCCTGCGCCAGGAAACCCTTTCTTCTATAGAAAAGGAGATGCTGACAGCCCGGCAGGAGCTTTATATTTATGTCATTGTCTCTGACGCAGCCTCTAAGGAATATCTTGAACGTTCCCTTACAGAACACAATGAAAAGATTAAAGGGCTGCTTCAGGAGCATCTCAAGCTTGAAAGGCGCGGAGATAATGAGGCAGAGTTGTATGCATCTTTTAAAAATTCATGGTCTCAGTATCTCTCTGCAACTAAAGAGGCAATAACCTTGTCTCATAAGGGGAATAGTGATAAGGCAATCAGCCTCTTAAGAGGCGATGGGGCAACAAGGTTCAAAAGCGCTATGGATGCGCTGCAGGCGCTTTTAGCTGAAGAAAGAGGTTCTGCATTCAGCGAATATAAAAAAACAGGGGAATTTTCTACAATCATTACATGGATGACTATCAGCCTGACTATTCTGGCTATTATTGTTTCAATAAGGCTTTGGTCAATACTTACAAAATCTATTGTAAAACCTTTAGAGGCATTAGAAGAATCTGCGAAACGGATAGCGGACGGCAACCTGAAGGAAAGGGCATATATCTTATCAAAAGACGAAATAGGGGATCTTGCCGCTGAGTTTAACGAGATGGCCGGGCATATTGAAAATTCTTATGCCACCCTTGAAAAAAAAGTAGAAGAGCGGACAGAGACGCTCAGAATTGCCAATGAGGAGCTTTTTAGAAAGAAGCAGGAAATGGAGCTGTTAAATGAAGAGCTTGTCAAAGCTAACAAAATGAAATCTCAATTCCTTGCCAATATAAGCCATGAACTGAGAACGCCATTGAACTCTGTCATGGGTTTTTCAGAACTTCTTTTAGAAAAATCGTTTGGCGAATTAAATGAGAAACAGGCTCAATATGTCAACTATATCCATACAAGCGGTGAACACCTCCTTCATCTTATAAATAATATCCTTGATCTGTCAAAGATAGAGGCAGGCAAGTTAGAGCTTAATATTGAGGAATTTCAGCTTGCAGATTCAATCTCAGAGGTTTTGGCCAGCACGAGACCTTTGGCGCATAAAAAGGGCGTGGTTATTGATTGCAAAACCACGCCCATATCTCCAATTATCAAAATGGACAGGCCAAAATTCAAGCAGATTATGCTGAATCTCCTTTCCAATGCAGTGAAATTCAATAAAGACGGAGGCAGGGTAGCTATTGATTGGAACATTAAAGAAGAGCCGAAAGGCACTGTCATAGAAAAGGTTTTCTGTGTCTCTGTTAAAGATACAGGCATAGGGATAAGAAATGAAGATATTCCGAGGATATTTAAGGAATTTGAACAGTTAGACCCCTCTATAACAAGAGAATACGGAGGCACCGGCCTTGGTTTGGCATTAACCAAGAAGCTTATAGAATTGCATAATGGAAGGATAGCAGTAGAAAGCGAATACGGGGAAGGCGCCACATTCAGCTTTACTATCCCGCAAGGGACTGATGGGCATAGGATTGCTGCTATAGATGCGAAAGAGATTGCTTCAACTGCCTTTTTGCAGCAAAATCTTGAAATGCTGCCCCCTACCATATTGGTTGCGAGTGAAACTGAAGGATTGAATGAACTTATCAGGGTGTATTTAACACAGAATGGATATAATGTTGAATTGGCATCTGACGGAGTGGAGGTTATAGAGAAGGCGGCATCTATAAAACCGTTTGCCATTATTTTAGGAATAGCCCTTCATAGAAAAGATGGATGGGAAGTCCTCAAGGAGTTAAAGGCCTCTCATGAGACATCTGATATCCCTGCTATTATTGTCTCTTCTGCTGATAATAAAGAGCTTGGTTTTAGCCTTGGCGCAGTGGATTATATGGTAAAGCCTGTTAATAAGGAAAAGCTGCTCTATGCATTGGGGCGGCTTAGCTTTACCTCAAAGGTCAAACGGCATCCCTTCAGCATATTGGCGATAGACGATGAACCGCAGGTATTGGAATTGCTGGCAGATATTCTTGAAAGAGAAGGGTTCGGCGTACTCAAGGCTGCGAATGGCAAAGATGGCATAAGGCTTGCGTTGGAAAGAGACCCGGACCTCATAATACTTGATTTGATGATGCCTCGGGTGAGCGGTTTTGACGTTGTTGAACAGCTCAAAAAACATCCTACTGCTAAGGATATACCAATAATAATATTTACTGCAAAAGATATAACTAAGGAAGACAAAACAAAGCTTGGGGACAATATAGCCAACATACTGAAGAAGGCAAGCTTTTCAAGAAACAACTTATTAAATGAAATAAAAAAACTTGAGATGGCATATCCTTCAAAGGCAAGGATGATAGACCCATTGACAAGGGTATTCAACTATAAGTATTTCAGCTATTGGATAGTACAAGAGTTTGCAAGAGGCAAGAGATATGGATTGCCATTTTCCATGCTTATGATAGATATTGATAACCTACAGGATTATAATACCAGAAATGGTTTTCTGCTGGGGAACGAACTGCTTATTGGCCTTTCCGGCATATTAGAGGATAATGTTCGTCAAGCGGATTGTCTTATCAGATACGGGGGAGACGAATTTATAATTATATTGCCAAATATCGTCAAAGAGGCAGCAGCGGCAGTTGCGGAGAAATTGAGGATGCGGGTGGAAAACCATATGTTTCCGGCATCTGATGCAAAAAAGAACGGGAGGGTAACGGTGAGCATCGGTATTGCCGCATTCCCCGTTGACGGCAAAGAGTCAGAGGAATTATTAGCAAATCTAAATAAAGCGGCGAAATCGGCATTTCAAAGCGGCGGCAATAAGGTAGTCACATTCAGGGACGGCATGTAAATATGACACATGGGACTAAAAAAAAGATTATGGTTGTTGAAGACAACCCTATGAACAAGATTCTGACAAAGGAGATTCTGACTGTTCAGGGGTATGAGATTATAGAGGCAAGCAGCGGCAGCGATGCAATTAAAAGAATTGCCGGAGACAAACCCGACCTGATACTTATGGACTTAAACCTGCCGGAGATGGACGGCATAACAGCTACCAAAATCCTCAAGTCGAATGATGTATGCAAAGGCATACCGATTATAGCCCTCACTGCATCTGCTATGAAAGGAGATGAAGAGAAGATACTTGCAGAAGGCTTTGACGGCTACATATCAAAACCAATAGATATGAAACAATTTGTAAAAGATATTGCATCGTATATTAAAAAGAAGGCAGAGGGGCAACCTTGAGTTTTGGCTTTATCTATATTTGCCTTTTCTTGATATCTATTAATTGAATGAGTATATTATGTTGCTCCCTATCGGTTAGTTTATACCCTCCAAACCTGACATCGTAGTAAATTTTTGTTATAGCCTCCACTTCTGGCAAGGCAATCGCATTTGCAAACTCTAAGGGAGTTTCTTGTGTCTGCTTTATCTTTCCCTTCTTTGCCAAAACCTTTAACAATGCTTTGTAAAAGAAAGGGGTTTTTACTGATTTTGGTTTGGCCTCCTGTCTCAAAATGCTCACGGTTACCGTTGTTAAAATGATAGCGACAACAATAACTCCAAGGAATATTGTTTCTTTCTTTGGCTTTGCAATACCCTTTCTGATTGACTGCCATTTCAAATTCAACAGCAATGAACGGGTTTTATCCTCAACAGACCTTGCTAAAGTTGCCTGGTCGCTGAAAGAATAATTTACTATATACCGATTCCATCTCCACCGCATTGAATCAATATATAAAGTTACGCGAGATGTTGCCGGCGCTGCTGCTCCGGCTGCCTCAGCAGACGGCGTGGGGTCAAAGGTAGTCCAGCCGAAGCCTGGCATAAATGCCTCTACCCATGAATGGGCATCCTTTTGCCTAACGATGAAGTAATTTCCAAAACTATTCCATTCTCCCGGCAGAAAACCTGTCACAAGCCTTGTTGGTATGCCGACAACGCGCAGGAGAATGGCGAAGGCCGTTGCGTATTGTTCGCAATAACCTTCTTTCGTGTAAAAAAGAAAATCTTCTATCGGGTTTTTGCCTGCACTCTTGCGGGGGGTTAATGTATAACGGTAATTTTTTTTCAAATACTCCTCTATTGCAGCTGCCTTTTCAAACGCAGTCTTTTTACTTATAGTAATATCACGCGCAAGCAATGCAACCTCCTCATATCCAATTGGCAGTTGAAGATACTGCAATGCACTGTTTTTAATGCTGCCCTGCTGGCGCTGTAAACCTTTTAATGGAGATTGCATAACAGAATATGCAGTATATTCAATCCTGGAATATAATGGGGCTGGCAGGTAAAATGAACCCATATTATCTGCTGTAATATTTCGGAAGTTGCCGGCAATCCCTGTTCCAAAGGACGTTGCAAACAGGACATTTGTTTCTATCGGCTCAAGGAGGATAACTTGTTTAATTACCTGCCTCTCGCTTAAAGCTGTTTGTTCCCAATCATATCTTGTTGGATAAGCAAATACCCCATCCTGGTTTTTTTGCAGAAAAGCCAGCTTTTTTATCGTTTGCTGCCATTGCGTGCCATTATAAGTGTCAAATGCTACGCCACGAAAATACAACCCCCCCAGCCCCCCCTTTAACAAAGGGGGGGGAAGGGGAGGCTGCAGCCCTACACGCATAACTATCGTAGGGTCTAACTTGATTGGCCCAAGCTCTCCAAAGTCTACCTTCTCAGAAAAGCCTGATACCTTTATAATATCAGCAGTTGTCTTGGGGAGAAATCCTACAGCCATCCTCGGTATAACAAAAAATAAAGACAAGGTGATAATAAGAGAAAAAATTGCCAAACCTGCGGTTGCAAGGAAAAAAAACGGGTCAAGGATATTTCTTGGGATTTCTTTGTGTATAGCTGATTTTTCTTCCCATTCCCTCTTAAGATTAAATATTGTCAATGCCCATATGCCGGTCAGGATGTATAATGCTAAAACAAATAAAAATGAAAGACTCACTGTTGAGGCTGATGCTGCCAAGAGTTGGAAAAAGGCCAGGACATATAAAACAGCATAGTCTCTGTTTGTTTTGAGATCAAATAGTTTGACAATCATTAATATAGTAAGAAAGCGGGTAGATACTTCTATAAGCGATGGCGATATAAAAAAGTAGTCTGCGAGGCTTGCAGCCAGTATTATAACGGCAACTATATTCCATAAGGTTTTTGATATGGAAAATGTCCTGCCTTTGATATTCAAGAAAAGATTGAGGAAAACAATACAGCCCATTCCTACGATAAAGAGAGGGCTTATTGCATCGGTAAGACTGAGTGCAAGAAGCCCCGCGCCTGCTACAAGATATGAGATGAGAATGAAATAGAGAGAAAATTTCACCCCGTTAGAAGTCTCTTGCATTGAAGACAAACCGCTGCCCTGAACAGATGCCTTCTTAATAAATAGTAAGCTTCTAACGGGGTTCATTGGCCTATAACCTTCACACTCAGCGATATATCTTTATTGCTCGTCACAGGCTCTATTATGGCAAGCTCTCTTAATATCCTATAAAGCTGCTCACGGCCTGATTTGCAAGGAACTTCTGCAGTAAGGCTATTAAAACCTACCTCAAAGCCTGACCTTATATAATAATCTGTCAATGAAGCCGCTTCCCCTACCATGCCTTCGAATCTATCATGAAAATCAGGTAGGGGGAGCAAGGCATTGTAAAAGACAATCTTCACTTTCTTTTTTTTCTCCTGCTCAAACTCCTTTGTCATCAGTTTCGCAGCCTTGGCAGTTGATTTCCAATGAATAAACCTTGAATCATCAGCAGGTGTATAATCTCGGATATTGTAAAGATGCGCGCCTTGGCCTCTTAACAGGGAAGGGCTAACGCCGTGCAGCGCCAGCCCTGCTGAGCGCGCCTTCTTTATAGGCTTAAGCCTTGGATATACAAGCACATCTATAGACGATTTCACCCTTCTTCCCTTGAGAAAAAAGCCAAAGGGAAATCTGGTCTTTACTGTAAAACCTTGCAGTTTATAGAGGCCTCTCTTATGAAAGGTATATGATTGTATTGTAGCAAGAGATGCGTGTGCAGGTAATTTCAGTATATAAGCTGACTCTGCCGTGAATTCCCTCGCACTTCCTTTCAGAAAACGGAGAGAAGGGAGGGTTTCCTCTATGATAAGAGAAAATGACGGTAAAAAACTTTTTCCATTTGATGCAGTCAACTTTGCTGTCGCAGGCATTCCTGCAAATATATGTCTTGGCAGTGTTCTATATACCTCAATGCCACGGAGCGTAGATTCAGAAAGTATTCCTGATATTATAATAAGGGACAACATCATGGCGACAACAAGGTAGAGGAGGTTATTGCCAGTATTGATTGCAGCGATACCGATTATAAAGAGCATTGCTATGAATCTTCTTCCTTCTTTTGTAAAAGACAATGTCCTGGGGAAGACAAAATATTTTATCTTATTTTTTCTTATCCTGTTTTTTTTAGAAATGAGATTGGCAGCTGATGCAAGCCATGGGAGGGGGGCAGCTAATGTCAGACGGAAATTCATAAATTGTTTAGAGAGGCACTTCTATCTTTGCGGCTATATCCTGTATAATCCCTTCAGCATCATCTATTCCACCTTCTTCCCCTTGAGTGGTAATCACCCTATGGCTGAAGACAGGTATTGAAAGCTGCTTTATATCATCCGGGGTGCAGTATGTCCTGCCATCTACGAGGGCAAATGCCTGCGCAATACGGTAAAGGGCCATTGCCCCACGCGGGCTTACGCCTAAGCGTAATTTTTCAGATTTTCTTGTAGCAGCTACTATTGCGAGGATATATTCCACAATATCATCATCCATCCTCACCTTATCCACCATGTCCTGAAGAGAGAGAACTTCCTCTACAGATAAAACAGGACTTAGCTGCTGGGGTTGAAGTTCAACAGAGGGCGATAAGAGTATCTCCTTTTCTGCCTCTGGTTCCGGATAGCCTATCCGTATCCTTATGGTAAATCTGTCTAACTGTGATTCAGGCAGAGGATAGGTGCCTTCATATTCCAATGGATTTTGTGTGGCAATTACCATAAAGGGTTTGGGGAGCGGATAGGTGCTCTTATCAACAGAAACCTGTCTGTCGTTCATTGCCTCAAGGAGAGAACTCTGCGTTTTGGGAGTAGTGCGATTTATTTCATCTGCCAGGACAATATGGGCAAATAAAGGGCCTGGTCTAAATTCAAATATATGCTTTTCCTGATTATAAATGGTAATGCCGATTATATCAGAGGGGAGAAGGTCGCTGGTAAATTGGATTCTTTGAAAGCTGCAGTTTATTGACCTTGCAAGTCCGTGGGCAAGGGTTGTCTTGCCTACCCCAGGCACATCCTCTATGAGAAGATGCCCATTTGCAATCAAGGTTGTTATTGCCTGCTTGATAACATCCGGCTTTCCCTTAATTATCTTTCCAAGGTTTTCCTGCAACAAGCTGATTTTAGCTGTGGCATCATCAAGATATGTTTGCATGGAACAATTGTAACAGAGCGGATGACAGCAGTCAATTGCTTCCAAATACCGCTTCCAAATACCGGGTTATTTTCAGGGCTTGACAAAATGTAAAACACTATATATAGTAAGCACTTACTCACCACAGGATGACTGCTGATAGGGTAAGGGTATAAAAATGGCTAAAAAGAGGTTTACTGCAGAGGAGCGCTATGCACAGATTGTAAAAGTTGCCATGCGTCTTTTTTCCCAAAAAGGCTTCAAAGGCACCACGACACGGGAGATAGCAAAAGAGGCTGGGATCAGCGAGGCAATAATATTTAAACACTTTGCAAAGAAGGAAGACCTTTATTCTGCTATAATCGACATGCAGTGCAATGATAAGCAGGGTCAATCGTTTCTTATGAGGAGGTTGGAAGGGAAAGAGGGGAGGGATGTTTTTAGGGAGATCGCCGCCTTCCTTATTCAGATGCATCAGGAAGACCCTACCTTTATGAAACTCCTTATGTTTAGCGCATTGGAAGGACATAAACTATCTGATATATTCATACGAACAAGGGCCATAGAAACGCTGGATTATCTGGCAAAACATATTGCAAGGCTTATAAAACAGGGAAGCTTTAAAAAAACAGATGCATATATTGCAGCCAGGGCATTTATGGGTATGGTTCTTCATTATAGTATGACCCAAGAGATATATGGTATGAAGAGATTCTTCAGAACGCCTGTAACAAAAGTAGTAAATATTTTTGTAGATATATTTTTTGAAGGTATGGAGGCACACTAAGCATGGAGAGGAGGCAGGTATGAAGAAAAAGTCAAGGGTCAGGAGAGAGAAAGGAAAGGGAGAAACGGAGAAGGGGGAAATCGGGGAAGGGGTGAAAAATATTTCTCCGATTCGCCGTTTCCCCGATTCACCGTTTCGTATCTTCATTTTACTGTTCGCTATTCACTGCTCACTGTTCACTGTGGCGCATGCCGAAGAGAAGACAATCACCCTTACCGATGCCTGGCATTCTGCTATCTCAACCTATGAAACAGTCAGGCTATCTCAAGAAGATTTATATCAGTCGGAAAAAAATATAGATAAAGCCATATCCCAGATACTCCCAACCTTGACAGCAGGTGCCAATTATACAAAATACTCTGAAGGCAAGACCAATATTCAGCCTGACAATAGTTCGTCTTATGACATAAAGCTCAGCCAATCTCTGTATTCAGGAGGTAAGGAATGGAGCCTTTGGAGGCAGGCCAAGAAAAAGGCAGAGGCAAGCAGGCACGATTTAGAGACTGCAAAAGAGGGGATTGTACTTAATGTTTCTCAGGCCTATTATGCTGTTTTAAAGGCAGGAAAGATTGTAGAGATAAAAGGATCCGCTTTAAAAAGGGTTACAGAGCAGAGAAGGGTTGCCAGCGCAAGATTTCAGGTAGGGGAAGTTACAAAGGCGATTGTCCTGAGGGCTGAGGCAGATGTGGCAGGCGCAGAGGCAGAGTTTGCCAATGCAAAGAAAGACCTCTTGGTAGCCAAGGATAAATTGTCAAGGCTTATAGGGGTGACAGAAGAATTTAAAGTTGTTGACCCCAATATTCAGACCATCCCTGATGCCAGCCTGGATAAATTGGTATCCCTTTCTATAGAGAAGAGGCAAGATTACCTCCAGAGCAAGATAGATGAAGAGATTGCCGGTGACGGCATTACTTATGCGTGGGGAAACTTTCTGCCAAGCCTAAAACTGGAGGGCGTTTATTCAAAAAGAGAACAGGATACTAAAACAGCCTTTTTCAATGACGAGAGCACGTACGCAGGCATTATCTTTACCTATCCATTATTTGAGGGCGGCTTAAGAAAGGCAGAGTTAGATGAGGCAAAGAGCAAAAAGAGGCAGGCTGAGTTTAAGAGAACTAGCCTCAAAAAAGATATTGAGCTGGAAGTGAGGGAGGCATTTCATAACCTTGAGGCGTTTAGTTCTGTTATAGAATCTAACAAAAGGCAGGTATCATTTGCAGAGGAAAACTATACTATGGTTTTCAAGCAATTTAGCTACGGCCTTGCAACGAACGTAGATGTCATAGACGCCAATACTACCCTTGTGTCAAGCCAGAGCAATCTTATTAATGCGACCTATGATTTTCAAATGACGACTCTTGAATTAAAGAAAAAAGTTGGCATTCTCCTTGACGATATGGCAGCCGCGAAGTGAGGGTATTACAATGAAAATTATTACAAAAGGTGCAGCAATCTATTTTGTAAGCATATTGGGAATCTTTCTGATTCTGCCGTCCTGCTCCAAAGATAAAGGCAATGCAAAAAAAGCTGAAGTAAAGGCCGACAGCGTTTTTAAGGTGAACACTGCGATTGCAGTTGGCAGGGCAGTGCAAAGGACAGTTGAGGCAACAGGGACCCTTGCTCCATGGGAAGAGGTTATAGTAAGCAATGAGACAGCGGGTACGGTTGACAAGATTTTTGTTGACCTCGGCGATAAGGTAACTGAAGGCCAGCTTATGTTGAGATTTGACCAGCAGGACGCCAAATCTAATTTCAACAGCGCAGAGGCTGCATTAGATATCAATATCCGTGCCTTTGAAAGGGCAAAGGCTGTGTGGGCAGATGCCGGCTCAAACCTCAAGAGGTATACAAACCTCTTCTCGGAAGGCGTTGTTTCTATTAGTCAAAGAGACACTTTTCAAACTCAATATGATGTGGCAGATGCACAGCTAAAACAGGCAGAGGCTCAGGTAAATCAGGCGAAGGCGCAGTTTGAAATTGCTAAGAAGCGTCTTGTTGATACAGAGATAAGGTCTCCTATAGAAGGAGAGGTAAAAAAGAGGTTCATATCAACAGGGGAAGTACTCAAAGATAAAATGAGCTTGTTTATCGTGGTAAAAAATGATCCCTTAAAGTTTCAGGGCGCTGTGCCGGAGTCTTCCGCCCCTGACATAAGGGTTGGTCAAGACGTTGTTATTTACATAGAGGCATTTAAAGATAAGACATTTCCTGCCAAGATTATTCGTGTAAGCCCATCAATTGATGAAAAGACCAGGAGCCTTTCCATAGAGGCTAAGGTGCCCAATATGCATAATATATTAAAATCGGGTTTTTTTGCCAAGGCTGTCGTAATAACAAAAAGAGAAGGCAATATCCCCTTTGTTCCAGAAAGCGCTGTATATTCCTTTGCCGGCATAAATAAGGTGTATGTGATTATAAATGGCATAGCCAAAGAGCAATTAGTGAAAATCGGTATGCACGAAGCTGGTTTGGTAGAAATTATTGAAGGCATTAAACCAGAGGATATTGTTGCTACCACCGGCCTTGACCAATTATTTGACGGAGCGAAAGTAGAAGGAACAGGCAATAGGCAATAGGCGAGGGGCAATAGGTTTTTGTTTTTCCCTTATTGCTTATTGCCCATAGCCTATAGTCCTATAAATTTATGTCCCTATACGAAATATGCGTAAAAAGACCTGTCTTTGCCACCATGCTTGTCATGAGCCTTGTGGTTCTCGGACTTGCTTCCTACAGGGAGCTGGGTATAGACCTATTCCCAAAGGTTGACCTGCCCACAGTTACCATAACAACAAGACTTGAGGGCGCCAGCCCTGAAGAGATAGAAAATCAGATTACAAAAAGAATTGAAGAGGTTGTCAACACCATAAACGGCATTGACGAACTCCGCTCTGTCACGATTGAAGGCCAATCTCAGGTTTATGCCACATTTGTGTTGGAAAAGGATATTAATGTTGCAGCAAATGAGGTAAGAGAAAAGGTGTCTACCATAGTTTCCGAGCTTCCCATTGGCACAGATTCCCCTGTAATAGAAAAATTTGACCCTGACTCAAGCCCTGTTATGGCTATTGTTGTCTCAGGTAAGCGCTCTGCAAGGGAGGTAAGCGAGATTGCGGACAAGAAGATAAAGCGGCAGCTTGAAACCGTAAAAGATGTCGGCGCCATATCCCTTGTCGGCGACAGAAAAAGAGAAATCCAAATCTTCATCAACCCTGACAGATTGAGCGCATACAATCTCTCAATCCAGCAGGTGAAAGATTCCGTCAAAAGACAGAATATTGAAATTCCTGGCGGAAGGATTACATGGAAAGGCCGCGAAGAGGGCATAAGGACAATGGGGAGGTTTGAGCGGGTTGAAGATTTCAACAACCTAATAGTTGCCGATTATAAGGGCGCCCCTGTGAGATTGATAGACCTTGGCTATGTGATAGACGGCGAGGAAGAGGCGAGGACATTATCCAGGCTGGATGGAAATAATGCAGTGTCGCTTCTCATACGAAAACAGTCAGGCACAAATACGGTTGAGGTTACCGACAGGGTTAAAGAAAGGCTTGAATTTATAAAAACAGCTCTTCCACAGGATATAAATATAGAGGTAGTAAAAGACCAATCTAAATTTATCAAACGTTCTGTGTCTCAGGTTGAAGAACATCTCATCCTTGGCAGCTTTCTTGCAAGTCTTATAATCCTCTTGTTTATAAGGAACTTGAAAACAGCATTTATCGCTGCCCTTGCCATTCCCACATCTATTATTGCCACCTTTACGGCAATGCGTTATATGGGGTTTACCATAAACAATATGACGCTCCTTGCCCTCTCGGTCTGCACAGGCATTGTTGTTGATGACGCAATTATTGTCCTTGAAAATATATTCAGGCACATAGAAGAGGAAGGCAAAACGCCATGGGATGCGGCAATTAAAGGCACAAAGGAGATAGCGCTTGCTATTATGGCAACCACCCTTTCTCTGGTTGTGATTTTCCTCCCTGTTGCCTTTATGGGCGGGCTTGTTGGAAGATTTTGGAAAAGTTTCGGCCTAACGGCAACCATGGCAATAGCCGTATCCCTTTTGGTTTCCTTTACGCTTACGCCAATGCTTGCGTCCCGCTTATTAAAGAGGTCAAATAAAACCGACAAACCGCAGTCAAAGGAGTCGCGTGTTTATAGCCTCATGGAAAAGGGCTATTTGAGGATGCTCAAATGGTGTTTAGGCCACAAGGCTATTGTCATTATATTCGGCATCGTGCTTTTTCTCTCCCCTGTGCTGATTATGCAGTTTTTGAAGGGTGAATTTATCGTTGACGATGATATGAGCGAGTTTGAGGTCATCGTTGAGGCCCCGCCTGGAGCATCTCTTGAAAAGAGCGATGAAATAATAAAAGGGATTGAGACAGAGCTGAGAAGGATACCGGAGGTAGAACATTTATTCACTACAATCGGCGTGAGGGGGCAGTATCAGTCCAATGTAACAGATATCTCTGTCTATGTCGGCCTTAAACATCTTGCAGAACGAAAAAGAGACCAGCAGATAATAATGCAGGAGGCGAGGGCCCGCCTCAAGGCATATTCAGGGTTGAGGCTAAGCGCTCAAAATATAAATCTTGTGTCCGGCGGCGGTTTTAAGCAGACGCCTTTCAATCTCATCATACGCGGCCCTGAATTGACAAAACTTGACGAATATGCAAAGACGCTGATAAAAAGGCTTTCCGCCATTCCTGGTTTTGTTGATACAGACACAGGCCAGGCCCTGCGGCATCCGGAAACACAGGTTCATATAGACAGAAAAAAGGCATCTGATCTTGGCGTCAAAGTGGATACCATTGCCTCAAGTTTGCGGACAATGGTTGGCGGCGAAAAGGTAGGCCTTTTCAGAGAAGGAGATGAGCAATATAATATCCGCCTTAGACTGATGGCAGACTACAGAAAGGATGCTGCACAGATAAAAAATCTGACCGTGCCTGGCGCAGACGGCGGCCAGGTGAAGCTGAGCAATATTACAACATTTGTTTCCGGAACAAGCCCTGCCCAGATAGACCGCTTTTCCCAGGAAAGGCAGATAACAGTTATATCCAATCTTTATGGCAAACCCCTTGGCGAGGCAATAACCCAGGCTAATGTCATTTTGAAGGAAATGAATATGCCGCCGGCATATAACACCGAATACCTTGGAAGGGGCAAACTAATGCAAGAGGCATTTTTAAATTTCATGATAGCCTTTGTCTTGAGCCTCATCTTTATATATATGGTGCTCGCAGCGCAGTTTGAGAGTTTTATGCATCCAGTCACAATAATGGCATCCATATTCTTAAGCATACCTTTCGGGCTGTTGAGCCTGCTCATTTTTGGCAGCACCCTTAATATCTATAGTGTTATGGGGATGTTTGTTCTTATAGGCGTTGTCAAAAAAAATGCTATACTTGTAATTGATTATACAAACACATTAAGACAACGCGGCCTGAATATATATGATGCGCAAGTAGAGGCAAACAGGGTAAGACTGCGGCCTATACTTATGACAACATTGGCAATTATTGCAGGCCTCATCCCTGTGGCAGTAGGAAAAGGCGACGGCTCTGCGTCCCGCGCATCTATGGCAATAGCAGTTGTAGGGGGGCAGGCGCTGTGCTTGCTCTTAACGCTCCTTATAGTCCCTGTAATATATTCTGTGCTTGACAACATAAAAGAGTTTGCAAAGCAGGTAATCTCATTCAGGCGGGCATAAAATGACCAATACGCCATATCATTTCTATCCAATATGGGATCCTCTATTAAGGGCATTGCACTGGTGGAATGCTGTAATGGTTGCCTTGCAGATTGTTACCGGCAGCATCATGTTAATCTTTGGCGAGGAAATCCCCGATGCCATGCTCAAAAGCCTCGCCAATATTCACGGCGTAAGCGGATATATGTTTGCGGCAGGGTTATTCGCCCGCATCCTATGGCTTTTTATCGGCCCGGCTACGGCAAGCTGGCGGGACCTCTTGCCCTTGACTTCAAGTCAGCGTAAAACTATTACAGATACACTTCGTTATTATTTTAGCTTTTTGAGAGGAACACCGCCGTTGTATAAGGCCCATAACTCATTTGCCGGCATTATCTATTTTTTATTTTTTATAATTGCAGGCATACAGGTTGTGACAGGGGTCATTATTTTAAATATGCAGGAAGACCTAAGGGAGAATTCGCCTTTATTGGAGTGGCACGAATTTGGCTACGCTCTTATCATTCTTTATATTATTGCCCATGTCTTTGCAGTATTTGTCCATGAATTTGTAGAACGGCACAATTTGATTTCCTCTATGATTCATGGAAGCAAGACCTTTACCGAGGAAGAATGGCAGAAACTTACCTCTATGGAAAAAGGAAGTGCGGGGGGCATTGATAATTAGGAATTAAGAATTAGGAATTAAGAATTAAAAAATTCCTAATTCCTAATTGATAATTTGTAATTAAAAAAGGAGGTTCTTATGAACGGCAAAATTAACATTGTATTCGGTTTCATTTATCTGGCATTGACAGCCCTTTTAGGCCCGGTGCTGCTGGTGCCGCATCTGGGCGCAAGCATAAAGGCTATCGGTGACACTGCGCAGGTGGTAAGTAAGGTTCAGGAAGGATTAGAGAATGACTTTAAAGGAACCGACAATCCCAATAAGGTCATTGGCCAGGCTGCGGTAAGCATATTCACCTATGTGAGAGATGCGAAAAACCTGTCTCTCCTCGCAGGAGGCCCTCATGCCCACGGTAATCTTGAGGCGCTGCTTAACATAGCCGCAGGCCTTGTCCTGTTAAGCCTTGCCATACCTGCCAATTTCAAAAAATTATTAAGCATCACATTTTTAGTGGGCGCTGTGTTCCATTCAGGGATGCTCTATCTTGGCGGTGTGTTTGGAATGATATGGGCGTATAATTTTACAATTGTTGGCGTTATTGCCATTCTATCAGGGCTTGTGCTTACAGGTGTGGCAAGCATAATTGGCATAAAGCAATCGGCAAGTTGATTGCTTCTTATGCAAATATCTAATATGTTCAGGAGAGGCTTATTTTGAAAAAAATAATTATCTTTGTGGCAGCGCTATCAGTTGCCGGCTTAGCAGCATGGTTTTTCCTATGGAGGGAAAACAATCAAACAGTCAAGTATAAAACTGTAAAGGTTGAGAGAGGCGCTATAGAATCCAGCGTCTCTGCAACAGGCACCCTCAATGCAGTTGTTACTGTCCAGGTCGGCAGTCAGGTCTCAGGCACGATTAAGGAACTTTATGCAGACTTTAATTCTGCAGTAAAAAAAGACCAAGTCATAGCAAGGCTTGACCAGAAGACCTTTATTGCACAGAGGGATCAGGCGAAGGCAAACCTTATCAATGCCGGAGCCAATGTGGAAAAATCCAATGCCGACCTTATTGATAAAAAGCAGAAGTTTGACAGGGTGTCAAAATTATACAAAGAAGGCCTTATTGCCCAAAGCGAGAGAGACAGCGCAGAGGCGGCTTACAATGCCGGCGTGGCCCAGTTAAAATCAGCAGAGGCTCAGGTAGAGCAGTACAAAGCATCATTGGAGCTTGCTGAAGTAAACCTTGATTATACCGTTATAAAATCCCCTGTTGACGGCATTGTAATATCCAGAAATGTTGACATAGGCCAGACTGTGGCAGCGTCCTTTCAGACGCCGACGCTTTTTACCATTGCAAAGGATTTAACAAAAATGCAGGTAAATACCAGTGTAGACGAGGCGGATATTGGCGCTGTCAGGGTGGGGCAGGAGGCAACATTCACGGTAGATGCCTATCCGGAATTGATTTTTAAGGGAATGGTGTCGCAGATAAGAAATGCGCCCATAATAGTTCAAAATGTAGTTACCTATGATGTTATTATTGAAGTCGCTAACAAGGAGATGAAATTAAAGCCCGGCATGACTGCAAATGTGTCTATAGTAACCTATCACGGAGATGCTGTTTTTAAAGTGTCTAATGCTGCGCTGCGCTTTAAACCTGTTGAAGATAATTCCCTTAAACAAGAAAAAGAGGAAAAAGGGGTAAAGGTGTGGCTTTTAAACAATGACCAAATTAAGCCGGTATATATAAAGACAGGGGTCAGCGACGGCAATTATACAGAGATTATAGAAGGAGACATAAAAGAGGGCGATGAGGTGATTGTCGATATGACAGGGAAGAAAAATAAATCAAATAAGGCTGGAGCGCCGGGGTTTCACGGGTTTGTAAGGTAAATGCGGTCAAACAGAAAATTTAATCTTGCAATTCCCTGTAGCTTGCTGCAGGGTTACCTTATAGTTCCCTCCCCCTTGATGGTGGAGGGTTAGGGTGGGGGTGATAGAATGTTGTTTCCACCCTCCCCTTTGTCCCCTCCCGTCAAGGGAGGGGAGATTTTAGGATACCCCGCAGCTTGCTGCGGGGGAGGTTCATTTAGCCGCCAGAGGCTCTTGCAAAACTGTTTGTCATCCCCGAATGTCTTTATCGGGGATATGGTTTTTCAGGCAGTTAGAGCCAGATTCCCGCTCAGAATCACTGCGGGAATGGTAATATGAAAAAGCAGCGTCCTTCCAGGGAGGTTATAAATACCTTAATAGGCAATAACCTTTTGTGATATTAAATATCATAAA
>MGRL01000087.1 GCA_001798165.1 Deltaproteobacteria bacterium RIFCSPHIGHO2_02_FULL_43_33
GTTCCCTCCTTGTTCAATTGTTATTATGGTTTTTATCTATTCCTAATCTCACAAACAGATATTCCTCACCCGCAATCCGAATACCCGCAGTTGCACTTCTTCGTCCTGCTCCGCTGCCTCGGCAATGTGGCGTCTATACACTATCCCCCCACCATTTTCTCTGCCATCTTTACAAACCTTTCAGCCATGGATATAGCCTCTGTCGCCTCTTCCCTTGTAAACTCCCTTTCATGGAAGTAATCTGCCTCCAGCCTCATCTTCTCCATCTTGGAAAAAAGCCTCTGGTATTCCTGTGGAATAGTTCCGGGCTTTATATAATGGAGGCTGAAGAGACGCATGGCGCCTTCATGACTCTTTGGCACGATATCCTTGAGTATCAAAAGGGCGGTGGCAGCATCCAGTATCGCATAATAACACCTGGAAACAGCATCCTCAAAACTTCCAACATTGATTGAGGCATGGGCGGATTTTAGCCTCTTATTTGCAATCCTTAAATACCGTCTTGTCAATTCCCGCTTATTCTCTGGCGTATAATTCATATTGGTCCTTTTCCACATTCAGAAGAAACGGAACCTGGAGGTTTCTAAAGGATTGATATCTCGATAGGGCAAAAGAGACTATCTCAGGGTAGACATCAAATTCGTTTAATATCTCAAGCCTTGTGTCAATGAGTATATCTTCTGTTTCTCTATTTTCTTTTTTCAAGATAATCAACAGGTCAATATCAGACCCCTCCCTATAGCTGCCCCTTGCCCTTGAGCCAAATAATTTTATGGCAACCAGATTTTCGCCCAATCTCTCGACCAGTCTTTTTTTAAACTCCATTATAGCGAGATGTTCTTTCTCGGTTAATGCAGGCTTCATATACCTCCTTTTAGTCGTGCTGGGCGCAGTCAAGGCATAGCACGCTGAAATCATAGCTTACCCGCAATCCGAATACCCGCAACTGCACTTTGCGCATCCTTCCTCATACTGCATCTGTGCGCCGCAGTCAGGGCAAGCGCCTCTCTGGAAAACATCAACCCCTTCGTTTATATTGAAAGTAGTGAGCGGTGAGTGATAAGCATTTACTCCTTCCGCCAGAGGCGGATGACTCCTGACTCCTGTCTGCCTTTTGTAGTTGACATACCAATCCATTGCCCTGGCAACAGCATCCGAACAAGATAATATCTTTTCTTTGCCGTATCCAACAGGCACATGGCAGCTTATGCCGCGCATCTGTTTAACAACCTCTTCCGCCTGAATGCCGCTCCTTAATGCAAGGGATGCCATTCTTCCGATTGCCTCGCACTGAGACGCGGCGCATCCGCCTGCCTTACCTATCTGCGTAAATATCTCAAACGGCCTTCCCTCTTCATCTTCATTTACTGTTACATAGAGATTTCCGCACCCTGTCTTCATCTTCCGTGTTGCGCCAAAGGTAATCTCACCTCTGGGTTTAGGAGTTAAGAAAACTGGGGCGTGGGGCTGGGGGCTGGGGGCTGGTTTTTCTGACCCCTGGCCCCTGACCCCTGACCCTTCTTTCTGCCCTTTATTTAACACCTGCACCTCTCTTGAGCCGTCTCTATAAACCGTAACCCCTTTGCAGTCAAGCTCGTATGCCAGCCAGTAGACATCCGCCACATCTTCAGCCGTCGCCTCATTTGAAAAGTTGACGGTCTTTGAAACTGCGTTGTCCGTATATTTCTGGAATGCGGCCTGCATATTTATATGCCACTCTGGGGTGATATCATGCGAGGTGACAAATAATTTTCTTATATCATCCGGCACCCCCTTTACATCATGCAGCCCGCCTGTCTTGGCAACCTGTTTCATGAGTTCAGGGCTGTAGAAGCCGCGTTCTTTGGCAATTTCTTCAAAAAGCGGATTTGCCTCAACAAGCTCTGCGCCGTCAAGCACATTCCTTGTAAATGCCAAAGCAAATATCGGCTCTATGCCTGAGGAGCATCCTGCTATCATAGATATTGTGCCTGTGGGGGCAATAGTGGTTACTGTGGCATTTCTTACCTTGCCGCCGTCACTATAGATAGAGCCTTCATAGTTTGGAAATGCGCCGCGCTTTTCAGCAAGCTCTATAGAGGCCTCCCTTCCCTTCTCCTGTATAAAACCCATGACATCCTCAGCGGCCTTTGTCGCCTCAAGAGAATTATATGGGATGCCGAGCCTTACCAGCATATCTGCAAAACCCATTACGCCGAGGCCTATCTTGCGGTTGCCCTTTGTCATCTTCTCTATCTGTGAAATAGGATAACGGTTCATGTCTATTACATTATCAAGGAAGTGAACCGCCTCTTTTGTAATATGCCCAAGCTTATCCCAGTCAATTTCGTAAGTTGTAAGTCGTAAGTCGTGAGTAGAAAGCGTTGTTCTTATTTTATCACTTACCACTTCCGACTTACCACTCACGGCTTTTTTAATCATCTTTGCAAGATTTATAGAGCCGAGGTTGCAGGATTCATAAGGCAAGAGCGGCTGTTCCCCGCATGGGTTCGTTGATTCTATCTCGCCTATGTGCGGGGTTGGGTTGTCCCTGTTTATCCTGTCTATAAAGATTATGCCGGGATCCCCGTTCTTCCATGCCATATTCACAATCTTATCAAACACCTCTTTTGCGTTTAATTTGCCTGCGGCCTTTCCTGTCCTTGGGCTCTTGAGTTCATATTCTGCGCCTTTCTCTACAGCCTTCATAAAATCCTCTGTTATGGCAACAGAGATGTTGAAATTGTTGAGTTTGTTGTTATCTTCTTTGCAGGTTATGAAGTGCATTATGTCAGGATGGTCTATGCGAAGGATTCCCATATTTGCGCCACGGCGTGTGCCTCCCTGTTTTATCGCCTCTGTGGCTGAGTCAAATACAGTCATGAATGATATTGGGCCAGAAGATATGCCCGATGTTGAACCAACAATGTCGCCGGACGGTCTGAGTCTTGAAAATGAAAATCCTGTGCCGCCGCCTGACTTATGGATAAGGGCTGTATGCTTTACAGCCTCAAATATACTCTCCATTGAATCATCCACTGGAAGCACAAAACATGCAGAAAGCTGCTGCAACTCCCTCCCGGCATTCATAAGGGTAGGAGAGTTAGGCATAAAATCCAGAGAGGTCATCATCTCATAAAATACCGCTGCTGTTTTTTGAGTATCTGCCTTTGGGTCGTAAAATTTATCTGCCTGGCTGATATTTTCCGCCACCCTCCAGAACATAGTCTCAGGGGTTTCTGTTGGGCTGCCGCTCAGGTCTTTTTTAAGATACCTCTTTTCCAGCACCTTAATTGCATTTGGTGCAAGCTGCGGGGTTATCCCCTTCTGTTTTTGAGTCCCGCGGGAGAGTTTTTTCTTCGAGATAGAAGTCTTAAAATCATCCCCCAAAATGTTCTGTTCTACACCCATAACACCTCCTTCGGGCAGTTATTTTTAGTATAGTTAGGTGACATAAAATCAGGCAGGTATAAGTACTTGTTTTTTAAGGCAAAATATAGCATATATTGTGGGTTGGCCTCTAATATACCACAATATATTGTGTTGTCAAGAAAAAAGTACAAAGTACGAGGTAAAGCAAGTTCTGCGCTTATGTCTCAATGGGGGTGAATTATTTGGCAGTGTAAAACTGTTTCCCCAAAAATCAAAGTCTATTTTTGGGTGTTTTTAGCGGCTTGACAAATCATCCTTTTGGGCTATGCTTTATTTAAAAAGTAAAGATGTGGTTTTTACCCAGGGCCTTATCATAAGGGAGGTGAAACATTATGCTGATAAAAGATGTAATGCAGACAGAACTCATTACGTTGTCGCAAGAATCCACAATAAGAGAGGCGGCAAGACTGATGAAGGAGAAGGAGATAGGATGTGTGCTCATTATAAACGGTCAGCGCCTTAAAGGCATTATTACTGACAGGGACATTGCCTGTTGGCTTGCAGAAGGAAAAGACCCAGACAATGTCAATGTGGGTTCCATAATGCGGAAAAATATTATAACAGCCACGCCAGAGACAGATGTGTCCGAGGCAGGCAGACTAATGGCTTATAATAAGATTCACAGACTGCCAATAGTGGAGGACAGCAAACTGAGCGGCCTTATCACAACATCAGACCTTGCTGGTGTGCTTGAAGAGGAGATAGATAACTTCTTGCATGTGGAAGAGGCGTATCATCACTAATTTCCTGTTTAACGCAATTAAACAGATAAATTTTAAGAAAGGCCCTGGGTTATAGAAAAAGAGCGGTAGTAAAGCCTGCCGCTTTTTATTTAATATCCAGAATTTTAAAAATCTAAAAAGGAGGCGCTTATGCCGTACTACATTGTTTTAAGTAATCTCACCGATGAAGGTAGAAAGAGCATTAAAGAGAGGCCGGGGAGGATACTGGAGGTCAATAAGGAGATTGAGGGGATGGGGGTAAAGATTCACAAACAGTATGCCCTTCTTGGACAGTATGATTTTGTAAATATCGTTGAGGCGCCTGATAATGAGACGGTTATGAGGATGTCGGTTGAGATCGGTTCAAGAGGCTCTGTGCGGCTACTTACCTTGCCTGCAATGCCGGTGGAGGAGTTTATAAAAAGGGTAAGATAGTTCACGCTGAAAAGCGCCCATCTGCGGAGTCTGTTCCGAGCGAAGCGAGGAATCTCGTAACATAGATTGCTCCTTCCTATCATCTGGACAATTTTTGAGAGTGAACGCGATATGCGAATCGGAAAAATCCGGGAAGTGGAGCTAATTCCCTAATTCCTTCTAATTCCTACTAATTCCTAATTCCTCCAGTTGATATACCGTGTCAAGTAAACAATGTTGTTATAGCCTTGACATAATCATATCTTAAGCCTAAATTATACCTATAATTGTTTGGCAAAGAGTTATTGGCTTATGCGGTTTGACAGATTTACCATAAAATCACAAGAGGCGTTGAATGAGGCGCAAGCTATTGCTGAAAGGTATCAACATCAGCAGGTTGATGCTGAGCATCTGCTTTTGTCCTTGATTGACCAAGAGGGAGGCATAGTTGCGCCGATTCTTCAGCGGGTTGGTGCAAATGTATCCCTGATAAAGGGACAGCTTGAGGAGGCGTTGAAAAAGGCCCCCAAAGTTTCTGGTGCTTCTGAAGGGGTGTATCTATCAGCAAGATTAAAAAAGATCCTTGACAAGGCATTTGAAGAGGCGCAGAGGTTAAAGGATGATTTTGTCTCCACAGAGCATATCCTCATTGCCATTGCAGATGAGAAAGCAAGCGAGGCTGCAAAGGTATTGTTGGCTCAGGGTGCTTCAAAGGATGCAATATTAAAGGCAGTGGCGTTTCTAAGGGGCAGCCAGCGTGTAACAGACCAAAACCCGGAAGAAAAGTATCAGGCATTGATGCGCTACACAAGAGATTTGGTTGAGATGGCAAGAAAGGGAAAACTTGACCCTGTTATAGGCCGTGATGACGAAATAAGGCGGGTTGTTCAGGTGCTTTCCAGACGAACAAAAAATAATCCTGTGCTGATTGGCGAGGCAGGCGTTGGAAAGACTGCAATTGTTGAGGGTTTAAGCCAGAGGATTGTGTCAGGCGATGTGCCGGAGACTTTAAAAAATAAAAGGCTTTTGGCGTTAGACTTGGGTGCGCTCATTGCAGGGACAAAATACAGGGGAGAATTTGAAGACAGGCTCAAGGCGGTCTTAAGAGAGATTAATGAAGCGCAGGGCGAGGTGGTACTTTTTATAGATGAGCTTCATACTTTGGTCGGTGCGGGTGCGGCAGAGGGCGCAATGGATGCGTCAAATATGCTTAAGCCGGCATTGGCAAGGGGTGAACTCAGATGTGTTGGCGCAACAACGCTTGATGAATACAGAAAGCATATTGAAAAGGATGCAGCGCTTGAAAGACGTTTCCAGCCTGTTTATGTGGGCGAGCCAACAGTTGAGGATACTATTTCAATCTTAAGAGGGCTAAAGGAAAAGTATGAGGTTCATCATGGCGTGAGGATTGCGGATTCTGCAATTGTAGCAGCGGCAACACTATCCCACCGTTATATTACCGACAGATTTCTCCCAGACAAGGCAATTGATCTGATAGATGAATCTGCTTCCCGGCTTCGGATTGAGATAGACAGCATGCCAACAGAGATAGATGAGATAGAGAGAAAAATTATCCAGCTTGAGATAGAAAGACAGGCATTAAAAAAGGAGACAGATAAGACATCTCTTGAAAGGCTTGAGAAGATTGAAAAAGAAATAGCCAATCTCAAGGAAGAGAGTTCGGGGCTCAAGGCGAGGTGGCAAAAGGAAAAGGAAGAGATAGCAAAGATAAGGGTTGCTAAGGAAAAGATTGAAGATACAAAATTAAAGGCATCTCAGGCTGAAAGGGCAGGCGACCTTGGAAAGGCTGCTGAGCTTAAGTATGGCGTCCTTGTCCAGCTTCAAAAAGAGCTGGAGCAGGGACAGAAGAGATTGACAGAATTTCAAAAGGGCAAAGGAATGCTCAAGGAAGAGGTTGATTCAGAGGATATTGCAGAGGTTGTGTCAAAATGGACCGGCATTCCTGTAACAAAGATGATGGAGGGCGAGAGGGATAAGCTCCTCAAGATGGAGGACAGACTGAAAAAGAGGGTTGTGGGACAGGATGAGGCAATAAAGTCAGTATCAAGCGCTGTCAGAAGGGCAAGGGCAGGGCTTCAGGATATAAACAGACCTGTTGGTTCTTTCATATTCCTCGGTCCAACGGGTGTTGGAAAGACAGAGACAGCCAGGGCTCTGGCAGAGTTCTTATTTGATGATGAGCAGGCAATGGTAAGGATTGATATGAGCGAGTTTATGGAAAAGCACTCGGTTGCAAGGCTCATTGGCGCGCCGCCCGGTTATGTTGGCTATGAAGAAGGAGGCTATTTAACAGAGGCTGTGCGCAGAAGGCCCTATTCTGTTCTTCTTTTTGATGAGATAGAAAAGGCGCACCCGGAGGTCTTCAATATCCTCTTGCAGATACTTGATGATGGCAGGTTGACAGACGGCCAGGGGCGCACGGTTGATTTTAAAAATACCGTGATTATCATGACATCAAACATTGGAAGCCAGTTTCTAACCGAACTTGGAGAAAAGGAATATGATGAGATAAAAAACAGGATAATGGAAAGTTTAAAGGTTTCGTTCAAACCGGAATTTCTGAACAGGATTGATGACATAATAATTTTCCATCCATTATCAAAAGAGCATATCAAGTCTATAGTAGATATACAGCTGGAACGTCTGAGAAAATTGCTGCGTGAGAAAAAGATTAACATAACACTAACTGATGAGGCAAAGGGGCTTCTGGCAAGTGAAGGCTATGACCCTGCCTATGGCGCAAGACCTTTGAAGAGGCTTATCCAGAGAAAGATTCAAGACCCCCTTGCAACAAAACTTCTTGAGGGCGAGTTTAAAGAAGAGGACAGTATTGTTGTTGACGCCTATAAAGGAGAACTTAAGTTTGAACAGGCGAAAAAGAATACAGTCCGTTAGCTTCTCAAATGATAAACAAGTCTTGACAAATGTGCGATTATCAAATAAATTTGATTTAATTACTATTTAATTACTTTCATACAGAAAAATATGCGGGGAGGCCAACTATGGCGATTCTAAAATGGGATCCGTTTAAGGATCTGCTGACTATTCAAGAGAGGATGAACAGGCTTTTTGACGAAACAATTTCCAAGGTAAAGATTCATGGTGAAGAATTTGGGAGGAGCGGTTGGACTCCCTCTGTAGATATATATGAGAGCGAAGATCATATTGTTTTAAAGGCGGAGCTTCCCGGAATAGATAAGAAGGATATTGAAGTAGAGATAAAGGATAATATCCTTCTGCTGAAAGGTGAGCGAAAGGTTGAAAAAAATGTGCAGGAAGAGAACTATCATAGAATGGAGCGGTCGTATGGTGTTTTCCAAAGGGCTTTTACCCTGCCGTATGTAGTAGACAAAGATGATGTTAAGGCAAAATATCATGAGGGCGTTTTAGAGATTATACTGGTGAAGGCGCACGAACAAAAACCTAAACATATAAAGGTGGAGGCGACATAAAACCGTTAACCGTGACCGTTGTCCGTGACCGTTAAAAACTTTTCTTCACGGACACGGAACACGGTCACGAATCACGGTATTTATACGGTCACTGAGAACGGACACTGACACGATATTTACTATGGATAACAAAGAGTTCAAGGTTGTAGATAAAAGAAGATTCACAGAATCAGGCGATGAAAAGTCTGAGGTACAGGAAAAAGAAGAGAAGGCTGAGAAGCCGCAAGATAGCCCAGAAAATGCGCCTCTTACCCCTGTGGATTTTTCTACCCTTATTTTATCTTTGAGTACATCAGTCTTGCTGCACCTCGGTGAGATTCCTAACCCGCAAACCAATAAAAACGAGAAGAACCTTGAACTTGCACGGCACACAATAGACATAATTGACATGCTCAAGCAAAAAACTAAAGGTAACCTGACAGAAGGAGAGGGAGGGTTCATAGATAATGTTCTTTATGATTTAAGGATGAGGTATGTTAATATATCGAAATAATAACCTTTAATAATCTTTTAATAATTTTTTAAAGAGGAGATGATAGCATTTTGCATAAATTACAAATGGCTGAAGGCTGAAAAACTGCATAATGAATGAGGCCTGAAGCCTTAAGCTCATAATGAAGGAGAAAGAAAATGAAAAACAGTAACAGCAAAAAGAAAATAAATATTATAAGCATCGCAATAGTAGGCATAGCCTCCCTTGTCTTGGGGGTTGCGCTGACTGCAAAATTTGGCATTACGCCGCAGACCGATGCGCAGAGCTTCTGGAAAGAGAAAGCTGAGAAAACAGAAATGCCGCAGCTTGAGCCAAATTCATTTGTGAAATTGGCCAAGGACCTCAACCCGGTTGTGGTCAACATATCCACCACTCAGGTAATCAAACAAAAACCAATGGTGCCATTCCCAGAGTTCAGAAGCCCATTTGAAGATTTTTTTGGAGATGAATTTAAATTTTTCGGAGAGTCGCCGGAAAGGGAGTTTAAAAGGCAGAGCCTTGGTTCGGGGTTTATAATCAACAAAGAGGGATACATCCTGACCAACAACCATGTGGTAGAAAACGCAGAAGAGATAATAGTTACGCTTTCAGATAAAAAAGAAAAAGAGTACAAGGCAAAGGTTATCGGCAAGGACGCCAGATTGGATGTAGCTCTGATAAAGGTAGATGCAAATGGTGACCTGCCGGTGGCTAACCTTGGAGATTCTGATAAGCTGGAGATAGGTGAATGGGTCATGGCCATAGGCAACCCATTTGGCCTCAGCCATACCGTGACTGCTGGTATTGTAAGCGCAAAGGGGAGAGTCATTGGGGCAGGGCCTTATGATAATTTTATTCAGACAGATGCAGCCATTAATCCAGGCAACAGCGGAGGCCCTCTCTTTAATCTGAAAGGTGAGGTTATAGGGATAAATACTGCGATAATTGCAGGCGGCCAGGGCGTTGGTTTTGCTACGCCGATAAACATGGCAAAGGATATATTATTGCAACTGAAGGAAAAAGGAAAGGTAACAAGGGGATGGATTGGTGTCAGCATCCAGGAAGTAACGCCTGACCTTGCCCAGTCTTTTGGCCTTAAGGATAAACAAGGAGCGCTTGTATCCTCTGTCAACAAAGATGAGCCGGCAGATAAGGGTGGCATAAAGGCTGGAGATATTATTGTCGAATTTGACGGCAAGGCAATAACTGAGGTGAGCGACCTGCCGAGAACTGTTGCCACAACTGCCCCCGGTAAAACTGTAAAGGTTAAGATTATAAGGGATGGCAAGGAAAAATTCCTTACAGTTACTATTGGCAAGATGAAGGAAGATGGCGAGGAAGAAGTGGCAGCCGGCGGGGACAGGGAAGATTTGACGCCTGAGAAAAAGCTTGGGTTTTCAGTTCAATCAATAACTCCTGATATAGCCAGAAGGCTTGACCTTAAAGATACAGATGGCGTAGTGGTAACGGCAGTAAAACCTGACAGCCCCGCGGCAGTAACTGGTCTAAAAAGCGGTGACATTATAAAAGAGATCAATAGAAAAGAAATTAAGAATCTTAAGGAATATAAAGAGGCAATGAAGACAGCTTCTAAGGCTGATACGGTACTCTTCCGTATAGTGAGGGGTGGCAATACCTTTTATGTTGCTATAAAGACAAAGACGAAGGAGTAGTAAGGGGTTGAGAGATTGCAGCAAAATAGCAGAATTGTTGCCATAACAGGGGCGAGCGGGGCGGTATACGGCCTCAGGCTTATAGAAGTGCTTCTCAAAGGGGGAGATGATGTTTCAATCATCATCTCCCCTTCTGGTTTTTTGGTTCTGGAGCAAGAGACAGATTTAAGATTAAAAGGCAACAGCGTTGCGATAGCAAAGGGGCTGAAAAAATATTTCGGCAGAACAAAAGGCCTGTTAACTTGCTATCCCTCAGATGATATTTCTTCTCATCTCAGCAGCGGTTCATCTTCTCCTCGCGATATGATTGTATGCCCCTGCTCTATGGGAACCCTTGCGAGGATTAGCTGCGGCATATCGGGGAATCTCATTGAGCGGGCGGCGGATGTTGTACTCAAGGAAAAAGGCAGGCTTATCCTTGTTCCACGGGAAACTCCTTTAAATCAAATTCATTTGGAGAATATGCTGAAACTATCCCGCATAGGCGCGCACATCATTCCTGCAATGCCCGGTTTTTATCACAAACCTAAAAAGATGGAAGACCTCGTTGATTTTGTTGTAGGCAAGGTTCTGGATGCGTTGGGGATTGAGAATAAGATGTATAAGAGATGGGAGCCTTAGGCAATTGGAAAATGAAGATTGCAAATTGCAAAATTAAGAACGCTTTTATTTTCAATTTTTAAATGTACATTTTTTATTTTGCAATTTCAACGGAGCGGTGTGACGTATGCTTGATATAAAATTCTTGAGAGATAATCTGGAAGAGGTCGAAAAAAGATTAGCCCTGAGGGGTGGTACTATAGACCTCTCTGAATTTAAAAAGATTGATGAAGACAGAAGAAGGCTTATAGCAGAGGTGGAGGGGCTCAAGCAAAAGAAGAATGCCGCATCCGAAGAGATTGCAAGGCTTAAGAAGGAAAAGAAAGATGCTGCTCATCTTTTAGCTGATATGCAACAGGTTTCTTCACGGATAAAGGAATTGGATGAAAAAGTAAAAGAAGAAGAGGATGCATTGGAGAGGCTTCTGCTCAATATCCCCAATATTCCGCATTCATCAGTCCCTTCAGGCAAGATATCCGAAGACAATGTTGAGGTGCGAAAAAGCGGCAGTCTGCCGAAATTTTCTTTTGCGCCGAGAGATCACAGCGAGATAGGCGAGATGCTCGGAATTTTAGATTTTGAGAGGGCAGGCAAATTGGCTGGCGCCAGATTCAGCCTCTACAAAGGCGCTGGTGCGCTTCTTGAAAGGGCGCTTATAAATTTTATGCTTGATATTCATACGCGTGAGAACGGATATACAGAGGTTATTCCGCCCTTTATGGTGAATCGGGCCTGCATGACAGGCACAGGTCAGCTTCCAAAGTTTGAAGAAGATTTATTTAAGATAGAAGGCTGGGACCACTTCTTGATTCCTACAGCAGAAGTCCCTGTTACCAATATCTTCCGGGATGAGATATTGAAAGAAGATGATTTGCCGATTTATTATACAGCATACACGCCGTGCTTCAGGAAAGAGGCAGGTTCTTACGGCAAGGATGTGAAGGGGCTTATAAGGCAACATCAGTTCAATAAGGTGGAGCTTGTAAAGTTTTCAAAACCAGAGACTTCATACGAAGAGTTGGAAACGCTTACTCAGAATGCAGAAAAGATATTACAGAAACTCAATCTCGCATACAGGGTAATAGCGCTCTGCGCCGGCGATTTGGGTTTTGCATCCGCAAAGACCTATGATATAGAGGTCTGGCTTCCTGGACAGAGTAAATACAGAGAAATTTCATCCTGTAGCAATTTTGAGGATTTTCAGGCAAGGAGGGCGAATATAAAATATAAGCCAAAGGATGGCGGAAAGCCGAGGTTTGTCCATACCCTCAACGGCTCCGGCCTTGCGGTTGGCAGGACTGTTGTTGCTATACTGGAAAATTGCCAGCAGGAGGACGGGGGTGTTATAATACCTGAAGCCCTCAGACCATACATGGGAGGGATAGAGAAGATTAGAAAACAATAAATGGTGTAATTTGCCGATTTATCGGCGTTTTTAAATATGCCCATAAATGGGCAACTACCTACGGAAGGAGCAATATGAATAATGAAACAAAAATCTGTCCAACATGCGGACAGCCGATACGAAGATTTACTGACAATATCTTCAAAAGAGCATTGATTGGAGGGGTTGCAGGAACTGTATTTGGCATTCTGTTCGGTATCTGGTTTTCTATACGGTGGTTTGGCGAAGGAATGCATTTTACGCCAATGGCATTAATCCACTATGCATCATGGGGCGTTTTGTTTGGTTTTGTCGGCGCTTTTATAGGAACTCTCATAAAAAGGTAGGATTTTATTATCATGAACATTGGCCGCATACTTATATTCATTTCTCTATCCTTGTTTCTTTTTACATCTTGTTCAAAGGTTGAGGTTGAAGGAAAACTATCGCCTGATTTTACCGCTGAGAAATTCAGCGGAGGAGCTCTGTCTCTTTCAGAATTCAAGGGCAAACCGGTTATCTTATACTGGTTTGCCTCGTGGTGACAGCGCTGCAAAGAAGAGATTCCTCTCGTGCAGAGGATATACAATCAATATAAAGAGAATGGGCTGGTTATCATAGGCCTCGGTTTTCAGGATACAAAGGCCAACCTCTTGAACTATGCAAAAACCATGAAGATGGATGAGATGGCGCTGGCTTTTGATGTTGAGGGCCGTGTTGCTGCACAATATGGTATTGCATACGGCGCTGGCGTTATCTTCATAAATAGAGACGGCATTGTTACAAAGAGGTTTGTTGCAGGTTTCAATGAAAAAGAGTTTTCGCCAGAGGTTGAGAAGATTGTCAGGTAGATTGATACCTAACGAACATCTAAAAGGCTGTTTGACCACAAAATAATTTGCCAAGGGTTGACATAATAGCAATTTGTGCTATAGATTACCCATACGAGAAACTAAAATGCAGGGAAGGGGTGGTAATTTTAAAGCGTGGAGAACCAGCCCACAGGGTGAGGCTTACGACGAGTTGTGACAGTTAAATTCACCCCGCTACACCCGAGATACCCCAGTGTTCGGACTGGGGAGAGATGGTAGTTTGGAAATCAGTTTTTCAGAGAATTTGAATTCTTTAGAGCAGGTGTAGCGGGGTTCATAAAACAGCCTTACAAGGAGGACTGTTTATGGAAAAGACAAATGAATTAAGCTCGCAGTTTCTCGAAGTCTTGAAATATCACGGGATTAGCAGAAGAGATTTTATAAAGTTTTGCGGTGGAATAGCAGCGCTCCTTGGGCTTTCCGAATTATACATTCCTCAGATAGCCCATGCCTTGGAAAAGGCCAAAAAACCCTCCCTCGTATGGCTTGATTTCCAGAACTGCGCTGGCGACATAGAGGCGCTTCTCAGGGCAAGCAAGCCTACCATAGCAGAGATTGTCCTCGATGTTTTATCTGTTGATTATCATGCAACCATCATGGCCCCTGCCGGCAAGCAGGCTGAAAAATCATTACAGGATGTAGTAAAGAATCAAAAAGGCAAATACATCGCTATTGTAGACGGCGCCATACCGTTAAAAGATGGCGGCGTATACGCATGTATTGCCGGAAGGACAGCTATTGATATTGCAAGAGAGGTCTGCGGAAATGCCATGGCAACTATCTGTGTTGGCACCTGTGCGTCATTTGGCGGCCTTCCTGCTGCTAAGCCCAATCCAACCGGCGCCGTAGGTGTCAGGGAGGCTATACCAGGGCTTACGCTGATAAACTTGCCCGGCTGCCCCATGAATGCAGAGAATATCACAGCCACCATTGTCCACCTTCTTACCTTCGGAACACTTCCAGCAACAGATAAACTCAACAGGCCATTATTTGCCCACGGCAAACGAATACATGATAACTGCGAAAGAAGGGCGCATTATGATGCAGGCCAGTTTGTTCGAGAATGGGGAGATGAAGGCCACAGACAAGGATGGTGCCTTTACGAAATGGGTTGTAAAGGACCGGAGGCCTTTTATAACTGTCCCACAGTTAAATACAATGAACGGACGAGCTGGCCTGTGCAGGCAGGACACGGCTGCCTTGCATGCGCAGTGCCGAATTTCTGGGACACCATGACGCCGTTTTACAGAAGGCTTCCCAATGTGCCTGGATTTGGCGTTGAATCTACTGCTGACAAGATTGGCGTTGGTCTTGCAGCAGCAACAGCAGCAGGCCTCGCAGCACATGGCATTATAAGGGCGCTAAGGCCAAAAGGAGAAGATAAGGAAGAGTCATAAGGCTTACCCTGTTACACTCCCGGATGTCCCAACTCTCAAGTTTGGGACCAGTAACCTCTTTACCCGTATGGATGCATCATTCAGGGTAGGGGATGAGTAAATAGCAAGAGAAGTTCGTTTTACTACTCTCTAATTTTTATAGAGAGAGGGTGTAACGGGGTATGAAAGAATAGAAGAGGTGGAATAATGAAAGTTACCCAACCCAAAGTGCCTTTTTGCCAAAGTTGTGGAATGCCTATGGGAAGGCCTGAAGACTTTGGGGCAAATGATGATGGGTTGAAGAATAATGACTACTGTCACTTCTGTTTTAAGGAAGGGAAATTTACGGAGCCAAACATTACTCTGGATAAGATGATTAATAAGGTGACTGACTTTCTGGTGCAATTAAGACACATGACAGAGGTTGAGGCAGGGCAGTTGGCCCAATCATTCATTCCTAAGCTTAAAAGATGGAGAGGGTGAAATAATAAAAAACTTATAGGGAGGTGAGGCTATGGCCAAAATTGCCATTGACCCGATTACGAGGATTGAAGGCCATCTGAGGATTGAGGCGCAGGTTGAAGGCGGCAAGGTAGTTGACGCATGGGCAGCGAGCACCATGTTCAGGGGGATTGAGATTATCCTTAAGGGCCGCGATCCCAGAGATGCGTGGGCATTTACCCAGCGCATCTGAGGGGTCTGAACAACGGTTCACGCCACGGCCTCGGTGAGGTCGGTCGAAGATGCCTTACAAATAAAGATACCGGATAATGCAAGGATAATCAGAAATCTGATATCCGGCATTCAGTATGTCCAGGACCATGTTGTGCACTTTTACCATCTCCATGCCCTTGATTGGGTAGATATTGTCAGTGCGCTCAAGGCTGATACTGCAAAGACATCAAGCCTTGCCCAGTCTATCTCAGACTGGCATAACTCAAGCACAACTTACTTTAAAGGGGTTCAGAACAGACTAAAGACATTTGTAGAGAGCGGCCAGCTCGGCATATTTGCCAATGCCTACTGGGGTCACCCTGCATATAAACTCCCTCCAGAGGCAAATCTTATGGCAGCAGCACATTATCTCGAGGCTCTGGATTGGCAGAGGGAGGTAATAAAGATTCAGGCCTTGCTGGGAGCCAAAAATCCCCATGCCCAGACATATCTTGTAGGCGGCATGGCTATACCTATTGACCCGAACAGCCAGAATGCGCTCAATGCAGGAAGTGTTGCATTTATCTCAGGGCTTTCAAAAAAGGCGCATGAATTTGTTGAAAAGGTATATATACCTGACCTCCTTGCAATTGCATCTTTTTATAAAGAGTGGGCAGGATACGGGAGTGGTGTGGGGAGTTTCCTTTCTTACGGCCAGTTCCCAAATGATACAGAAATCAATACAGCCAACACCTATTTTCAGAGGGGCATAATCAAAAATAAAGACCTGAGCAAAGTTCATCCTGTTGACCACACAAAGATTATGGAGTATGTCACCCATTCATGGTATGAGTATCCGGAGGGAGATTCAAAATCCAAGCACCCGTGGGATGGAGAGACAAACTTTAAATACACAGGGCCAAAACCACCGTATGAGTTTCTTGAGACAGATAAGAAATATAGCTGGATAAAGGCGCCGAGATATGAAGATATGCCCATGGAGGTCGGCCCGCTATCAAGGATGCTGGTTGCCTATGCATCAGGTCATAAGAGGGTGAAGGAGGTTATTGGCTCTGTTCTCAAGAAGCTCAATGTCGGCCCTGAAGCGCTCTTCTCAACACTGGGAAGGGTTGCAGCACGTGGAGTAGAAACCCTTATAACAGCTGAGATGCTTCCTGTTTGGCTTGATGAGTTTGCAGCAAATATGAAACGGGGCGATTACAAGATTCATAATGGCGAGAAATGGGATCCCTCAACATGGCCAAAAGAGGCAAAGGGGTTTGGTTTTTATGAAGCGCCCCGGGGAGCGTTGGGTCACTGGATAAGGATAAAAGACGGCAAGATTGAGAATTATCAGTGTGTTGTGCCGAGCACATGGAACGGCTCTCCGCGTGATGCAAAAGGACAGAGAGGGCCGTATGAAACTGCACTTATCGGAACACCGGTGGCAGATATAAATAAGCCTGTAGAGATACTAAGAACTATTCATTCATTTGATCCGTGTATGGCGTGTGCTGTTCATGTGATAGATGCTACTGGGAGAGAGGTAACGAGGATAAGGGTAGTGTAAAGGGATGATTACACCGATTTTAAAAAGTAGATTACACAGATGACAGTATCACCGTCATTCTGAGGGCAAAGCCAGACTTCGTTCGGAATGACATTTTCGTGTAAGCGTTTTCAAGAATCTGTGTAATCAGTGATAGACGGAGGTCAATATGCATGAGCTTAACAGGGTTTATGTCTGGGAATTTCCAATAAGGCTCACCCACTGGATAAGCTTTTTATGCATTATTGCCCTTTCCATTACAGGCTTTTACATTGCAAGCCCATTTGCACATGCCTATTCCACAAACCAATATATCATGGGCTGGATGAGGTTCATCCATTTTGTGTCAGCATACGTCTTTCTCATGAGCCTTATCATTAGGGTTTACTGGGCTTTTATGGGCAATAAGTATGCAAGCTGGAAGGTCTGGTTTCCATTTACCGGAGAACGTTTGCGTGAACTGATAGGTGATTTTAAATTTTATACCCTTATATCAAGAAAACATGCCCACGCTGTTGGCCACACAGTCACTGCCGGCCTTACCTATTTCTTTGTGTTTTTGCTCTTTGCCTTTGAGATAGTTTCAGGGTTCGCCATATACTCCCTTACGCAAAAAGGCTTTATCTGGCCAGTCCTTGGCGGATGGCTGTTAAGTGTGTGGAGTATCCCGACAATCAGGCTCTTGCATCACTTATCTATGTATCTTATATTTGTCTTTATCGGCATGCATCTGTATATTGCATGGTGGCTTGATTCAACGGAAAAAAAC
This sequence comes from Deltaproteobacteria bacterium RIFCSPHIGHO2_02_FULL_43_33, assembly GCA_001798165.1. Taxonomy (GTDB): domain Bacteria; phylum Desulfobacterota; class GWC2-55-46; order UBA9637; family UBA9637; genus UBA10170. The sequence continues at coordinate 17,370 of MGRL01000087.1, forward strand.
GGAGTCATGGGCTCAATATTCAGCGGATATAAATTCGTAGCGGGAAAGGAATGAGGTGAGGGTAAAAAAGGCATACTCAAATTTAGATGATAAGATTGCTGTATTAGGCCTCGGCAATATCCTCTTACAGGATGAGGGCGTCGGGGTTCATGCCACTGAAGCGCTGAGAAAAAGGTATAATTTTCCCCAGAATGTTCAGCTTATTGACGGCGGGACCATGGGACTTGACCTTGTTGGCTTTATAGAGGGAAAGGATAAAATTCTGATTATAGATGCGGTGAATATAAAAAAAGCGCCAGGGACAATTGTAACTATTGAAGATGAGGACATCCCATCATTTATCAGCGCAAAGCTTTCCGTACATCAAATAGCCTTTCCTGATGTTATTTCTGCATTAAGACTTTTGGGAATAACGCCGGCAAAAATGACCCTTGTAGGCATTCAGCCCGATAATATAGGCATTGGCCTCGATATGTCAGATGTTTTAAAAAAGAATTTTAAGAGGCTCATTAATACAGTGATGGAAAGGTTAAATGAGTGGGGAGTAGAACTGAAATGCAAAAAATCTAAGGTTGAGGCTAAGGTTTAGGTTAAGGTTTTTAAGCTTGAAGCTTTAACCTTGACCTTAACCTGCTTTTTAACACAATTTTATGTGCCTCGCAGTTCCATCTAAAATAGTAGAGATAAAAGATACCATCGCTACCATTGATGTCCATGGTGTGCGTCGTGATGTCAGTATCCTCCTTTTGCCAGAAGATGTAAATGTTGGAGATTATGTGCTTGTGCATGCAGGTTTTGCTATTCAGAAAATTGATAAAGAAGCTGGAGACGATGCTATGAGGTTAATAAATGAGCTTATAGAGATGGATGAGTTGAAGGAGTAAACATGCACGAGCTTGCCATTGCAGAAAGTATTATCGGTATATTGAAAGAGCAGACTTCCTCCGCCTTAGGCGGATCAGGCGGAGGAAGGGTAAATTCTGTTAAGCTCAGAATAGGGGAGATGGCTGGGGTTGTGCCTTCCGCTCTGGAATTTTCCTTTCAGATAGCGAGCAAAGGCACTATGGCAGAAGGGGCAGCGCTTTATATTGAAAATGTGCCTATAACTGCAAAGTGTGATGACTGCTCAAAGGTGTTTCAGATAAAGGGTTACTGTTTTGAATGTGCCTCTTGTGGCGGAGGTAATTTTAAGCTCATAACAGGAAGAGAGTTGTTGATAGAAGAGATTGATGTAGAGTAAGATGATTACACAGATTAAAAACTCTTCTATTGTATAAATCTGTGTAATCTGCTTTTTTAAATCTGTGCAATCACTTTCGGGAGAAACAATGAAGGTCAAACTGGTCAAAAACATCCTTGAGGCAAATGACAGGATTGCTGAAGAGAATAAAAAGATATTCGATGAAAACGGCATCTTTGTTATCAATGTGATGAGCGCTCCGGGCGCCGGAAAGACAACGCTCCTTGAAAAGACCATCCATGCGATTAAAGATAAAATTGCAATAGGTGTGATTGAAGGGGATATAGCAACAACAAGGGATGCGGAGAGGATAGAGGCAACCGGCGCCCCGGTTGTGCAGATAAATACAGACGGCGCCTGTCATCTTGACGGCAACATGATAAGGGGTGTGATGGATGACCTGCCGCTTTCTCAACTTGACATTTTGATTATAGAGAATGTTGGCAATCTCGTCTGTCCGGCAGAGTTTAAGGTTGGTGAGAATGCGAAGGTAATGCTTTTAAGTGTTACAGAGGGCGATGACAAGCCCCTTAAATATCCCCTCATGTTCAGCGAGGCATCAGTTCTCCTGATAAGCAAAATTGACTTACTTCCTCATACAGATTTTAATATCGCAAAGGTTAAAAAGGAATCCCTCAGCCTCAATCCAAGGCTTGATATCATAGAATTGTCTGCAAAGACCGGTCATGGTATGGAAGAGTGGTATGGGTGGCTTCAAGAAAGAGTAATAATGCCTGCCTTACAAGATTAGATGTCTACTGTTTTTGTCGTATTT
>MGRL01000088.1 GCA_001798165.1 Deltaproteobacteria bacterium RIFCSPHIGHO2_02_FULL_43_33
TGAAAAACAAGGTTTTGATAGTAGACGACGACGAAGCCATACTATGGGTTCTTCGGCGCATGTTTGAGGACAAAAAGATAGCGATATCTGAGGCGCGGAATGGCAAAACTGCCCTTGATATGCTGAAGACGCAGGAGTTTTCTATTGCAATCATGGATATCAGAATGCCTGAAAAAGACGGATTAGATGTCTTGCAGGAGGTAAGGGAGATTGGCCTGCAAATTCCCATTATTATAATGACAGCCCAAGGGACAATGAAAAATGCCATAGAGGCAATGAAACGCGGGGCATTTGACTACATAACAAAGCCGTTTGACATAGGCGAGATAGAGTTGATTGTGGACAAGGCCATTGAACACAAAAACTTGAAAGAAGAGGTCTCCACCCTGAAGGACAGGCTCAAGGAAAAGTGGGCAAAAGAGATAACGTTTGTCGGAAAGGACAAGGCAGTCCAGGAGGTATTCAAGACTATAGGTAAGGTTGCGCCAAAGGATGTCACTGTTCTTATTTTAGGCGAGAGCGGAACAGGCAAGGAACTGCTCGCAAAGCTCATCCATATAAACAGCCGGCGGAATGAAGGACCGTTTATTGCCGTCAACTCCGCTGCAATTCCAAAGGAACTTATGGAGAGCGAGCTTTTCGGCTATGAAAAAGGGGCATTCACCGGCGCAACAGAGGCGCGACAGGGTAAATTTGAGCTTGCAAATAATGGAACTCTCTTTTTGGATGAGATTGGAGACATGTCTCCTGACCTGCAGAGCAAGCTCTTAAGGGCTGTTCAGGAGCGGGAGTTCTACAGAATAGGCGGCAAACAGCCGATGAAAGTGGATGTAAGGATAATAGCCGCAACGAACCAGGATTTAGAGAAGGCGGTTGAAGAAAAAAGATTCAGGGAAGACCTGCTGTACCGGCTCAATGTCGTTACTATAAAACTCCCGCCTTTAAGAAATAGAAAAGACGACATACCGCTCCTTGTTGAATACTTCATCCATAGATTTCAGGAAGAGATGGGCATTGAACCAAGGAGACTCTCAGAAAAGGCAGTAGATGCGCTCAAGGCATACCCTTGGCCAGGCAATGTAAGGGAGCTTGAGAATATCTTAAGAAGGGCTGTCCTGCTATCGCAGAGTCCAGTGCTTTCACCCAATGACCTTGCGCTGCCGCAGAAAAAACAGGCAAAGGAGTCCCTTGAAGATATTATATACAACAGGATAGAAAGTTTTATAGGCGGCATCAATATAAAGGATAAGCATGAACTCTATGATACGATACTGCCTTTTATGGAAAGACCTTTAATAAGACTTGTATTAAAAAAAACAAGCGGCAATCAGGTCAAGACAGCAGAGCTTTTGGGCATCAACAGAAATACACTGAGAAAGAAGATAAAGGAGTTGGGGATAAAGGTAGATGAGTTTACGTGAACAGTCAGCTTAGTTATAGGTTACGCTCAAAAATTGCATAAATGCAAGCATGTCCCTGCAGGTATCAAGCAGGAAGCGGAGCAAGCAGCGTGTGGGTTTAACCCCTGCCAACAGCCGACCATAAAGGTCGGCGCTACAGAGTATGTTGAGCCCAGTCTGAGGCGGACAGCAGACGGACAATTTTCAACGTAAACTAACAGGCTTTAGCCACATCTCATATAAAGAAACCAGTATCTGCACTGCCAGCGACATACCAACAAACATCCCGCCGATAATCACTGTGTAGGCAAAGACAGGCTCAAATTTAGTAAGCCACCAAGAACCTATATCTACCCACATAGATGCAAACGGGAGGACGAGAAAAATGGTCTTTATAATTATGTTTATCTCACTAAATGAAAAAATAATGCCTGTTAAGAGGAATAACAGGCTTATGCCAAAGAGATGGACATGAGAAACCCTTGACAGGCTTTTGATAGATTGACCAAAGTCAATTACCGTAATCTTTGACACCTCTGAATAATTTGTTAAAGGCGACAGGCTTCCTTCTTTGCTGTGACAGCCTGCACAGGCCTTGTCTATTATCGGCTTTACCGATGAGTAATCTTCCTCTTTTGCGCCTTTGCGAATCCACTGGATAACAAGCTCCTTATCCATTGGGCTGACATAATCTCCCATGCTGCCGCGAAGCGATGCCTCCAGACGGCTGTTTTCCCTATTGCCGTAATACTTTAGGATAACGCCATAAGCCAGCCCCATGCCTGTCTTTCTATGCGGTTCAATATCAATCAGAAAGAGATAGGTGATGCCGGAAAGATAGCCGATGCCCACGGTAATAAGAAAACAGGAGAGGATAAGTCGTATAGCGAATGGGAATTTTCTCAGGGTTACATTTTCCATATTATGGAAGTCCTTTCAGGTAATTAATCACATCATTCAGGTCATCATCTGTCATTGACCATCTCGGCATAGCTGCATTCAGTTTATATCCAGGCCCATTGCCGTTAAGTATAGCCCGCTTTATCAGGATGTCAACACCGCCTAAAATCTTTTCTCCTTTTCCTTCCAAAAAACCTAGATAACCGTTGTATTTTAATGCAAGGGTTTTGTATCTTATGTCAGGGCCTTTTATACCTGTTGCATCAAGGCTGCGGCCTCCTTTGCCGTCTCTTCCGTGGCAATGGGCACAGCCTTTAACTGCGCTTTTGAACATCGGCGGCCCTTCTTTTATTGTGATTGAGCCATTTTTGCTCGTTGCTGTGAAAAATATCCGCTCGCCATTGGAAGAAAAACTACAGCCGGCAAACAATAATATTACTGCTATGTAATAAATAATATCTTTCACCTGAAAATGTTTCATATTCACATTACCGTAGCGTTGCCCTTTATGGGCAACAGTTTTTCGTTGGGGATAAACCCCAACGCTACAAAAACCCAATTTTCATCCCCCTGTGCCTGCCTGTGCGCCTGCCTGTGCCATCAGTACGGCAGACAGGTGAGCTAATGGCTCATGTGGGTTCACCTTGAAAATACTCCCTAAACTGTCATGTCGATTTCTTTATCGCAATGCATACCATATATCCATTTAAGAATATTGTCAAAAACGATTTTGCAAACATTGCCTCAGTGTGTTAAAAAACCTTATGGGCAGAACAAAGATAAAAGGGATTGAAAAAATAGAAGTATGCGCAGATAAAGTCAGCATTATCCCATCTCGTTTAAAACATTTCTATCTTATTGTCTTTATATTTTTCATCATCATCTCTCTTTCACTTGCAGCATATAAAAGAAATGCCCTATGGAGGAATGATATAGGATTGTGGGAGGATGTGGTAAAGAAAAATCTTATAAAGGCGCGGGTGCGCACCAACCTTGGGAACGCCTATTATTATCAGGGTCAGATGGATAAGGCCGCACAAGAATATTTGCATACCGTAAGGCTTGAGCCTAACCTTGCATTAGCCCATCATAATGTGGGATTCGCCTATTATAATCAAGGCCGGCTTGATGAGGCTATACAGGAATATCTGACGGCATTACAGTTGAAATCAGATTATCCGGAAGCCCATAATAGCCTGGGAGCCGCTTATTACAGCCAGGGCCGCCTTGATGAAGCTCTACAGGAATACCTGACGGCAATTCAACTTAAACCAGACTATGCAAAGGCCTATTATAATCTGGGGCTCGCTTATTCTAACCAGGGCCGCCTTGATGAGGCTATACAGGAATACCAGACAGCAATTAAACTTAAGCCAGACTATGCAAAGGCTTATTATAATCTCGGCGTTGCCTACTATAATCAAGGTAATTTAAATAAAGCCATAGAAGAATATCAAACTGCCATAAGATTAAAACCTGATTACCCGGAAGCCTATAATAATCTCGGAAATGTCTATGCCGGCCAAGGTCAACTTGACATGGCTATAAAGGAATATGAAATGGCCTTAAAGCTGAAACCGGATTTTCCAGCTGCCCAACAGGCCATTCAATCCCTCGGCAAATAATCTCAGAGTTTTGGATCGCTGTTTTACGGCTTAGAGTGAACGGAATGCCATCCGGCCCATTCTATTCCACCGCTATCCTATAATCCTGCCCCTCCCATTCATCTTCTATCGGATAGAAAAATGTGAAGACAATGGCATCCCCTGGTTTAAATATTCCTGCAGGCATATCTATATAAAAAAGGTCGAGCCCGGGGGGCATAAGCCTGTCGTCATTTACTGTTTGCCAGTCATCCTTACTCCAGTGGAGTATGGCCGGCGCATGGGTAACAATTCTTAATGTATTTGATGCCTTCATCCTCTTGATGGGTTTATTTTTCTTCCATGATGTAATATCACTCTTTACCTTTTTAACGGCATATCTATTGTAAATTTCAGATACAATATCACAGCCTCTACATTCTCTTTTGCTTGTTAAGAGCTTTATGTATTCTGCATGCGCCCACACAAGGGGCGTGGCAGCGCCGGTGCCTCTGCCCTTGAAAAGCCGCTTTTCCGGAATATCTTCCGTATCCCAGACCTGCTCAGGAATCATTCCTCCCTCATTGGCAAAACCTTCCATTGCCTTTATGTATGGGTCAATGTTACCGTTTGCAAGAAATTCGTACATGCCGCGCTCGCCTGTAAGCAGCGGCCATGCCCTTCCAATACCTGAACCGTCAAATGGCGAACCATCTTCCTTTTCTCCATAACCGTCATTATTATATCTGTGCCACGCAGGACCAAAAGATGTATCGACTTTCAATAGCTTATCAATGACAGAAAGGGTTTTAAGGATGTGCAGGTCTTTTGGATTCCTTATTCCATATCTCACAAGCTCTAAAAACCCCCCGTCTACTACAGTGCATTGAGAAGGCGCTGCCATTACTTCTTTCGGCAAATTCTTCATCGGTAAAAATATCTGACAGGCAGTTCCGCCCATCTCCAACGTCTCAGACGCAATGGATGCAATCCTCTGGTAATGCTCCGGATGCTCAGGTGATATGCATCCACAGTCAGTGAATGTCCAATCCTCAATCTTTGTCTGCCAGTAGTCCGCAATCTCAAAGAGATATTGGGATTCTGCAAGCCCGCCTCTTTCTTTGGCCAAATAAGCTGCGGCAATAAGGCCGACAATTTCAATGGCTAACGTTGATGGTGAAAAACCGGAGTTTTCCTCCCACCTCTCCTGCTCGGTAATAGGGCCTTGTTTAACAAGATACGATGCAGCCTTTTTAATCATAGGATAGAAAATTTCTTTAAACATTCCCATAGAGTTGAGCCGCCATGCAAGGAGTATGGGAAAGGCCACCTCATCCAACTGAATCCCGTGCCAATAGGGCCTGCCGTCAAGCCACATATTTTGCGGCCATGAACCATCCGGTTTCTGCGTTCTCCTCAGATATTCCATGATACTGAGAGGGGTGTCTATATCTCCCATTGCCATGAAGCCAAAGGCTGCCTTTACCATATCCCTTGGCCAGACGAGGTGATAGCCGCCAACCTCTCTCTCTGATTTGAACTCACCCCATGGCACACCCATGGATGCTATAATTCCACCCTTGTAGGTTTTATCTTCATGGGCCTTTAATACCATTGCGCTTATATAAAAAAGTCTGCCGTTGTCAAATCCTTCTCTGGTAAAATCTTTAAGCCCGGATAAATAGTCCCGCCACCCCTTTGTATATTCTGCCTCTATTGCTTCATAGCCCCTTTCTAATGTCTTGCTCGCCTCAACAATCGCCTCAACATCATCTCTGCCAAAAGAGAGGGCAATAGTAAAATCCTTTGCGTCAACCTCTGCAGCCATAGCTATATTCCCATCTTCAACCTTATGAAAAAACCAATCCATTTTGAGATTATCTCTTACATCCTGCCATCCATCTGAATAACCTGAATAACCGCACGACATATTTTTGAAAGGTTTATCAGCTGTAAGGGCAAGGCTTATATCTTCCCTCCCTGCTATAAGATAATCCCTTTCGCCGTAGCTTGTGCATCTTCCTGAGTTTTCAAAACCTTTATTCTTTACATGGGGTGCAAGGAGTATGAAGAGTTGATAATCATCAGAATTGCCCTTCACTGCTTGAAATGAAGTCTTAATCACCAGAGATTGCCCAAAGGGGTCTGTAACGATATGCTTTTCTATCCTGTATCTTCCATTCTTTGCTGTAGTGGTTATTTTATATGCAAGAGACTTTTGGTCAATATATTCTATCTTTGATACAGTATCTTTCCTCTCTTCATCAACAAATGTCTTGCCATCCGTTATAAGAAACTGCAAATCCTTTGTATTGGCCGTATCTACCGTGGGATAAAAGACCTCTGTCACAATCCCGTTTGCTATGGTAAACCAGACCTTTGAGATATCATTGCGGGCTGTGCCAACACCCTGTTTTGAGGCAGGAGACCAATTAGGCGGAGAACCTGGTTTTCCGAAAGGCATTTTTGATTCAGTCATAGCTAACTGTTCCTTTTTATTCTATTGTCTTTAATCTCCCTGCTGCATCCCTTGTAATCAGCCATGTTATGTCGCCGTGGGCAGGACTCATAAGCCCTGCAGGGTATTTTTTCCTTTTCTCCGTGTTTTCTAAAATATCCTTCAATACATCTGCCTTTGACTGACCTGACACAAGAAAGAGTATATGTCTTGCATTGTTCAGCACAGGGAGCGTAAGGGTTACCCTGTTCATCTTTTCTCCATAGGCAGGAACGGCAAATCTTATTTTTTCATCCAATGACTTTGAACCTGGAAAAAGCGAGGCAGTATGTCCGTCTTCGCCCATACCCAAAATAATAATGTCAAACACAGGCAGTGCCGATATTCCAAAAAATCTTTTTATATGCTCTTCATAATCCCTCGCGCCTTTTTCAGGCCCGTATTCGCCTTTGATTCTATGTATGTTCTCATCAGGGATAGAAATCCTTGATATGAGATGGTCAAATGCGCTCATGAAATTACTGGATTCGCTTTCTTTTGGCACACATCTCTCATCTACCCAGAAAAGATGGATTTTGCTCCATTCTACATTGCCGCGATAGCTGTCAGATGCGAGGAGTTCGTAGAATCTTTTTGGCGTTGAGCCTCCGGAAATGGCAGCAACAAATCTTCCCTGAGACCCGATATATTCCTTTGAAAGCATTACAAAGATTCTAACTGCCTCATGGCTGATGGCCTCAATATCTGAGATCACCCTGATCTGCACATAGCCTCCTCAACACAAAAAAATGCATTTGCATTTTCGGACAAATGTACTCCTGATAGAATCTTTCAGGGGTGTGTTTGTCCCTAAAAATAAAAACCAAATGCGTTTTTCAGGTTATCATAAAGGGAGGGGACAAAATAGTTAAAAACATATCATTTTAATGTAGACAGATACTCTACAATTGCCGCTCTCTCCTCATCTGTCAGGGGATAGGTAGGCATAAATGTCCCTGATTTTACAGCCTGCGGATCTTTAAGCCATTTATCAAGCCATTTCTGATTTCTCTTACGTGCCTCGTGCGTTAAATCCGGAAAACGCTCCCTTCCTGATTCAGGGTCTTTAATCCTGTGGCAAGACTTGCAGTCGTATTCCTTTACAAGCCTTTTGCCCGCCTCTTTTTTAGAGACCTTTCCCAGAAAGCTTTTATCCATATCCTTTTTCACGGTTTTAAAATAGGCTATGAGGTCAAATATCTCCTGCTCGGATTCCCACGGAACCTTTGGCATATCAGTATCCTTGAGAAGAGAGGGCGGGTCTTTAAGCCAATTTACAAGTCTTTCGTCAGTTCTTCTTATGGTTACCTGCGTAAGGTCAGGGCCTATGGCACCGCCAACCCTGTTTATGCTGTGGCATATGGCGCATCCCTTATTTTTAAATATCTCCTTTCCTTTTTCAGGGTCTCCGGAAACTATAAATGTTTCTGCATAAACATTAGCGGCGAGTACGAGGCATGCCAAAAAAATTATTCTCAAAATCATCGCTTTCACCCTTTTCATAAAAAGAGGGGAGGTCGACGTCTCCTCCCCTAATCTTACATTGCGCCTGGCACAGGTTTCTTAACCTTTTTCTTTGCGCCCATGTTTATCTTCTTCCCTTTGCTCAAGGAATAGACATAAGCCTCCAGGTCAGTTGCCTCCTGGCTGTTCAGGTCAAGGGGAGTGCCTTTCAGAAATGTCATGATGCACATATTGTTCTGTCCGCTCACTGGACTTACCACCTTCATTGGGCCTATGGCTTTGGGAAAGCTCGCAGCAGCGCCTATAAGCGTGGGGATATTAACCTTCATAGGCATCCCCTTCCACTCCATATCTGCTGCGCCGCCAATAGTCCCGCCTTTCGGGTGGCAGGTGTAGCAGCTTGTTCCTGTGGTATTTTTGCCGAGGGTTGTATCGCTGAAAAGTTTTTCACCCCTTTTTATAGACGTCTCGAGCGTATCCGGGGCCATCTCCATCATCATCTTTTTCATGGCCTCCACCTTTTCAGCAGGCATCAACGGGCTCATCATCTCCAGGTCGCCTGCGATGCCATAGGCCGCAAACATGAAGAAAAATGCAAATGCACTGACTATTGTTCTGAGTTTCATACAGCACCTCCTTGGTTTGTTTTGTAAACTTATTTCAAGTCATAGCAAAATTCTGTCAACACCATGCGCGATTCTTTAAACAAATCTTACAATCAATATAACCAACACGATAATGACGGCAAGAGCGAGCATCACTTTTTCATGGGTGCACATACCCTGTTTTTCTTTACAGCCTTGCATGGGGCACATAAGAGACATGTTATCACCTCCTTTGCTGATTGCTCTGCCATAATATTCACCCCCTTTCTATAGAATCGCTTATCGGTTATAAGCTTGAGATCCCCTTATCAAATGACGCTCTAATTGTGTTCGCATTTTTGGAGATTGTCAAGCCACTCTTCTCTTAAGGCATGTAAAATTTATCAAAAGTGAAACGAAAAATATGTAAGAGAGATTACAAATCGTTATGGGAGTTATTTTGCAGGGATGATAATACTTCTCTTACTGGTTATGATATAGCCTTCTCTTTTCAGGTTGTTCAATTCTACAGTTACTGTTTCTCTTGTTGCGCCGATGAGATTGGCAATATCCTGATGGGTGAGACGTAATGTTATAAGGGTGCCGTCTTGAACAGGAGAACCATATTTGACAGCAATGTCCCTCAGTATGGAGATAATTCTTGTGCGGACATCATGAAAGATTATATTTTCAAGCCGATTCTCAACCCTTCGCAACCTTAATCCCATCCATTTTGTTATCGTGAAAGAAAATATAGGGTTTTTCCTGATAAGGCCTTCAAAATCTCCTTTTTCGATAGCACATATAAATGAATCTTCAACAGCCTTTGCAATTGTCTCCCTCTCTTCCTCGCCGGCTAACACCAGCTCACCAAAGATGTCTCCCGTCCTGAGCACATCTATGGTCAATTCTTTGCCATCTTCGGAGAGACGGCTTACCTTAATCTTCCCTTCCTTAAGGATATAGAGGGTTTCGGCCTTGTCTCCGGCAGTGTAAACAAAACTTCCCTTCTTAACAACGGCTTCCTTTAAATGAGAAAGCATTTCTACCTTCTCTTTTTCATTCAGTCCTGAAAAAAGTTTATTGGCGCTTATATACCAGAATTTATCTCGATGGCGCATATTTACAAGTCTGCCCATTCACCTTCCCGACTCGTACAGGAGGATAATGGCAGCCTTTCTAAATAGATATCCCCTGATGAATGCACTCAGGGGCAGGTTTTGGCTCAAGTATTGTGTTTGCCCCGAAAAATAAAGACCAAATACATTTTTCTGGTTACAACGACCTCCATTTTCTGCCATCTCTTTCAATCAATAATGCAGCCTCCGCAGGCCCGGACGAACCTGCGGCATAGTTGGAAAATTTTTCCGGTTTTATCGCAGATTCAAGCCTGTCTATTACCGGGGTAAGAAACCTCCATGTCTGTTCTACCGCATCCTCCCTTACAGAGAGCATGGTGTCTCCGCGCATACAATCCAGCAATACCCATTCATACGCATCTAACAATATTTCACCCTGATAGGAAAAGTCCATAACAACAGGCCTCAGACAGACCTTTGAGCCAGGCTCTTTTGCCTGAAATACAAGGTTAATACCTTCATCAGGCTGTACCCTAAACACCAAGGTATTCGGCTGTATGGGTTCATTCAGAAGGTTAGAAAACATCATGTGCGGCACAGGTTTGAATTGTATCGCAATCTCTGTTTTTCTGCTGAGAAGCCTTTTACCTGACCTCAGATAAAATGGGATCCCCTTCCACCGCCAGTTATCAACAAATATCTTCATGGCAGCGAAGGTTAAAGTTGTGGATTCTCTTGAAACACCAGGTTCTTCTCTGTAACCTACAACATTCTTCCCATTCATCTTGCCGCTCCCATACTGGCCTGTAACAACATACTCATCAAGCCTGTCAAGGGGGAACGGCCTCATGGAACGAAAGACCTTAATTCTTTCATCTCTTACAGAGTCGGCATCAAATGACGCAGGGGGTTCCATGGCAGTCAGGGCTAACAACTGGAGTATGTGGTTGGGAAACATATCCCGTATTACGCCGGTCTCTTCATAATAACCCGCCCTTTGTTCAATGCCGATTGTCTCTGCAACTGTTATCTGGACATAGTCAATGTATTTGTTATTCCAAAGCGGTTCAAATATAGAGTTGGCAAACCGAAACATCATGATATCCTGGACTGTTTCCTTTGCCAGATAGTGATCTATCCTGTAAACTTGATGTTCTTGGAAAGATTTTTTCAAGATACTATTAAGCCTCTTCGCAGATTCCAAATCACGGCCAAAGGGCTTTTCAACCACAATATGCGCATACCCTCCGTCTTCATGAGATAGGCCGGTATTGCCAAGATTTACTATAACATCTTCAAAGACAGCAGGAGGTATGGCAAGGTAGAAGATGCGGTTTTTATTTGTCTTATGTCTTTCTTCCAATACAGGCAGCTGGTTTGCAAGAGACTTTTTATAGGATTCTGAAGAAGAATAATCCAAAGGAGAGTAATAAAGTTTAGCCGCAAGTTCTTTCCAGCAAGTGTGGTTAAAATCATTCGGGAACGTCTCCTTAACAGTAGCAAGCATATCCTCTCTAAATTTATCAGCGCTCATCTCCACGCGGCCTGTCCCGAGAACAAAAAAGTTTTCCGGAAGCAAATTATTTTTATGAAGCCTGTAGAGGGAAGGAATAAGTTTTCTTTTTGTGAGATCTCCGGATGCGCCGAAGATTACAAAACAGCAGGGGTTGGGAGGCTCTATATCGCAGCCGCCTATTCGCTTATACGCAGGTTCGGTCCGACAAATAGTTTTTTTAACTAATTCATCGCTCAAATCCATGTGCCGCCTCTCACGGTCAAAAGTTTTACAGGTTTACGTTTTCTTTGATGAGGGTTTCTTTCTTCCTGCAGCCTTTACCACAGCATGGCCGCCAAACTCGTTTCTTAAAGCAGCGAGCAGCTTATCAGAAAAGGTTTCAACCTTTCTCGAGCGGAATCTCTGAAAAATAGAAGAGGCAATAATGGGAGAAGACACAGCAGTCTCTATTGCCTGCTGCACAGTCCAGCGCCCTTCGCCGGAATCTTCCACATATCCTTTAATAGAAGAAAGGTTTTTATCTTTCTTAAACGCCGATTCCGCCAACTCAAGCAGCCATGACCTGACAACGCTCCCCTGGTTCCAGAGGTGCGCCACCTCTGCAAAATCAAGACTGCTTTTATACGGTGAGGCATTGAGAATCTCAAAACCCTCTCCATATGCAGCCATCATGCCGTATTCAATTCCATTGTGAATCATTTTTACAAAATGCCCTGCCCCTGTAATCCCGCAATAAAGATAGCCGCCTTTGGGGGCAAGGGTCTTAAAAACAGGTTCAAGATACCTGTAAATCCTTTTGTCTCCGCCAATCATCAGGCAATAGCCAATCTTCAGCCCCCATATCCCGCCGCTTACACCTGCATCTAAGTAATGTATCCCAAAAGGCTTGAGTTCCTTTTCGCGGCGGATATCGTCCTTATAAAAACTGTTCCCGCCGTCTACGATAATATCTCCCTTTTGAAGAAGGTCGCTAAGCCCTTCTATGTGGCCATCAACAGGCCTGCCTGCCGGAAGCATAAGCCAGACAACACGAGGCGGCCTAAGTATACGAATCAATTCCTCAATGGAGTATGCGCCTTGTACGCCCTCTTTCACAGCCTTTTTTACAGGTTCAGGCGAACGGTTATAGGCAACCACCTTATGCCTTCCCTGAAGCAGCCTCCTCGCCATATTCATCCCCATACGTCCCAGGCCAATCATACCTATCTGCATAGAGTCTCCTTTGAAAGAATTGATTACACAGATTTTTGAAGTACGATTACACAGATTAAAAACTACTATTTTGTCTTAATCTGTGTAATCCGCCTTTATAATCGGTGTAATCTTTCATATCATCTCCTTTGATTTTATGACTTTTTAGGCTGCAAAAGCTTCTTTGCTTTACTTACTATATTTTCCGATGTAAAACCAAATTCTTTGAGAAGCATCTCTCCTGGGGCTGAGGCGCCGAAATGGTCGATTCCAATTGCCTCGCCATACAGTCCAATATATTTATGCCATCCGTGGGTTGAGCCTGCCTCAATGGATATCCTTGCAGTAATATCCGGCGGAAGCACCTCTTTACGATAATCTTCTGACTGCTGTTCAAATAATTCCCATGATGGCATGCTTACTATGCGGACTTTGATGCCTTCATTCAGAAGTCTTTCATATGTCAGAAGCGCAAGATGAATCTCTGAACCTGTTGCAATAAAAATTATTTCCGGTTTACCATCTGAATCTGCCAATATATAAGCCCCTCTTCTGAGTCCAATAGCTTCGCTAAATTTGCTTCTATCTATAATCGGAACCTTCTGCCTTGTTAATATGATTGCAACAGGCCCATGTTTATGCATAGCAGCTGTCTTCCATGCCTCTGCAGTTTCATTTGCATCAGCAGGCCTTATAACTGTCAGGCCAGGCACTGCCCTTAAACTTGAAACATGCTCCACAGGCTGGTGCGTAGGCCCGTCCTCACCAAGGCCGATAGAATCGTGGGTGAAGATGTATATGACATGGAGTTTCATCAACGCAGCAAGCCGTATGGCAGGCCGCATATAATCTGAGAATATCAAAAAGGTGCTGCCAAAAGGGAGCAGCCCTCCGTGAAGCGCAATCCCATTTAATATCCCTCCCATAGCATGTTCACGCACCCCGAAGGCTATGTTTGCGCCGCCATATCCCCACACACCTGACACTGAACCCTGAATATTCTGGTTGCCTGAATTAGGGGGTTGAAAACTGCCGCGGCCTTTCATTACTGTATTCGTTGAAGGATCCAAATCTCCGGAGCCGCCTATGAGAGAAGGAAGTTTTTGTGCGATGGCATTTAATACCTCCCCTCCTGCGGCACGGGTTGCCATGCCTTTTGGATCAGGCGAAAAGTTTGGAATATCTTTATCCCATCTATCGGGAAGTTTTACGTTTATCATCTCCTCCCATTCTTGCAAAAGTTCCGGGAATGCCTTTCCATAAAACCCCATTCTTGCCTTCCAATCTTCTTCAAGTTTTATGCCTTTATCTATCGCCTTTCTGAACTCTGCGAGAGCCTCTGCAGGGATATAAAACTTCGGCTCAATGGGCCATTCAAGGTTTTTCTTTGCAGCTGTGACTTCATCAGGCCCAAGAGGAGAGCCATGCGCCTCAAAGGTGTCCTGCTTATGAGGGCTGCCGTAACCTATATGCGTCCTCACGGAAATAAGGGATGGCCGGGTAGTTTCATTCCGGGCCGTAATTATAGCCTTTGAAATGGAGTCAATATCATTGCCGTCTTCAACTATCTGCACATGCCAGCCGTATGCCTCAAAGCGCTTGCACACATTTTCGGTAAATGTAAGCCTTGTTTCGCCGGCAAGTGTAATATGATTGTTGTCGTATAGATATACAAGTTTACCCAATTTAAGATGTCCTGCCAAGGACGCTGCCTCAGAGGCAACCCCCTCCATTAAATCACCGTCACTTACAATTGCATAGGTGTAATGATTAATGACTTCATGCCCTGACCGATTAAACTTTGCAGCAAGAAACCGCTCAGCTACAGCCATGCCTACACCGGCTGTAAAACCCTGGCCCAATGGACCCGTGGTGCATTCAACGCCCGGTGTCTCACCATATTCAGGATGACCGGGTGTCTTGCTTTCCCATTGCCTGAAACGTTTAATTTCTTCTATTGGCAAATCATATCCTGTAAGATGCAGAAGGGAATAAAGAAGCGCAGAACCGTGGCCGGCTGAGAGAACAAAGCGGTCGCGGTCAGGCCATTTGGGATTTTTAGGATTATGCTTAAGAAACCTTGTCCAGAGCAGATAGGCCATAGGGGCAGCGCCCAAGGGCATACCGGGGTGGCCTGAATTAGCCTCCTGAACCATGTCAACTGATAAAAACCTGATGGTGTTTATGCAGAGTCTGTCAATATCTGTAGCCATGCTCACTCTTTTCAAGCATTCTTTTTTATAAAAAGATCCTTCAAAAGAAACAGGCCTGCTGTAAATATGCCGAGCAAGACAAGGGCAATCCCTGGACCCGCAATTATGGTCACGGATGCCTCTGCTGCATTAGGGCCAAGGCCGGGCGTTCTGTAACCCATAACAATCCATGCAAATGGATAGATTAAACCGCCAAGCCCTGTAAGAATAGATGCAGCGGTTTTTATCCTGTCAGGGGCAGTGGTAAAGGCAAAAATAAAAGAGATTGCTATGGCAAGCAATCCAAGCCCCATAGCATGAAGATGGCCTCTTTTTAACCTTGTATGGGCAAGCTCCATAATTGGACTATCATGGCCGCCTTCAAAATGCTGATGTTCATTTCCCCCCATCTGCATCATATGCTGGCCTTCTTCCACCATAGGCATGCGCCCCTCTCCCTCTGCTACAGGCTTGTCCTCTTCACCATGCTGGTGAGTATCAGCATCTTTTGAAGGCTGACTGTGTTTCTTTTCATCTGCATTAGGAGCCTTGTTCTCGTGTGCATAAACATTACCCGGTTCTAAAAGCTGAATAAGGCTATGACCCTGCCCTTTGGTTGCCCTTTCTTCAAGGCTCTTATGTATCCTCTCATGCCCAAGCACAAGCCAGACCGCCCAAAAGATGCCAAAGACAAGGCCGAGAAGACCGATTAAGATTCCGTAACGAACGGGTTTGATAAGTTCTATCATTTGTTTATCCTCCGATTGTTTTCTCTCCTTCAAAAGCAAACACAAGATTCGAGCCAAAGGCAAGAAAAAGCTAACTGGATAAAACGGAGCATACGTTTTCAGGCTTGTAGTTGCCCAATTTATTGGGCGCATTTAGAAACGCCGATGAATCGGCAACTACAGCGCTTGGTCAAAGCCTGCCGCTGAACGCTTATATCAGGGGATTGCGTTTGCGGTTACCTTTCAAACTCCTCATCCACCATCTTCTTTATTGTCGGGATATCCTTCCCCTGTTTATAGAGTTCATACGCCATTATCGCTTCGTTCTGGCATACATCACAGAATGCGGCATGTTTATCAGTATAGCAGGAAAGAAGGCTTTTATGGCCGGAGTGTTTCTGGCAGTGGCAATAACAATAGATATTATCCAGAACCTCCGGTATCTCATTGGCAATCTGATATGTGTATGCAGTCTTTCCTTTGAAAAGGCCGGGAGAAAGAAGCGGCTTATTCTCGCCGCCTATAGGGTCTGCTGCATATGCAATGCCTATGCCTATAGTGAGAAGCATTGCCATGATAGAAATTCCTTTTTTAAATCTCATATCTTTACAAAGCCTCCAAATAGATAGAGAGGACGGCCCCCTATAAAACTTGTCCTCGTGAAAACGGGGATCAGTGTTTTTCTTTTTCTTCCATTTTTTTCTTTTTCATCTCTTCCATCTTTTCCATCTTCTTTTTCATCATTTCATCGTGCATCTTCATCATCCCATCCATCTTCATCATCATCTCGTCAAGCCTTTTTTTCTGCGCATCGGTCGGCATATGGGACATCTCCTTCATTATCTGCATCATTTCTTTCATCATCCCCATCATGTCCTGCGCCATCTTATGATGTTCCTTCATTTCCATCATCATGCCAGGACCGCCCATCATGCCATGCTCTCCCATCATCATGCCGCCTTTTTCACCGTGCTTTTCATCGGCAAACGCAGGCATTGCCATAATAGAAACTAAAAAAAACGCTGCAACAACTGTCTTTGAAATAGTCATCCGTATCACCTCCTTTCTTTAAAATTGATTACACAGATTTTTTAAACACTGATTACACAGATTTAATCTGTATAATCAGTACTGCAGCATATTTTATACCAGAAACAAAAATTATGCCATCCCCTTTATCTTTTACTCCTTAATCCAATCTTTCTTTTCTCCACCAAGATACTTTTCAGGTTCTTTTTCAAACCGCTCTTTGCAGCCCTTTCCGCAGAAATAGTAGGTCTTTCCTTTGTATTCTGTCTTTTCACCTGCTTTTTCTTCGCTTATGGTCATCCTGCAAACCGGGTCTGTTGCCATATTGTCACCCCCTTTTCCCAATTCTTGGAATAAACATCGGAACCCTTTCCGCGTATTGTTTATATTCTTCTCCGAATGTCTTGAGCATCTCGCCTTCTTCCCTCTTTGACAGGCGGTAATAAATAAAGACAAGCACAGGAAACATAAGGGCTGTTATAATCGTCGGCCACTGGATGAGCATACCGAGCATGATGAGAAAAAGGCCTGAATACTGAGGATGCCTAACATACGCGTAAGCCCCTTCTGTCACAAGCCCGCCTTTTGCGCCGTGTATCAATTTCCAGCTATTCCACATTATTACAAAACCTATGATGGTTAAACCGTTGCTGATGAGATGGATGACCGTCATCATCAAAGCCCCGCCGCCTAAAAATGTAAGCCATAGATGTCCGCTTGCATGTGAAAATGGGTTCAGCGCAGGATACCTGCTGCCAAGGACACCTGTAAGGATATAGATGGTGAGCGGAAAACCATACATCTCTGTAAACAGGGCAACAAAAAAGGCTAATGTTACGCCCATTGAACGCCATTCCCGCTTCTTGACCGGGGCTAAATAGCTTAAAATAAAAAATGCGAACAGGGCAACATTGACTATGACAAGAGACCAGAAACCGTAGGCATATGATATGTTTTCACCGTGCATGGTTTGTTCTCCGAAAACGAGGCACAAAACGAGGCGCTTCTTCCATATATTTGCGGTAATCCGGCATGCGCTGCAGGAGGTCTATCTCCTCAAACCTTGCCTGAATCATGAGCCAGGCTTCTCCAAGAATGCAGGCGATGACAAAAGAATATGTCGGTCTCAGGAGCGCAATCCCTGCCAAGAGCAAAAAACCTCCTGCATATATGGGATGGCGCACATACGCATATAATCCGTGCCTCACCAGAGTATCCTTTACAGACGGCATGTGCGTGCGCCAGCCGAGTTCGATGTGTCCCCAGATAAATGGGAGGGAGCCTATGATGATGAGCAACACGGCAAGTATTTGCGCCCATAGGGCAGGGCTAAATAACAAAGGTGTTGGCGCAAGCCACGCAAGCACAAAGCCGGTAAACCAGAGAGGGATGCCGGTAAAATTTCTCAGAACCATAGTTGCCATCTGTCCACCCTTCTCGCCCCACCAGCGGGAAAAGACAGCTGTAAATGCACTGGCGCCGACAAGCGTAAACCCTGTTATTATGAAAAATATTACTGCCCCCATACCTGCCGTGCCGAGATATAAAACAGATAGAGATGCAACAGTAAAAGCTATTAAAAGATAGATTACTGTTTTCATGAACAACCGTTCCGATTCTACGACTCCTCCCACTTTATCTCCCTTTTCTGGGGACAGATTTGAAATCTGTCCCCACAGTAGGGGGAGGAATCCGTAACTCTGGGACAGCCCCCTGCTGCTTACTATTTATTGCCTACTGCCTTTTTATCCCCCACCCTTTCCACAAAACATAAATTGCCGGAATAACAATCAGGGTCAGTATTGTTGACGAAATCATCCCTCCCACCATGGGCGCAGCAATGCGCTTCATAACCTCTGAACCTGTGCCTGTTCCCCACATGATAGGAAGAAGACCTGCCATGATCGCGACAACAGTCATCATCTTTGGCCTTACCCTTTCCACAGCGCCAACCATTACTGCCTCATAAATATCCTTTTTAGTAATCTCTACTCTTAACTCTTCACTCTTCACTCTTAACTCTTTATACGCATGGTCTAAATATATAAGCATCACAACCCCTGTCTCAGCAGCAACTCCTGCCAGTGCAATAAAACCAACGCCCACAGCAACGCTCATATTATAGCCCAGCATATACATAAGCCAGATGCCGCCGACCAATGAGAACGGTAAGCTGAGCATAACAATCAAACTCTCTGTAATATTTCCAAAATTAAAATATAAAAGTAAAAATATGATTGCGAGGGTAAGCGGCACGATAACCTTTAGTTTTGCATACGCCCTTTCCATGTATTCATACTGTCCGCTCCATGTAACATAATAGCCCGGAGGAAATTTTATATTTTCCAGCACAACTTTTTTTGCGTCTTGAACATAGCTGCCGATGTCTCTGCCCCGAACATCCACAAAAACCCATGTGTTGAGAAGCGCATTCTCTGTCTTTATGCCTGCCACGCCTTTGCTGAGTTTTATATCAGCTACCTGAGAGAGCGGTATGTGCTGCCCCATCATAGTTGAGACAAGCGTCCTGCCAATCTTGTCAACATTATCCCTGAGCTCCCTTTTATAACGGACATTTACAGGATACCGCTCCATGCCCTCTACGGTTGTTGTGATATTTTCCCCACCGATAGCAGACATAATCACCTGTTGGACATCCTCAACTTTCAGCCCGTATCTCGCCGCCTCATCCCGTTTTATCTTTATATCCACATAGTATCCGCCTATAATCCGCTCTGCGTAAGCGCTGGCTGTGCCGGGAACCATCTTTAGGACTGCCTCAATATCCACTGCCAATTGTTCAATGGTCTTCAAATCCTTTCCAAACACCTTCACGCCGACAGGCGTGCGTATGCCTGTTGCGAGCATATCAACCCTGTTTTTTATGGGCATTGACCACTGGATTGGGATGCCCGGCATCTCAAGCGCCTTGCTCATTTCAGAGACAAGTTTATCTACAGTCATACCTGGCCGCCACTCGCTTTCTGGTTTTAAGTTTATTGTTGTCTCAAACATTTCTAATGGCGCCGGGTCTGTGGCTGTTTGGGCGCGGCCTACTTTGCCGAATACCTGTTCCACCTCTGAAAATGATTTTATAATCCTGTCCGTTGTCTGGAGTATCTCATTTATCTTTGTGCTTGACACGCCTGGGAGTGTTGCGGTCATGAACATAAGCGAGCCTTCATAAAGTGTCGGCATGAATTCACTGCCGAGTTTTTTAAAAGGGTAGAAGGTTACAGCCAAAACAATAAATGCAATCAGGATGGTTAATAGTTTTGCCTTGAGGACAAAATTGATAACTGGCCGGTATATCCAGATTAAAAATCTTGTGATTGGATTTTTCTTTTCAGGCATGATGCGGCCTCTGATGAAAAAGCCCATAAGCACTGGCACGAGGGTGATAGATAACAATGCAGACGCCGCCATTGCAAATGTCTTGGTAAACGCCAGAGGCTTAAAAAGTCTGCCTTCCTGCGCCTCAAGCGTAAACACAGGCATGAATGAAACCGTGATGATAAGAAGCGAAAAGAAAAGCGGCGGCCCCACCTCTTTTGCAGCATCAGCTATGATTTGCCATCTGTCTTTGGAGCGAGGCAACCGTGTTGCCGTTTCTACGCCGACACGGTCGGCTTGCTCCACATCCTGACTTCTCTCTAAGTGTTTA
>MGRL01000089.1 GCA_001798165.1 Deltaproteobacteria bacterium RIFCSPHIGHO2_02_FULL_43_33
GCCAGATTTGCCGGCAATGTCCACGGCGTTGTTGTCCAGATAATGAAGAAAAGGTTAAGGTTAAGGTTTAGGTTTAGGTTAAGAATTTTCTTGACCTCAGCCTCATCCTTAACCTGAAACTTTACATACACAGACGGTGACTCTTTTTCATTATACTCAACCTCTGCCTCTGCCAGAGCTGTCTGACACGATGCGCACCAGTGGATAGGTCTTTTACCTTTGTAGACAAGACCGTTTGCAACAAACTTGCCCAGCTCTCGTAAGATGGATGCCTGATATTTATAATCCATTGTTAGGTAAGGGTTATCCCACTCGCCGAACACCCCAAGCCTTTTAAATTCCTCTCTCTGAATGTTCACATACTTTTCAGCATACGCGCGGCAGTTTTTTCTTGTCTCAAGCTTTGTCTGCTTACCGCTCACACCCTTCTGCTTACTGTCTTTCTCAACCTGCAATTCTATCGGCAATCCATGGCAGTCCCAACCAGGCACATAATCCGTTGCAAAGCCCATCATAAATCTGGATTTGACTATGATGTCTTTCAATATCTTATTCAGGGCATGGCCGATGTGGATATTACCGTTTGCATAAGGCGGGCCGTCATGGAGAATATATTTTTGCCGTGCCTTGCCAGCATTCATAATCTTTGCATAAAGTCCGGCCTCTTCCCATTTTTTCAGAATCTCCGGCTCTTTCTTGGCCAGATCAGCCTTCATCGGGAAGTCTGTCTTGGGAAGGTTTAAAGTGTCTTTGTAATCCATGTTTTTCCCTTAATTAAATAGGCTATAGGCTATGGGCTATAGGTTATGGGTAAACAACTTATGGTAAGAGTTTTTATCTATTGCCTATCGCCTCTTGCCAATTGCCTGTAATTGCGAGTGATTATACACAGATTAGCCAAAAACTCAAAGGGATTTTCCTCCTTCAAATCTTAACCCCTCTGTCATAATCCTGCAACATTCATCAGGTAATCTCTTTTACACATGGAAGGTGAATATGTCGAACCAAATTGATCAAATCAAAAATATCGGAGTTATTTCTTCAAAGATATTTGAAGAGTGCGCCCGTATTATCTTAAGCCTGCTGATAGTAATTATCCTCATAACCATATCATGGGCTGTATTAAAAACTCTCGTGGGTCTCAAGGCTATATTCAGCAAAGAGATCCATGATGCCCTGAAACAGGTAATGGTCAATGCTCTGACTATTCTTGCCCTCTTGGAGGTATTCAGAACAGCCCTCGCATATTTTTCGGAGGGCAGGGTCAAGGTTACCTACATCATAGATACTGTCCTTGTAGTCATCCTTACCGAGGTAATGGTCTTCTGGTTTAAGGATATAGAGTATTCAAAGATACTCATGGTGATTGCCCTTGTTCTTTCTCTAATAGTGGCAAGGATTCTGGCAATCAGGTTTTCTCCTGCGAAGATAAAGGATGAGTTATGAAACGAGACAAGATTTTGATTGTTGAGGATGACCTTGACCTTCTGAATCTTATAGATATTAACCTCACGAGAAAAGGTTATATGACAGCAGGTTCTATAGATGGTTTTGATGCAATGAAAAAGATAGATGACTTCAAACCCGACCTTATTGTTCTTGACTTAATGCTTCCTGAAATAGACGGGTGGGTGTTTTGCCGCTGGGTAAAGGACAATGAGAATGAGTGGGTAAAACATATACCTATCCTCATCCTCTCTGCAAAGTCGCAGCCTGATGACAGGGCATTTGGACTTTTTATTGGGGCGGATGACTACATGACAAAGCCGTTTAATGTCAAAGAGCTTATGATAAGGATTGAGAGATTATTAAAAAGGAATGTCGTAACACAAACTTAACATTACGGTCATAATACTGCCACATGTATAAAGTAGAATAGTTTACAAATAACGATAAAAGAGGAGGTGATACCTATGGAATGTATATATCTTGAAAGATGCGGGAAGAATGGAATTTGCAATGCCTCTCTCACACTTATGGTTCCGAGCATTTTTGAGAGGCAGGTTTACTGCGATACAACAGAGGAACATTATCGCTGTCCGATACTCATTGCCCATACCTTGAGAGCCGGAAGCAGGAAAGAGGCTGCAAGGGCTGGGATGTTGTGCAGCAGGTAATTCTAAATAATGGTAGGGCGGGCTGTGCCCGCCAAAAACATACCGATAA
Organism: Deltaproteobacteria bacterium RIFCSPHIGHO2_02_FULL_43_33; assembly: GCA_001798165.1. Taxonomy (GTDB): domain Bacteria; phylum Desulfobacterota; class GWC2-55-46; order UBA9637; family UBA9637; genus UBA10170. Next base: position 2,167 of record MGRL01000089.1, read on the forward strand.
AAGGTGGGCAGCGCCACCCTACAAAAAGGAGGGAAAAAACAAATGAGCAAGTTATTACAAGTAACCATAGCGCTGCTGATCGGCATGATCATAAGCAGCACTGCGTACGCTGAGGAGTTTCTGTTGGGCGATGAGACAAAAGGGGTAACACTTAAGGCAAATGAGGCTGATTTGAATATACGGGTCAGGCTTCAGCCTAGGATTGATTATGGAGATATAATAAAAAGCCAAGATGGAAAATCATATACATCTGATAAAGACTTCTATTTGAGAAGGATTCGTCTGGAAATGAGCGGCGCCCTTCTTGTAAAAACACTAAAGTATAACCTGACTCTTACCGGGGATAAATGGGACAAGGCAGGCAATACAAACGAGATAGGGGTTCAGTATGCCTATCTGGAATGGGAGATGGACGATGCCTTTGCCTTGATATCCGGCAAGGAGAAGCTGCCGTATTCAAGGGTGTCTCTCACATCTTCATCAAAACAGCTTAGCATAGAAAGACCTGTTTCGACCGAGGCTGCAAAGAAGCTGTTCGGAAAAACCGAAGCATATTATCAACCAAAGATAGCCGCCAAGGGCAAATTTCTTGAAGGGGTGATAGGATATGAAGCGGCATTTGCCGACGGATGGCAGAACGGCGAAAGCATCCAGACAGGTCTCACGGTATTTAAAGCCAGCCCGTTCTATGTTGCAAGGGTTGAGCTTTCTCCTCCGGGCTGGACAGAGCCTAAAAAGAGCGACGCCAATCTGGGCAAAGGAAAGCACCTCGTCCTCGGCCTTGATTATGCCGCCCAAACCGGTATTGAGTATAAGGAAAACAACTACAAGGAAGACAGAGCCCTTGCCGGTATAGACCTCTCCGGGCATTATGAGGGACTGACATTCCAGCTTGAATACAATGCATGGAATGTGAAATTCACAGACCCATCAAAGAAGGAGCAAACACCTAACGGCTGGTATGCGCAGGCAGGGTATTTTATAGATGGCCCGATGATAGAGCCTGTTATCCGTTATGAGGTTTATGACCAGGATTCCAACTCAAGCAACAAAAAAGAAACTGATACTACCATCGGTGTGAACTGGTATCTAAAAGGCCACAGCCTGAAGTGGGGGCTGAACTGGGTGCATTCTGAATACGAAAAGAGCAACAGCAACTGGCTTGCCAACAGCGATAAAAAAGATGTGTATCAATTGCAGGCGCAGATATACTTTTAAGATGCTTCACAAAATCTCCACGATTCTGTAATATGATTGTAACAAAAGGGTGTTATAAAAAAATAGGCGATAGGCAAGAGGCGATAGGCAATAGGTAAAGCAAAAAACTATCCCCTATAGCCCATAGCCTGTATTAAAAAGGAGGAAAACAAAATGAAAAGATTAATTGTATGTATTGCGCTGGCGATAAGCCTGCTTGTCTCAGGCAAAGGATTTGCCGCAGACACATTGAACGGCGCAGGGGCGACATTCCCGTATCCGCTCTATTCCGCATGGGCGTATTCTTACGAGAAGGAGACCGGTGTAAGGCTCAATTATCAGTCTATAGGAAGCGGCGGCGGGGTAAGGCAGATAGTGAACAGGACAGTGGATTTCGGCGCCTCGGATGATGCGCTCAAACCTGAGGATATGACAAAGGACAGCCTCCTTCAGTGGCCGCAGGTAATCGGCGGCATTGTTCTGGTAGTAAATGTTGCGGGAATCAAGTCAGAAGAAATGACTCTGGATGCAAATGCTGTGTGCAGCATATTTCTCGGCAACATAAAGAAGTGGAATGACCCTGCGCTTAGCGGCCTCAACCCGAAGTTGAATCTCCCTAATAAAGAAATAACCGTTGTTCACAGGTCTGACGGCTCAGGGACAACCGCGGTATTTACCCACTATCTGGATGAGACATGCAAATCATGGCACGATAAGGTGGGATATGGAAAGTCCGTTGAGTGGCCTGCGGGCATAGGCGGCAAAGGGAATGAGGGGGTGGCAAATTATGTAAAGCGGGTGGCGGACTCCATCGGCTATGTTGAATTTGCGTATGCAAAGCAGAATAATCTCGCCTATATCCTGCTGAAAAATCCTGCAGGGAATGTGGTAAAGCCTACGCTGGAAAGCTTTGCAGAGGCTGCTGCTTCCGGCGATTTCAATCCAGAGACTCACTTTTATACATGGGTTACAAACGCCAAAGGGCCGGGTGCGTGGCCGATAACAGCGGCAACAAACATACTATTGGCCAAAGACAAGGCCGAGAGTAATAAAAAAGTCGTAAAGTTCTTTGAATGGACATTCTCCGCAGAGGCGGATAAAACGGCTAAAGACCTGGTCTATGCCCCTCTTCCGGACGCCTTGAAGAAAAAAGTGAGGGAATATTGGAAGGCGAATGGGTTATATTAGCAGGCTGTTGAAAAAGTCATCAACAGCCTTGATTGCACAGATTAGAAAAAATGATTACACGGATATTCCAAGGAGTTTTAATCAGTGTAATCTAATTCTTTATCTGTGTAATCAGAGATTGTTGAGTTTTTCAACAAGCTCTTAGATTTCTTATTTGAAATAGCATGGCCGGATATGTATTATATATCCGGCCTTTTTGTTTTCCAAAGGGCAGGACAAAATGAAAAAATATCTGTCTGAACTCATCGGGACTTATGGACTGGTTTTTTGCGGAACCGGCGCAATAATCATCAACGACATCACAGGCGGGGCTGTAACTCATGCAGGCATAGCCGCCACTTTCGGACTGATCGTTATGGCCATGATTTACGCCTTCGGCGACATTTCCGGAGCTCACATCAATCCTGCGGTAACCATTGCCTTCTGGTTTTCAGGCAGGTTTCCGGGAAAAGAGGTGTTACCATACGCCATAAGCCAGTTAATAGGGGCGTTGTTGGCGAGCGGAACTTTAAAGGCATTATTCCCTGGCCATTTGACCCTTGGGGCGACAATTCCTTCCGGTTCTGCAACGCAGTCATTTTTTCTTGAGCTCATCCTGACTTTCTTTCTCATGCTCGTTATCATCAATGTTTCAACCGGCTCAAAGGAAAAAGGCGTCATGGCGGGAATTGCAATCGGCTCCGTTGTGCTGCTGGAGGCGATGTTTGCGGGACCAATCTGCGGGGCGTCAATGAATCCAGCCCGCTCCATTGCGCCTGCATTATTGTCCGGGCAAATTCAACACCTATGGGTTTATATAACTGCGCCGCTTGCCGGCGCGGCTTTGGCAATATTGGGCTGCAAAGGAGTTAAAGACAAAGAATGCTGCCCTTTGCCCTCGGCATTTTGTAAAACGGCGAAAAACTAAAAACTATGAAACATTCATGAACTTCGCTCACAAAGAAGGATGAAAATTAACCCCACCCTCACCCCTGATAGAACCATTCAGGGGCAGGCTCTTAATCCTCTCCCTGAGGGAGAGGAAACTTTTTTGTTCCCTCCCCTTCAAGGGGAGGGTTAGAGCCTGCCCCTGCAGGTATTAAGCAGGGGGTGGGGATGGGGTAAAAGGGGTATTTTCAGGTGAAAAAAATATTATTCGTTTGTGTAGAAAATTCCAACCGCAGCCAGATGGCTGATGCATTTGCCAAAATTCACGGAAAGGGGATTGTGGAGGCATACAGCGCGGGTTCAAAACCTTCGGGAAAGGTCAATCAAAAAGCGATTGAGGCTATGAAAGAAATAGGTTATGATTTGACAACCCATGAATCAAAATCATTGGACGATATTCCGCAAATAGTATATGACTATGTTGTAAGCATGGGGTGCGGTGAAAAATGTCCATTGGTTTCTGCAAAAAATAGAATTGACTGGGACATTCCCGACCCGAAAAACCTTGATAAAGACGAGTTCGGAAAGGTGAGAAACCTGATTAAAGAAAAGGTAAAGGAATTGCTGGGAAAAATAAAAACACATTAAGGAGCTATATTTGGCGCTGTCTTTTAAAAAAAATCCCGTTGACCTGATTTTCTTCTCTGTCACCGCTGCTGCGTCTCTGTCGGTTCTTGCGCTGATTGCAGGGATTCTCTATGTGCTGTTTTCAGAATCATCCCTTGCCATAGCAAAGTTCGGCGTTTTCCAATTCATCTTTTCAACGGATTGGAATGCTGTAAAAGGGTCGTTCGGCGCTGCTACAAATCTTTTCGGCACGGCAATAACAACAGGATTATCCCTTTTGATGGCCATACCTGTTGCAATAGGCATTGCGATATTTGTGACGGAAATATCTCCTAACTTTCTCAAGGGGCCGATTTCCGTTGCCATTGAGCTTTTGGCTGCCATACCGAGCATCATTTACGGAATGTGGGGATTATTTACACTTGCGCCAATAATGGCAAAATATGTAGAGCCAGCTCTCCAGAATTCTATCGGCAGGGTTCCTGTTGCCGGGATATTGTTTCACGGCACAGCCATGGGAATAGACCTCCTGACTGCAAGCATTATCCTGAGCATTATGATTATTCCGTTTACCGCCAGCATTTCAAGGGACGCCTTTAATCTCACCCCTGCCGTTGTGAAAGAATCCGCATACGCGCTTGGCGCAACAAAATGGGAGGTGGTAAAGAGTGTAGTGCTTCCTTATTCCAAACTCGGCGTTTTCGGCGGGATTATCCTCTCGCTTGGAAGGGCGCTGGGCGAGACCATGGCAGTGGCGTTTGTCCTCGGAAACAATCATCAGATAACAAGCTCTCTTCTTGACGCCGCTGCAACCATCACCGTAACCCTTGCAAATGAATTTACAGAGGCGGATAATGACCTGTATCTATCGTCGCTTTTTTATCTGGCCCTCCTGCTTTTTGTCCTTAGTTTTATAACCCTGGCTGCGGCAAAGTTTTTTCTCCTCAAGGCTGAAAGGAGATATGCAAGATGAGCGTAGAGCGTATCAGAAAAATGGAGAGCCTTGCAGCCCTAAGCCTTTGCACATTTGCCGCCTTGTTCGGGCTTTTCTGGCTTGTCTTTATCCTCGGCGATGTGCTGATAAACGGCATAGGCGCGCTTAATCTGAGTTTGTTTGTAAACGACCCTGCGCCGCCGGGCGTTGAAGGCGGCGGATTAAGAAACGCCTTTACAGGCCAGCTCATAATAACATTTTTTGCAACCCTGATTGGGGTTCCTGTGGGGATTTTGGGAGGGACATTTCTTGCGGAATATGCCCGCGGAAAGAATATTGCAAGGCTGATAAGCATACTTTCGGATATCATGGTGAGCGTCCCTTCCATTGTGGTAGGCGCATTTGTCTATGCCATGCTGGTAAAACCCCTCGGCCATTTCAGCGGGTGGGCCGGCGCAGTTGCCCTCGCCGTTATCATGATACCGGTTGTTTTAAGGACAACAGAGGATATGCTTACGCTTGTGCCGTGGACGCTCAGGGAGGCGGCGTTTGCATTGGGCGCGCCGTATTATAAGGTGATAATTCAGGTGGCTTACAGGGGCGCTGCGTCCGGCATACTTACCGGCATCCTCCTTGCGATTGCAAGGATTGTGGGCGAGACAGCGCCGCTTCTCTTTACATCATTTAATAACGCTTTTTTCTCTTTAAAAATGAACGAGCCTATCGCATCCCTTACGGTAACCGTATTCCAATATGCTATGGGGCCGTATGAGATATGGCATAAGCAGGCGTGGGCCGCATCTTTTGTAATAACGATATTCGTATTGATGCTCACCATACTCGGAAGGATAATAATAAAATGGAAATACGGAAAGAGCTGAACCCCGTTAGAAGTTCATCTATGAATGAACAAGCTGTTTCAAATAAGAGTTTATCCTTAACAAAGGAAACTTCTAACGGGGTCAAGGTTGAGGTAAAGGGGCTTAATTTTTTCTATAGCGGGAACATCCATGCCATAAAAAATATTGCGCTCCCCATATACAAAAATACAGTTACAGCCCTCATCGGCCCGTCAGGGTGCGGAAAGACCACCTTCCTGCGCTGCCTCAACAGGATGCACGACCTCTACCCGGGCAACCGTTATGAAGGCGAAATCTGGATGGATGGAAAGAACATACTGGCAAGCGACATAGACCTGATAAGACTTAGGAGCAATGTCGGCATGGTCTTTCAAAAGCCGACGCCTTTCCCCATGTCCATCTTTGACAATATCGCCTTCGGACTCAAGCTCAACGGAATAAAAAATAAGGGCGAGCTTGCAGCAAGAATAGAAAAGGCGCTTAAAGACGCCGCATTGTGGGATGAGACGAAAAGCAGGCTTCACGAATCCGCTCACGCCCTTTCCGGCGGACAGCAGCAGAGGCTCTGCATTGCCAGGGCTATTGCGGTAGAGCCTGAGGTGATACTTATGGATGAGCCGTGCTCAGCCCTTGACCCCATTGCCACTGCAAAGATAGAGGATTTAATTACAGAACTTAAAAAGGGATATACCGTTGTTATTGTAACCCACAACATGCAGCAGGCGGCAAGGGTTTCGGAGCATACTGGATTTTTCATGATGGGCGAACTGGTTGAGTTTGACACAACGCAGAAGATATTTACAACGCCGTCCAATAAGATGACAGAGGATTATATAACAGGAAGGTTTGGGTAATAATAAGAATTCAGGAGACAGAATCCAGAATTCAGAATAAAAGTAGTTGTTTTCATTCTGGCTTCTGAGTTCTGACTTCTGGATTCTATATTTTGGAGGTAAAGACTATGACCAGAGAGGCATACCATAAGGCGCTAAATGAACTTGAAAATGAGTTGTTAAAGATGGGCGAAATGGTGGCAAAGGCTGTAAAAGATTCTATAGAGTCCCTGAAAACAAGAGACATAGAGATGTCAAGGGAGATTGTCAAAAAAGATCTTCTGATAAACAAAAAAAGGTTTGAGATAGAGGAAAGGTGCCTTCAGTTGATTGCAACCCAGCAGCCAATGGCTGTTGATTTGAGGACAATTGCCGCCATATTGAGCATTATTGCAGATTTGGAGAGGATGGGCGATCATGCAGAAGGGAATGCAAAAATAAATATCATGATAGGCAGCGAGCCACTGGTAAAACCACTGATAGATGTCCCGAGAATGACTGATAAGGGGTTGTCCATGCTGGATAGGGTGCTCAAGGCATTTATAAACCGCGATGCAAAGGCTGCCAGGACAATATGCGATGAAGATGATGAGGTTGATGCGCTCTACGATCAGATATATAGAGAACTTCTGCTCATTATGATAGAAAACCCTAAGAAGATTGAAGGCGCTACATATCTCATTTGGTTGGCCCATAATCTGGAAAGGATTGCAGACAGAGTGACAAATATCGCTGAACGCGTAGTTTTTATGGTTACGGGGAAAATGGAAGAGATGAATGTGTCGAAGTATTAGATGCCGTGAACCGTGGCCGTTAGCCGTGTCCGTTTTAGAGATTTTTCCACGGTCACGAATCACGGACACGAAGGACGGTAGCTATAATTATGAACCCAAAAATCTTAGTCGTAGACGACGAAATAGATATTCTGACCCTCCTTGAATACAATCTTAAAAAAGCTGGATTTAAAGTCATTTCTGCAAATGACGGTCCTGAGGCCATAGAATCCGCTAAAAGAGAAAAACCGAATCTGATTATCCTTGATATAATGCTCCCAAGCATGGAAGGAACAGAGGTGTGCAAGGCGCTCAAAAAAGATGATACTACAAGCCATATCCCTGTGATAATGCTTACTGCAAAGGGCGAGGAGATTGACAGGATTGTGGGCCTTGAGCTTGGCGCGGATGACTACATTACAAAGCCTTTCAGCCCAAGAGAGCTTATATTGAGGGTTAAGGCGGTCTTGAAGCGAGGCCAGGCGCAGGAAAAACCAAAGACAATAACCAAAGGCACTGTTTATGTTGATATGGATAGAAATTCCGTAACAGTAAATAACAAACCGCTGAATTTGACTCCCATAGAATTTAAACTGCTCACAGAGCTGGCAATGTCTGATGGAAGGGTTTTGTCCCGCGATAATCTTTTAGACAGAGTTTGGGGCAGGGATTGTTATGTGACAGACCGAACTATAGACACCCATATACGAAGGCTCAGGGAAAAGCTTGGCAAGGCTCAAAGATACATAGAAACAGTCAGGGGATTCGGATACAGATTTTCGGAGGGTGAGTGAACCCCGTTAGAAGCTTTTATAATGAAAGAATATTTGGTTTTCAGCAAGGACATATCTTCAACGAAGGAGGCTTCTAACGGGGTGAAGGCAAAACTTTTAGAGGCAGTTGTGGATGAGATGCAAAACGGTGTTCTGGTTATAGACGCAAAAAAAAGGCTTCTGTATGCAAACCCATTTTTTGAAAAAACTTTTTCTCTTGAAGGAAAGCCGGATGGGAAAAATCTTTCAGATGTTATAAAAGACAAGGCGGTTATTGAAGCAATAGACAGGATGCTGATTTCCAAAGAGGAAAAACCGCAGGAAATCGCTGTTGAAGGAAAAGGCGGGCGGTTTTTTGAGGCAAGACTTGTTCCGTTTTTGATGGATGCAGCGCCAAAGTCACAGATGGCGCTTATCGGATTTTTTCATGATGTGACAGAGGAAAAAAGGGTTGAGGCAATAAAAAGGGATTTTGTGGCAAATGTCTCCCATGAGCTTAGAACGCCGCTGGCCAGCATCAAGGGATATGCTGAAACATTATTAGACGGCGCGCTGGATGACAAAAAAACTCTGAAAAATTTCCTTACCATCATTGACCGCCATGCCAACAGGATGACCGCCCTCATAGAAGACCTGCTCACCCTTTCCATGCTTGAGTCTCATCAGATGCCCATGAGTTTTGAACCGCTGGATATCAAAGGTCTGATAAACAGCATTATTCAGGGTTTTGAAAAGCAGGCAAAGGATAAAGGCATAAAACTTATTACGGATATTGGAAAAGAAATTCCAAAGATACCGGCTGATAAAGACAGATTAGAGCAGGTAATTGTCAATCTTGTAGATAACGCGATAAAATATACCAACAACGGCACGGTAAAAATTTTTGTGCGAAAGTCAGACAATATGTTGCAAATTGATGTGGAAGACACAGGCATAGGAATCCCGGAAAAAGATATTCCGAGAATATTTGAAAGGTTTTACAGGGTGGATAAGGGAAGGAGCAGGGAACTCGGCGGCACAGGCCTCGGCCTTGCGATCGTAAAGCATATCATTCAGGGGCATAACGGAAAAATCTGGGTAAAGAGCGAACTGGGGAAGGGAAGCGTGTTCAGTTTTTCGCTGCCGCTATAAACAACGGGCATAAAAAGCAAATCAATGCCGGAGCAGATGATAAAAAGAAAGTAAACTTAAATATTGACAAGTTTACTTTTTGCGGTTAAAGTAAACTTAAAATAGAATAGGTTTACTTTAGTGTCAAGGGCAAATAATGGATATAGGGGCATATAAATCAGGCCATTTGGAAAAGGGTTTGAATTACCATTACTTTGTGCCGGAATTAGTCAACCGGCAATGGGAGTGGAAAGATCCCTTACTTAGCACTTTGCTTGAAAAGGCATCCATCAGTCTGGGCGAGTTGAATTCTTTTGCCCGTTTGGCGCCGGATATTGACCTGTTTATTCAATTGCATGTTACTAAAGAGGCTGTTATTTCCAGCAGCATTGAAGGCACGCAAACCAATATAGATGAGGCTTTGCTGCCGGAAGAAGCAATCAATCCAGAAAGGCGGAATGATTGGCTGGAAGTGCGCAACTATTCTTATGCAATGCAAACCGCAATAAAAAAATTGGAGCAAATCCCACTTTCATCCAGACTGCTGCGCCAAACCCACAAAACACTCCTTTCCGGTGTGAGAGGAAAGCATAAAATGCCGGGCGAATTTCGCAAGAGCCAAAACCGGATTGGCGGCGCAAGTTTGAATGATGCCGTTTTTATCCCGCCCGCGCATACTCATGTCAATGAGTTAATGGGAGACCTTGAAAATTTCCTGCATAATGAAACAATACATGTTCCTGCGCTGGTACGCATAGGCATTGCGCACTATCAATTTGAAACCATCCATCCTTTTTTAGACGGCAATGGACGCGTAGGCCGACTGCTGATTACGCTCTATCTGGTAAGCCAAAAAATATTACATCAGCCTCTGCTTTACCTCTCCGTCTTCTTTGAAAAGAACAAAAGCCTATATTACGATAACCTGACCCGTGTGCGTGAAAAAAACGACATGATACACTGGTTAAAATACTTTTTAACAGGCGTGGATGAAACAGCCCGGCAGTCAACCAACACCCTCACGAAAATATTGAAACTCAAGGAAAACATTGACAATAAATTGCGCAACGCAGCAGGCAGGCGCGCTAATACGGCATTGACTTTGCTCACGCATCTTTTTAAACAACCGTTTATCAATGTCAAACAGGTGGAAAAAATATGCGGCCTTAGCACCAAGGCCGCCAACGACATGGTCAGCCTGTTTATAGAGCAGGACATATTAAAGGAAATCAGCGGCAAGACGCGCTACCGCCTTTTCCTCTTTGAGCCGTATGTGAATTTATTTAAATGAGAAAATTATCCTATGTCCATCATTCAGGTTACAGACCTTGTTAAAAAATACAACGGCCTTACAGCCGTAAACGGCATATCCTTTGAGGTGAAGCAAGGGGAGTCGTTTGGATTCCTTGGGCCGAACGGCGCCGGCAAGACCACAACCATAAATATCCTCTGCACCCTCCTTTCCCCTACATCAGGAACGGCGGAGGTAAACGGCCATGACTGCCTTAAGCACGCCCATTCTGTCCGTTCCTCCATTGGCCTTGTGTTTCAGGATATTACTCTGGATAATGACCTGACAGCGTATGAGAATCTAAAGTTCCACTGCTATCTCTACAATATGAATAAAAGAGAGATGGAAGAGAGGATAGAGGCCATATTAAATATTGTTGGCCTTTACGATAGAAAAGACGACCTTGTCCGAAGATTTTCCGGTGGTATGAAAAGGCGTCTTGAAATAGCAAGGGGACTTTTACACCATCCGAAGGTGTTATTTCTTGATGAACCTACGCTCGGCCTTGACCCTCAAACAAGGACTAATGTCTGGGAGTTTATAAATAATTGGAGAAAAAAAGAAGGCATCACGGTATTTTTGACAACGCATTATATGGATGAGGCAGAGGTCTGCGACAGGATTGCCATTATAGACCACGGCAGGATTATTGCCTGCGGCACACCGGAAGAATTGAAAAAGCTGATACGGGGCGATACTATCTACTTGAAAACAGCGGACGATAATCGCGCCATGTCCGAGTTAAAAGAGACATTCGACATAAAGGCTGCAAAATTGCACGACAGCATCTCCTTTAATGTGGAATCAGGAGATAAATTTATTCCGAAGATATTTGAAGGGCTGAAAACAGCGATTGTTTCAGTCAATCTGAAAAAACCTACGCTTGATGATGTATTCATACACCTGACCGGCAGAGAGATAAGGGAAGAAAACAACAATAAGGGCGGAGAACTTTTGAAGTTGAGAAGAAGGGGGTAAAAATCGTGATTCGTGTCCGTGCTCCGTGTCCGTAGAAAAAGTTTTTAACGGTCACGGACAACGGTCACGAACAACGGAAGTTATGTTTTCTTATAAAGCAATATACGTCATCATAAGCAGGGAGTTCAAGCGGTTTTTCCGCCAGAAGGGAAGGCTTCTTGTAACCATCTCCCGCCCCCTTCTCTGGCTGTTTATAGTCGGAACTGGTTTCACTCAGATGGTTAATATGCCAGCAACCACAAGCTATAAACAATTTTTGCTCCCGGGCATTATTGGCATGACAATACTCTTTAGTTCGGTATTCTCCAGCATATCGGTTGTGTGGGACAGGGAGTTTGGGTTTTTAAGAGAGATGCTTGTTGCGCCAATATCCCGAGCTACTATTGTCATGGGTAAGCTCTTAAGCGGCGCAGCCCTCTCCATTGTTCAAGGCATGGTGCTTTTGGTTTTTTCACCGCTTGTAGGCATAAAAGTAACTCTTCCAGGCATCTTAGCCATGCTTGTCTTGATAGCCATTTTAAGCATTGCCATAACTGCGATGGGCCTTTTCATAGCGTCATTTCTTACCTCTCTTGAGGGGTTTAATGTCATAATGAATTTTATAGTCCTGCCCATGTTTTTTTTAAGCGGCGCCCTCTATCCGATGAATGCCCTGCCAACAGTCCTTCATTATCTCACCTTAATAAATCCTCTCTCCTATGGTGTAGATGCATTTAAACACATATTGTTTGAAAAAAACGGCGCACTTGGGGCTGAATTCCCTTTGTTTCTTGATATAGGTCTGCTGACCGTATTTTCTATTGCGATGATAATCCTTGCTGCGCGCTCTTTCGAGAGGAAAGAATAATTTTTCTTGATTCATAAAGCCCAGGTGATAAACTTGGCTATAGCTTTTGGGGGAAGATGTGTGGCTGAAAAAAGAGGCATTAAGCGGCGGCTAAAAAGGGTAACTGTGATTTTTGGAAATGAGAAACCAATATATCACGGTTTTACGGTAGATATATCAGATACAGGCATATTTTTAAAAAGCAATAAAGTATTTCCGCCCACCACTATCATTAATATAGAGCTTTCTATTCCAGATGACGGTGTGGCAGTATTCCATGGATTGGTTATGTGGGCAAAGACTGTTCCGCCCAATCTCATCCATGTAGTTAAAAAAGCAGCAGGGATGGGAATAAAGATAACACAATTTCTAAGCGGCGAAGAAGAATATCATAAATTGGTAGAAGAGGCCCACCATTAAGTTAGTTCATAGCTTATAGTTCATGGTTCATAGCTATGAGCTATGAGCTATCAGCTATGAGCTATCTTTACATTGTTGCCACCCCCATAGGAAACCTTGAGGACATAACGTTACGGGCGCTCAGAATTCTTAAAGAGGTTGATATTATTGCCGCAGAAGATACGCGGCATACAAAGAAACTCCTTCTGCATTATGGTATTAGCAAACAACTCACCAGCTATTTTGAGCATAATGAACTCAAGAAAGCAGAATGGCTTATTTCGCAGCTCAAACTTGGCAAGGATATTGCCCTTGTATCAGATGCAGGGACGCCGGGCATATCTGATCCTGGCTACAGGCTTATAAAGATGGCTATAGAAAATTCTATTCCTGTTATTTCTATCCCAGGGCCCTCTGCCATTATATCTGCATTAAGCATTGCTGGCCTTCCTACAGATAGTTTTTGTTTTGAAGGCTTTATTCCTTCAAAGGCAGGTGAAAGGCAAAGATTTCTTTCCAGCTTCAAGGCTATTAAAAAAACCATTGTACTCTATGAATCACCAAAAAGACTTCTGACAACACTAACTGATATACATAATATACTGGGCGATGTTGACATAGTGGTTGCAAGAGAGATGACAAAACTCCATGAAGAGATTATCAGAGGAAAAGCAAGCAAGGTTTTGAAAGATTTGAAAGGGAGAGAGATAAAGGGGGAAATTGCCCTTCTTCTCAACCCTAAATCAGTTGAGACTGCACAAGAAGAGAATTCCCTGATTGATGAAATTAGAAATCTTCATAAAGAGCTGGGCTTGCCTATTACAGAAATAGCTAAGATGATTGCAGAGCAAAGAGGTATTCCGAAGAGAGAAGTTTATAGAGAGGCGTTGAAACTAAAAAGACCGTGAACCGTGACCGTAAAACAACGGACACGGAACACGGTTTCAAGAAGGAGAACCTATGATAAAAAAGACAATTAAGATAACCATTGGCATATTTCTTGGCATTGTATTGCTATATCTGTTTATTTACTTTGGCGGCGCTGATTACCTCCAGACATTTGGCAAAAAAACAGCGGAGGCTGGAAAAGAACTTAAGCAGTATGAACAAGATGTAAAGGATGCGACAGTAAAGATAGAAAAGGCTTTAGAGGGGGCTAAGGATAAGGTGAAAGAGAAGATGCCTTAAACTAAGGCAGACAAAAGGTTATAGCTAAACTCAGTAATCGTAGTTTATTTCTTGTCCTTCCTATTATCTTCCTCTGTAACTCTAAACCCAAACGACACCGCTATTGTTGATGTGCCTATGTAAATCTCTTTCATTTCTATTGTGAATTCTCTGCTTCCTTCCTCAATGCCAGAAAATATCAAAAGCCGTGATGTTCGTTGGTCAGGACCAAGTGTTATACCCAAATCATAAAACATGTCTTTCATAGTATTAATTACAGACTCAGGATTAGAGGCATTACTAACCAGCGAATACATGTCTGTATAATCCATTGGCTTACGAAGCCCCATGTTATTGTCAAATAGTGCTGTGAGCGCCGGGTTATAAAGTATCTTTCCTTTTGAGGAATTTTCTATATCCATCAGAAATGCAAGATACTGCGGTGCAGACAACATCTCTGAGAGAGGATTAGCTGCGTCTTTGCTTAAAAGCCTCTCTTTTATTTCTGATGAGTTGAGCGGGAGAATACTGATTTTAATATCCTTATTGCTAAACACCGCACTTTTCCCGGAAACGCTGTATTCAGGTGACTGAGATGATAAAGGGGTAAGCACTATCTGCCCTTTTGTAGGGGCACAACCTATAACGAGCAGACAAGAGGCAACGGGCAAGAGGCGATAGGGAAAATCGGAATGCACCCTTCCTAACCTCTTGCCTATTGCCCATAGTCTATAGCCTATCTTGAACATCTACACCCCCCGTATAACTGTAAAATTTTTAAACTCATCCTTATATTCATGCCAAACAACACCTACTTTTTTAACCGCTGCTCCAGTGGGGCCATGGTGGCACCATTCAATAAGTTTTTTTACAGATGCTTCTTCTCCTTCAAATAAGGCCTCTACTGTGCCGTCAGGCTTATTCTTAACCCAGCCATTTATGCTGTTTCTGTCTGCCTGCTCTTTTGTGTGTGCCCTGAAGAAGACTCCCTGCACAATGCCTTCTATGGTAAGATGCGCCCTGACCTTTGCCATGTGACCCTTCTAAAGATAAAAAAGGTTTATAAAGTTGACCAAAAATTAACACAACTTTTTTAAAATAGCAAACCTATAGATACTCCAAAAAATAGACATTGATTTTTGAGGAAACCTGCAAGTTGCCTGCCAGACGAGGCAGAGTCCCTTTTTACGATGACCCCCCCCTTTATCCCCCTTTTCTGGGGACAGATTTCAAATCTGTCCCCACAGGGGGACAGGGGAGGATACTCCTCTCAAGTCTTTTTCTGTTATAGGGTAAGGGCTGCAAAATTTACTATTAAGAAAATTTTATATATACCTTATTACTTTAATCAGTCTTTTAATATATCCTTAACAAGTATTATGGTATTTAAAAATTCGCCTATCCGATCTAATAAAAACATGAGAAAACAACAGGTTAGGTCTAAACAGCCTTACCGTACAGTAAAATAATATGCAGGCTGGTACAGCTATTGCATAAACATATATATCAGGAGGGTTGTGCCTGATTAACAACAGGTAATTTTATATCTGAAAGGGGTGGATACAATGTCTTATAGAGCTATACTTATGCTCCTCACCTTCTTTTTTGCCTTAATTTCTCCTCTCCACACCATCGCAACATCTCATGGCGCGCACAATCTGTGGCGGATTCTCAAACCGGCTTCTCCTGAGAGATTCCTTGTCTTTGAAGCCTCTATTATGCCTTGGATTAAGAAAGAATTTGCCAATAATAAAGTTCTCATGAGTAACGGCAGTGTCATAAAGAGGGGTCTTGTAAGAAGCGACCTGCTTCGCTTTGAAAATATTGAAGGGCAGGACCGTTACAATGTGCATATAGAATACCGGGTATTCATAAAGGATGTGAGCGGGACTGAAATAGCTGGCCTAAAAGGCCAGGAGATTGTGTTCCTGGTTAATGACGGAATGGTTGAAGACTATTTTCCTTTTGACGAATACTGGATTGAAGGGACGATATTGGATAAGGAAGAATTCTATTAGATAAGTGGGGAGCAGCTTGTTTTTAAAAAGCGGTGAATGATGGATTTACTTTTGATTGTCTTAATATCGGCTATTAAACCCTTTTTATGCCTGCATGGTAACAACATTGCGGAAGAGATAGGTCATTAAAAAACGATTTTTGCCCGGCATAGGTAAACTCTATTTTCACCATAGAAAGCCCTCCTGAAATTGCCGAATCCAATGTCTCAATAACTAACCCAGCACCCCATTCCGGATGTCTCTCATGGGTTACTTCTTCCCCGATACGGAGATATGGCCTTTTGCTATTATCCATTCTGTTTCTGTGGAGCTGCCTACTATTTCTTGATATCTATTCATCCTTTTCAATTGCAATATGCTCCTTTACCTTTTTGCCTGCCTTTTCCAAAGCCTTACCGGTTTTTTCTCCGGCTTTTTTTATTCCTTCCTCTGTCTTTTCAACAGCTTTGTTCAGGCCTTTTTCTGTCTTTTCTACAACCTTTTTTGCCCCTTGCTTCATTGTCTTGGGGCTAATCTCAATTGCCTTCTCATCACCTTTAGAAGACTTCTCGGCATACGACAGATTCCCGTTGAAAAAACAAATTGAAAGCACTGCTGCGATTATCTTTATCATGTTCAATATATATCATAAGTGACACCCTCTGGTCTATGCAAATATGCTATACTATCTACAACTTTAAAACATTAAAAACTATCGTCCCTCTATTCTAACAGGCTGTTGAAAAAGGCATCAACAGCCTTGATTACACAGATTAGGAAAAACGATTACACAGATATTTCAATGGGTTTTAATCTGTGAAATCTAATCTTTTATCCGTGTAATCGGAGTTTGTTGAGTTTTTCAACAAACTGCTAATAATGAGGAATAGACATTTTTATGTCCAATAAGCCTGCCCCCTATCCTTGCATTTTCTTTGTCTCTATGGCAACCCTGGCCTACGAGGTAGCCCTCACACGAATTTTCTCTATTGCCCTCTGGTATCACTTTGCCTTTATGGTGGTAAGCATAGCCATGCTTGGGATTGCTGTTAGCGGGACATTTACCTCTCTCTATCCTGAAGCAAAACGGCCCGAAAAAATCGGACGATACGCTCTTTTTTTATCAATAGCCATTATCGTTGGTTATATAATAGCAAACCATATTGCATTTGACCCCATAAAGCTCTCCTGGGATAGAAAACAGGCGCTTTACATTGCGGCATATTATCTTGTCCTCGGCATTCCGTTCTTTTTCTCAGGCCTCATCATACTCACTGCTATGGAACATCTGCCGGAGAAGGCGGGTTGGATATATTTTTTTGATCTTTTTGGCGCTGCTGCTGGCTCAGTTTTTATACTTTTTATCTTAAGCGCTTTTGATGAAAAAGGCTCTATAATAGCGGTATCCCTCATGCCTCTCATAGGCGGGTTTTTGCTCGCCATTGGTGAAAAAAGAAGATTATTAAGCATAGCTATTCCCCTGTTTGCTGTGCTTATAGCTATTGTTTATATTTACAAACCGTCCATATTTGATATAAAAATATCGCCTTACAAAGGCGTGATGACCGCCTTGAAATATCCAGGCGCCGAACATATAAATACCTTTAGAGGGCCGTCTTCAAGGATAGATATAATAAAAAGCCCTGCAATAAGATATGCGCCAGGTTTAAGCCTTAAATATAGGGATGAACTGCCGGCACAGATGGGAATCGCAGTTGATGGCGGCGACTTAAATGCAGTAACGGAATTTAACGGCGATATAAAAACATTACCATTTATTGATTTTCTTCCCTCCTCCCTTCCTTATGTCATCGGTAACAATAGCAGTGTTCTTATCTTGGAACCAAAGGGCGGGTTGCCTGTTCTGACAGCTCTTTATTACTCTTCCAAACATATAGATAAGCTTGAACATGACCCAATAATACTAAAGGCAATTGGCAAGGCATTCTCAGATTTTTCCGGCGGCATATATAATGACAATACCTTCACAGGCCTTGGCAGAACATGGCTCAAAACAAAAGGTTACTACGACATCATAGATATAAACCTGACCAGCATACTGCCGTGGGAAAGCGGCTCATACGGCCTTTCAGAAGACTTTAGGCTTACTAAAGAGGCGTTTCTTGATTATTACCGGCATTTGAAAGGGGGCGGCCGCTTATCTATGACGCTTTATTTCCTGCCGCCTGCGAGGATGGAGTTACGGCTGTTTTCAACAATCATTGCTGCCATGGAAGACCTCGGGATAAAAGATGCCTATAGGCATATTGCAGCAATCAGGAGTTGGAATACCGTTACTATTCTCTTGAAAAAGGATGCATTAAATACATTGGATATAGCTGGTGTAAAGCGCTTTGCAAGAGAACGGGGTTTTGACCTGGTCTATTATCCGGGGATAAAATCAAGCGAGACAAATACTTTCAGTAAACTCCCGACCAATGATTACTTCAAGGTCGTATCAAAAATGATGAGCCCCTTTGAACGGGAGAGCCTTATAAAAGAATACATCTTTGATATTTCCCCTGCTACAGATGAGAAACCATTCTTTCATCACTTTCTCAAGATGAGAAACTTCATAGTTACCTATAAGCTGGCAGGAAGCAAGTGGCAATATTTTATAGAGGAGGGTTATCTCATTCCCATTATCCTTGTACAGGCGGTACTGATAAGCCTTTTGTTGATAATACTCCCTCTTTTAAAAAAGGGACGGCATGGCATACATTCTTCGCAGATATTTATCTATTTTTCCAGCATCGGACTTGCATATATGTTTTTAGAGATAGCTCTCATCCAACGATTTATCCTTTATCTGGACCACCCTATCTACTCTGTAATCGTTGTTATAGCCACAATCCTCCTCTCGTCAAGTATCGGAAGCCTTGTAAGCCAAAAAATCTCAATAGATAAGAAGTGGAATGGTCGTGTTATCCTTTTGTTGGTGCTGCTCAATGTAGCATATTCCATATGCTTGAAGTATATCGTTGCTGAAACTCTTGGCTGGGAGTTTCAGCAACGGATTGTTTTTTCAATAGCCCTGCTGACTCCGCTGGGGTTTTTGATAGGTATGCCGTTTCCCATGGGGATAAGATATCTTGCAGCAATAAAAGGTAAAGAGCTTATACCTTGGGCATGGGGAATAAATGGGGCATTCTCTGTGGTAGGCTCTATAACGGCTGCTCTGCTGGCGCTTGGGATAGGATTGAGCGGGGTGCTGTATACTGCTTCTTTTCTATATGTCATTGCCTTTTTTTCTATCTTTCTTGCGCCTCACCGGTCATTGGCACAAAACTGACCCCTCCTAACTGCTCTGTATTTAACTCTTTATCTTGCTTTGTTATAAGGGTCAATGTTTGATAATAAAAGGTGCTGCCAAGCGGTATTACCAGTCTGCCATTGTTTTTGAGTTGTTTTATAAGAGGCGGCGGTATGTGATTTGCTGCCGCAGTTACTATGATGGCATCAAACGGCGCAAACTCCTCCCAGCCAAAGTATCCGTCGCTATACTTGACATTGACATTGACATAGCCAAGCTCTTTTAGTCTTTTTGCGGCCATATCTGCCAGCCCTTTTCTAATCTCCATAGTATAGACTTCTTTAACAATCTCGGCGAGCACAGCTGCCTGGTATCCTGAGCCTGTGCCGATCTCCAAAATTCTGTCAGTCGGCTTTAATTTTAGAGATTCGGTCATGAGGGCTACTACATATGGTTGAGATATGGTTTGCCCATCACCGATAGGCAGAGGATGGTCTGCATAGGCCTGTCCTTGCAACCCCTTGTCCACAAAGAGATGCCTCTTTATCTTGAGCATAACATCCAACACCTTTTTATCTTTAACGCCACGCGCCTTAATGTCATGCTCAACCATTACTTGCCTATCTTTTGCAAAGAGGTCTTCATCACCGAAAGAAACAGGCGTAAGATTCAAGAAGAGAGCTATAATACTTAATATCTTCATGAGGCGCAGCATCTTATCTCTATTTATTATGCCCAAAACTTGCATATGTCAATACAAATCTATCCGAGCTTTTCGCCTTTAGCATCCACAGCTGGTTGACAATCCAAAGTTTCCTGCTATGCTATAAATATAAAATATAAGGAGGTGTTTTGCAATGGCGCATCAACCAAAAAAATTCACTATCAAAGGATTGGACGGAATATCCGACAATCAGATATCTCAACACATGGATATACTCTATGCAGGGTATGTGAACAAACTCAATGAGGTTGAGGAAAGACTCAAGGCAGTTGACAGAAGCAAGGCAAATCAGGTGTTCAGCGATTTTAGGGCATTAAAGGCAGACGAGACCTTTGCCTTAAACGGCGTTATCCTGCATGAGCTCTACTTTGAAAACCTGAACGGCAAGAACGAAAAGAAGCCCACAGGAAAACTCGGTGATTTAATAGCGCGAGAGTTCGGCTCGTTTGAAAAATGGCAGGAGGATTTTAAGGCATGCGGCATGGCCGCCAGAGGATGGGTAATCCTCGGCCACTGTCTCTATGATGGGAAACTCCACAATTACTGTCTTGATACCCATAACTATAATGTGCCTTCCTGCGTTATGCCAGTGCTCGTGATGGATGTGTATGAGCATGCATACGTAATAGACTATGGCGTTAAAAGGCCGCCTTATATTGATGCCTTTATGAAGAACATCGACTGGTCTGTGTGCCAGAAAAGGCTTTCCAACATAGAGAGTGGAAAGAACATCATGCAGATAGCCGCGAGTTAATAACCTATTGTTTCAGGCAAGGCTATTTCATTGGATAACAAGGCTATTTCATTGGATAAAAGGAGGAGGCAGTTATGAAGAAAATGAGCATCTTTTTAGCAGTAATTTCAATCTGCAGCATATTCCTTACCTCTGATGCCTTTGCAAAAGGTGGAATGAAGTGGAAGGGG
>MGRL01000090.1 GCA_001798165.1 Deltaproteobacteria bacterium RIFCSPHIGHO2_02_FULL_43_33
CATTACCTCAATCCTTGCTATCTCATTATGATACCTGACCCTGAACTGGGAAAAACCTAAATTACGGAGAATCTCCTCGCATCTCTCAACCTTATCCAGTCTTTTTTCTGTTATCCTTGTCCCGTATGGAAACCTTGATGAAAGGCAGGCAAAGGAAGGCTTTTTCCATGTCTCAAGGCCGATGGCACGGCTTACTTCCCTTATCTCGGGCTTTGAAAGGCTGGCCTCCACAAGGGGGCTTCTTATACCAAGCCCTTTTGCAGCCTCTCTGCCCGGCCTGTAATCACTTATATCATCAGCATTGCTGCCGTCAGCCACGTGCGCAACCCCCAATTCCTTTGCCTTTTCATTGCATATTTCAAAAAGCTCGCTCTTGCAGTAGAAGCATCTTTTATCAGTATTGTCAGCGAAGTTTGGTATGAGGAGTTCATTTGAATCCACTATAATGTGTCTTGCGCCAATCTCCTTTGCCAGCCTCTTTGCGTCCTGAAACTCCCTGTCAGGGTATGTCGGAGAAGTGGCTGTAAGCGCCACGGCCTTATCCGCAAGGGTATCAAAGGCAACCTTTAAAAGGAATGTGGAGTCCACCCCGCCTGAAAACGCCACAAGCACAGAGCCCATATCGCGAAGGATAGCTTTAAGATGTTCAAATTTTTCCTGAGTTGATTTAGCAAGGCTAAGGCCTTGCCCTACAACCTCTGACTCCCCGATTGAAACATTCGGGGGCAGATCCTGCCCTCTGCCCCCTGCCCCTTGTAGTTTCATATCATCATCCTTTTTAATATTTCATCGTCAATAGCTGAGTCAACTTTAAATGTTGTTTCTTCGCCATTTTTGAAAAGTTTTAACGCTCCTTTTCCCTTTGCCTTTTCTCCTGCATACCTTAAAATCATTCTGCCTGCAAGCGCATTGGTTCCGTTCCTGGACATGCCGCACACAAGTCCTGTTGGGCCGACAAAATCCATTGGCTCTATCAAGCTGTCATCTGTCTGGCACAGGCTTTTAAGCTTTTTATTATCTGCCTCATCCCTGCCGATAATAATTTTGGTTTCACTATTGAGTCTAAAGTGCCTGCCTATCTTCAAGAGCTGCAGGTCTTTCATGGTTACATCCTTTTTATTATCCAGTAAATCCTTTACCCTTTTTGAAAATATCTTATCTGTAAGAAGACAGCCTCCGGAAGGGCACGGATAATTCTGAATGTCAAGCTCCTCTGCAAGGGCTATCTGCGGCTTTCTTGAACGGCCATCCATATCAAGAAGTTTTTCCCTGTCTATTATTCCAAGCTTTTCAGGAATAGTAGGCTCAAGGTGCTTCGCACAGAGCGGCCTCACAATAAGCCCCTCAAGCCCGCTTTCTCTTTCAATGTTTTTAAAGGCATCCCTTCTCTGACTCATCGGCCTTTGGCCAAGAACCTCTCCTGTTATGATGAATGATGCGCCAATCTCTTCCATGTATTTCTTGGCGAGTTTGTGAATATAGATACGGCAGTCAATGCACGGGTTTATGCCCTGACCATAGCCGTACTTTGGATTTCTTACAATCTCTATATAGTCCAGGCCTTTCTGGAGAACCTTTATCGGAACGCCAAACTCATTCGCAACCCTTGCAGCCTCGTTATTGCACACGCTTCCCCTGCAGTTACAGGTGCAGAATGTAGATGTAAAGTTAAGGGCAACTATCTCAATCCCCTGCTCAAGCATTACCTTAACTGCCAGGGTTGAATCAAGTCCGCCGGAAAGAAGGGCAACTGCTTTCTTATTCATTAATAAATACCTCCATGATTTTGAAATTATATCTGTTGAACGATGTAAAAGTCAATTATACTGTTTCAGTTGCAATAGAGAAGTAAAAACAGTAAATTACTTATTACTCGGAGCGTTAAATAGTTTACTCCTATACCAAAAGTTTTGGTGTGGGGGTTAATAATAGAATCAGAATGACTATAGTCAGCGATATAAATTTGTAGTCTGCCGATTTATCGGCGACTTTAATCCGCCTCAGGCGGACGCCCATAAATGGGCAAACTACATCTATTTATTTATTTCGTTCACTATAATATGGAGGCTTAAAATGTCAAAAAGAAAATCTCAGGCTGATCACGACACTATGATAGAGTTTCTGGCGGATGGACTGTATGGAAGAAATTTAAAGGATGTCATGGCAGACATACCTGGCTATAAGCGGCCGCCGATGTTTACATTATCAGGTTATAAGAACGGACATATTCCTGATGTAACAGCATACGATGGCGCACAGCTGCTTATATATGAGGTTGAAACCCCGGATTCTATCAATGACCCGCACACGGAAGAAGAGTGGAAATTCTTTGCAGATTATGCCTGGCAGAATAATGCAGTCTTTCATGTGGTTGTGCCGCCATTAGAAATGCCGTCTGCAAGGAAAAGACTCAAAGAATTGAATATTGAAGCGCAGGTTGTGCCGATTCCGTAATCAGTTAATGCTGAAAAATGCCCGTCTGCTGTCCGCCTTAAGCGAATCGCTACGCCCGCATCAGGCGGGGATCAACATACCTGTAGTTGCCAAATTTATTGGACGTCCGCCTGAGGCAGATTAAAAGCGCCGATAAATTGGCAAACTACAATGCCTTGCATCTGGCACATTTTTGAGCATTAACTTAGCATACAATATTTAAGACGTATAGCAGGGACTGCCCCCGACAACCAAAAGCACACCCTCCCCTTAATCCCCTCCCGTTAAGGGAGGGGGAAAGAAAAAGCAAGACTACCATCAAGGGAGGGAAAATATTTAAAACTCTCTCTCCTCCGCTCCGCCTTGGTGGACGGATGGGAGAGGGTTGGGAAGATGGGTTAAGCAGTTGCACTACTTTAGTCGGCTTACAGCCGAATTCAAAACCACCGCCTTTAGGCGGGGGTAATTGACTTCAACTCCCCCTTCCCCCCTCTTTAATAAAGAGAGGGGGAAGTTTTTCGTTACGGTATCACCTCAAATACGTCTACATTTATTGATATCCTCTTACCCGGGTTTTCAATAGTTAGTGTATGATTTCCGGGGCTAAGCCCTGTTCGCTCAAATACTACTACCTGATACTGGCTCGTTCTGCTGTAGAGGTCTATCGTTGCAATATATACCCCGTCAATACCTTTGCCTTGCCGGATTTGCTTGTCTTAGCGGCTATCCATCTGACCCCTGTTCCACTAAAGGAGAAATCAGCCTTTGCACCAGTTTGGCTGGTAGATTTCATTGCACCGTTGCTGCATGATGAGCAGGCAGATGCAGACCATGTGCCTGTATAGACAATGGCTGGGTCGCTTTCCTCAAACCATGTCTGTCTAAAATTGGCGGTAACAGAGGCATCTGTAGTCATATTGACTGTGCATGCGCCTGTGCCTGTGCATGCCCCCTCCCAGCCATAGAATCCCCAGCCGCTATTTGGTGCAGAGGTAAGGGTTACTGATGTGCCGAGTGCGTATGCCTCGCTGCAATCACCTGGGCAGTTGATGCCTGCAGGACTGCTGTTTACACTTCCATTTCCATTCACAGAAACAGAGAGGGTCGGAAACAAGTTAATTGTCCCGCTCTCATGGATCCTCTGGGCATAGATGTCGTAATCGGTGCCGCTGCGGTAATCCTGCCATGTAATAATAGCCCCGCCGCTGCCATCACTTACTATTCTTGGCCTGCTGGTGCCGGTACCCCAGTTTTCGAAATTTAGCATATAAATCGTCTTTGCCCCTGACCACAGCAGATTGCCATTTGCATCTATCCTATGGGCTTGGATATGGAAGTCTAGGCATAGTGTCTCATGCCAAGCAATAATAGCCCCACCACTGCCATCACTTGCTATGGTGGGTAAGCCTCTCCAACATCCTGCTGTCCAGTCTGCTGGTATATATATTACCACCCCACCCGGTGTCCACAGCACATTGCCATTTGTATCTATCCGCTGGGCAGAGATAGCGTAACTGCCTGGACGGTAATCCTCCCATGTAATAATAGCTCCACCGCTGCCATCAGTTACTATCTGTGAATTCCATTGGTGACCTGCAGCTGCACAGAGTGCTACTCCATCCTATGTCCAGAGCACATTTCCATTTGCATCTATCCTCTGGCCATAGATATCCCAATTACCGCTGCGGTAATCCTCCCATGTAATAATAGCCCCGCCGCTGCCATCGCTTACGATCTGGGGATAGTATTGATTATTTGCTGCTGTGGAGATTGCCATTCCATTTGTTGTCCATAAAACATTACCATTCGCATCTATGCGCTGTGCATAGATGTCGGAATAGGTGCCACTGCGGTAATCATACCATGTGACAATAGCCCCACCGCTGCCATCGCTTACTATGGCGGGACGCTCTTGGCTATTTGCCGCTGTAGAGATTGGCACACCATCTGCTGTCCACTGGACAACACCACTTGCATTTATTCGTTGGGCATAGATGTCGTAATTGCCACTGCGATAATCATACCATGTGATAATAGCCCCACCGTTGTTATCAGTTACTATAGTGGGAGAATTTTGATCGCCTGCTGCTGTGGAGATTGCCACCCCATCTGTTGTCCACAACACATTGCCATTTGCATTTATGCGCTGTGCATAGATGTCGTAATTGCCGCTGCGGTAATCATGCCATGTAATAATAGCCCCGCCGCTGCCATCGCTTACGATCTGGGGATAGTATTGATTATTTGCTGCTGTGGAGATTGCCATTCCATTTGTTGTCCATAAAACATTACCATTCGCATCTATGCGCTGTGCATAGATGTCGGAATAGGTGCCACTGCGGTAATCATACCATGTGACAATAGCCCCACCGCTGCCATCGCTTACTATGGCGGGACGCTCTTGGCTATTTGCCGCTGTAGAGATTGGCACACCATCTGCTGTCCACTGGACAACACCACTTGCATTTATTCGTTGGGCATAGATGTCGTAATTGCCACTGCGATAATCATACCATGTGATAATAGCCCCACCGTTGTTATCAGTTACTATAGTGGGAGAATTTTGATCGCCTGCTGCTGTGGAGATTGCCACCCCATCTGTTGTCCACAACACATTGCCATTTGCATTTATGCGCTGTGCATAGATGTCGTAATTGCCGCTGCGGTAATCATGCCATGTAATAATAGCGCCGCCGCTGTTATCAGTTACTATAGTGGGAGAATTTTGATCGCCTGCTGCTGTGGAGATTGCGGTATTCACGGTCGGGTCAGTTGACCATACAGCATAGGCATTGGCAACGCAGATGTTGATGATGAGAAAGGCTGCTACTGCTGTCAGGAGGAAACTCCTGACAGCGCAAAAATACAAACGCAAAAAATGTCAATTTGTTTTTTCGCTTGTGCTAAATATCGCCTCCTTTCTGTGGAATTTTTAAGACATAAAAAAACAAAAGGGGCAGACCATATGGTCTGCCCCTTTTGATGAAACACTATATAAAAACGCTATTAAGGTAAAATTCTGTCTGTCTGTCTGTCTGTCTGTCTTTGCAAGGTAAGTGCCATTCTTAATCCTCTCTCAGCCTTTATGAGTTTACATCAATAATACATACTGTCAAGACAAAAGTAATCACCCAAGAAATAGACATTGACCATTTAAGCATTTGTTTTGCCTGTCATTGTCATTGCGAGTACCTGAATGGTGCGAAGCAATCCCATCAAAAACGAGATTGCTTCGGCTTCGCCTCGCAATGTCACCTTTCAATGTCTATTTTTGAGTAATCATAGCAGCAACTACAGCATTTGACAAAGATTACCTCATTAAACCCCGTATTTCCCCAATATTATTTTTAAATCCTTCTTCGCCTTAGCAGATATCTTCTTTCTGTCTGTAACAACCGCATATTTCATTGCAGTTGCGCATTTGCATTCTCTCTTATAAGGAATCTTCGGAACTGCCTCCTTTATGATAGCCTTTGCTGTTGCGACATTTTTCTTGAGCGTATCAAGGATCATCTCCACTGTGACAGACTCCTCTGTTTCATGCCAGCAGTCGTAATCTGTGGAGAGCGCCAATGTGGCATAGCAAATCTCAGCCTCCCTGGCAAGCTTTGCCTCAGGGATATTGGTCATGCCTATCACATCTACGCCCCATTTCCGATAAATCTTTGACTCTGCCCTCGTAGAAAACTGCGGGCCCTCAATGCAGATATATGTTCCGCCTTTATGAATAGTAGCTCCGGTATGTTGCCCTGCATCATAAAGGACATCACTGAGATTCGAACACACAGGGTCTGCAAATTCTACATGGCCAACTATGCCGTTTCCGAAAAATGTTGACACCCTCCCCTTTGTCCTGTCAAAGAACTGGTCAACTACAACAATATGCCCCGGCTTAATATCCTCGCGCATACTGCCCACTGCTGAGACTGATATTATCCATTCTACGCCAAGTTTTTTCATGCCATATATATTTGCCCTATAGTTTAATTCAGACGGCAGCAGTCTGTGTCCCCTCCCATGCCTCGGTAAAAAAACCATCTTTACATCTCCAAGCTTCCCAACTATATAGGCATCTGACGGGCTGCCAAAAGGCGTTTTTACCTTTACCTCTTTCACATTTTTAAGTCCCTCCATCTCATACAGCCCGCTGCCCCCAATAACTCCAACAACTAATTCTGACATTATCATTGCCTCCTGTTTATTTCGCGGCCAGTGACCATTGTCCAGTGGTCAGAAATACTTCTCCGCTACCGACCACTCGCCACTCATCACTGTCCACTGTCTTTTTCTATCACCATCAAAGTCTCATCCGGATTAACGGAATCCCCTACTTTTACATATACCTTTTTTACAAAACCGTCCATAGGTGTATGCACCTCATTTTCCATCTTCATTGCCTCGACAGTCAGAAGCGTATCTCCAGCAGAAACTCTGTCGCCTTCAGCCACCTTTATACTGGTAACCTTCCCGGGGATAGGCGCTGTAACATCCCCCTTCTTTGTCGCCTTTGGCCTGACTGAGGTAGTTGTCGGCTTTGCCTCTATCTCACCTGCTGTAGATGGGATAACCTCTGTAAGGGACTCCAGCATTACCTCTTCCAGACGGTCGTCTATCTTTAAAAAGAACGGCCTCTTTCCTTCAACCTTGTGGCCTGCGCCGGCAACCTTTACACGATACGATTCGCCGTGAACGGTTATAATAAACTCACTCGGCGCAAGGGATGACATTAAAGGCGCTTGCTGAGGCTGGGTCTCTTTAGCCTCTTCAAGCGGCTCCGGCTCTATCTTGCCGCTCTCTCTCTGTTCAAAATATTCCAGCGCAACATTAGGGAAAAGCGCATAAGATAAAATATCTTCAATACTTTTTGCCCTGCCGCCAAGTTCCCTTGTAAGTTTGTCAAGCTCAGGCTCAAGTAAATCCGCAGGCCTGCATACAATCGGCTCTTCGCTGCCTATCGCCTTTTTCTGGACTTTTTTATCTATCTTTCCTGGCGGCGTTCCGTAGAGGCCTTTAAAATAATTTCGAGTCTCAGTGGTTATCACCTTATACCTCTCGCCAGTAAGGATGTTCAGTGTTGCCTGGGTGCCCACAATCTGACTGCTTGGCGTAACAAGCGGCGGATAGCCCATATCCTTTCTCACCCTCGGAATTTCTTCCAAAACATCATTCATCTTATCAATGGCATTCTGTTCTTTTAACTGAACTGCAAGGTTTGAAATCATGCCGCCGGGTACCTGAACAACAAGGGTCTTTGTATCTATGCCTGTATATTCACTCTCAAACCTTTTGTATTTCTTGCGTATTTTTCTGAAGTAATCTGCGATATCCGATAGAAGCGAAATATCAAGGCCTGTATCATAAGGCGTACCCCTCAATGCCTCCACAATGCTTTCAGTTGGCGGCTGCGCAGTGCCTGAGGCAAGGGATGAAATGGCTGTGTCAATCATCTCTGCGCCGGCCTCTATTGCTTTCAGATAGCTCATAGACGCGAGACCGCTGGAGTCGTGGGTATGGATGTGGACAGGGAGGTCTACCTTCTCTTTAAGCGCCTTTACCAAGTCATATGCAGCATAGGGCGTAAGAAGCCCTGCCATATCTTTTATACATATAATATCGGCGCCCATATCCTCAAGCCGTAAGGCCATTTCTACAAAGCCCGCATGGGTATGAACCGGGCTTGTTGTGTAGCA
>MGRL01000091.1 GCA_001798165.1 Deltaproteobacteria bacterium RIFCSPHIGHO2_02_FULL_43_33
CATTGACAGACCGTGAATGCGGAAAAAGCCCCTCTTCCATCCCCACCATAAATACAACAGGGAACTCCAAACCCTTTGCTGAATGAAGCGTCATAAGAGTTATCCTGTTGTGCTTATCTTCAAAGGTATCTATATCGCTTATAAGCGCTACATGGTCAAGAAAATCAGCAAGGCTAACATTCTCTCTGCTTTTTTCAAAATCTCTTATGGCTGATATGAGTTCGTGTAGGTTCTCTATCCTATTATCTGCCTCTTCTGTTTTTTCATCCTCCCACATCTTTATATAACCGCTCTCCTCCAATAACTTTTTTGCAAGCTCATGGATGGGGAGAGTTCGGAGTTGGGAGTTCGGAGTTGGGAGTAAAGATGCATGAAATCTTTGAATCATGGTTATAAAATTATGCCCTTTATGCGGAGGCAGGATACCTCTTTCAATGGCCAGTTTAAATGCATCAACAAGCGGAATGTTCTGCTCTGCCCCAAAAGCAGCAGCCCTATCAACGGTTGTCTTCCCAATGCCCCTCGGGGGCGTGTTGATTATACGCATTAAGCTCAACGAATCGCTCGGGTTTGCAATAACCTTCAGATATGCAATAGTATCCTTAATTTCTTTTCTCTCATAAAATCTAAGGCCGCCGACAATATTATACGGCATGCCGCTCCGTATAAAATGCTCTTCAAAGATTCTGGATTGTGCATTTGTGCGGTAAAAGATTGCAAAGTCTTTGTATGATAATCCTTCTCTCTGACTCTCTCTTTCTTTGACTCTTTGACTCTCTGACTCTCTGACTCTTCTTATCATCTCTTCTACCTTATTATACACAAGACTTGCCTCATGATGCTCATCTCTTGCCATCTGATAAGTAACCATCTCGCCGTCAGTATTTTCAGTCCAGAGTGTTTTACCAATCCTCTTGGTGTTTTTTTGGACAACAGAGTTGGCGGCAGCAAGGATATTTTTTGTTGAACGGTAGTTTTGTTCAAGCCGTATAATTTCCACGTTAGGATAATCCTTTTCAAATTCAAGGATGTTTCTTATGTCAGCCCCGCGCCAACCGTAGATAGACTGGTCTTCATCGCCAACAACGCACAGATTTTTGTGGATTGCTGATAAAAGATTTATAAGCTCATACTGGGCTCGGTTTGTATCCTGATATTCATCCACAAGGATATATTTAAACCTTTTCTGGTATTTCTCTAAAACCTGAGGCGCTTCTCTAAAAAGTCTTATTGGTTCGCAGATTAAATCGCCAAAATCAAGAGTCTTATTCTGACGGAGTTTTTCCTGATAGAGTTTATAGACTGCTGCAACTCTCTGCCTGAAGAAATCATCAGCGCTCATGGCATAGTCATTTGCAGAAAGCACTTCATTCTTTGCCTGATTTATGTGAGATAGGATTGCCCTTGGGTTAAATGACTTATCGTTTATATTCAGCTCAGCCATGCATAATTTTACAAGAGCCAACTGGTCATCATCATCATACACAATAAAATTAGGGTCAATACCGAGATTGTGGCCGTCCTTTCTTAAGATACGCAGTCCTGTAGAGTGAAAAGTGCCGAGCCATAAATCTTTTGCCTTTGGCCCAAGAATCTTTTCAAGCCGCTCCTTCATCTCTCCTGCTGCCTTGTTTGTAAATGTAACCGAGAGGATATTATACGGAGAGATACCTTTCTCTGTTATCAGGTAGGCCATTCTGTAGGTAAGAACCCTTGTCTTTCCGCTCCCCGCGCCTGCGAGGATGAGAATCGGGCCGTCGGTCCTTGTAACAGCATCAATCTGCCTGGGATTTAAGTGTTTGAGGATTTCCATAGTTGTTACAAACGCAATCTTTGGCCAAATACTGTGTCAAAGCCGGCAGTCCAAATACTCACATACCTAACTACGTATGCTCCGTCTTGTCCAGCCAGCTTTTCCTTGTCTTTGGCTCAAATCTTGCGTTTGTATTTAAAAAGATAAAATTCTTCTTCAGGTTAATACAACTTACAAATAGAGGTATGTTGAGCGTGAACAAAATATTTATTTTAATAATTACATAAATTAAATAGAATGTGAAACTAAAACTGTTTTTGATCTTAAGTTCATTGTGTGTTAAATCCGTTCAAATATCTATTCTGATAGAAGGTGTTTTTGGGAAGGTATGGTCAGTGATCAAGCAACTTATTAATTGCTTGCTCATTTTTGATCAGCTAATCTCCAAAATCATTGATATAAATACTATCGGGGGAATTCGGGGAATTCGGGACACATCCCAATTTATTGTCTTTCCTTTTAACGCATGGCCAAGTAATCTTTCAAAGTTATAATCTTTATCCCTCCATACTTCCCCAATTTAAGCATCTCCTTATCGCCGGTAACGATGGCATCGGCTTTTCCGGCTGTTGCGCATTCAAGGATTCTGTTGTCAGGCTCATCCTGAAATATGCCTATACGCTCCGTTGGTTTAACGATTCTGCCAATCTCAGCGAGGTTGATAGCTGTCCTGCTAAGCGCTTCTCTGTTACGGCTGAACTTATTGGAAAGAACGGTTAATACTTCATCAATAATATCATGGGATATTATCAGTTCATCAGACCCTTCAATAACCTTCAAGATTGCCTTTTCAGCAAAGCTGCTTGGCAGGATGAGAGCAGATATGAAGATATTGGTGTCAAATACTATTCTCATTTTTTAAGGTACCGCTTTAGGTCATCCTCTGTGAGAATGCCTTTCTCCTTTGCTATGCGGCTCCAATAATTCCGTGTTTGAAAGAATTCATCCTTCAGCCTTGCCCTTCTGAAATATCTCAATGCATCCTGAATAACGGCGCTAAGGGGCTTTTTTTCCTCTCTTGCAATGTCTTCGGCCTCTTTTGCAAGTTCTGGTGGAAGGGATATGGTTTTTTTAATTGCTGTTGCCATTTCTTTTACCTCCTTGGTATGAATAAATACTACCACTATTTTGGGCTTATGTAAACCCCATTATGAAGTCTTCGATTCTACGCTCTGAGGGAGGAAGGGGAGGAAGGAGCATACCGGGGGCAGATTTCAAATCTGTCCCCAAGTGAGTATGGACAGTTAGCTTTGACGCCGTCAGATTCGCTTCGCTCACTGTATGATCTGGCCAAAGCCTGCCCCTGAAGGCTTCTATCAGGAGATTGCGTTTGTTATTATAGTTTCACCTCTTCCATCACCCTCGGCACATAAGTATCAACCAAGAATTTCTCATGCACTGTCTTTGCAAATTCAAGGGATGTTTCTTCTTCGCCGTGGACAACGAATATCCGTTTTGGCCTTGTTTTGAAATGGGCAAGCCAATCCATAAGCTCCTGTCTGTCTGCATGGGCTGAAAGTCCGCCGATGGTATAGACCTTTGCCTTGACTGCGATCTCTTCGCCAAATATTCTTACAGTTTTTGCACCGTCCACAATCTGTCTCCCCAGAGTTCCTTGTGCCTGAAAACCCACAAAGATTATGCTGCACTCCTCGCGCCAGAGGTTGTGCTTTAGGTGATGTCTTATGCGGCCTGCCTCGCACATGCCGCTTGCAGCAATGATTATTGCTCCACTTTTAATCCAGTTGATTGCCATTGACTCTTCAGGTGTTTCTGTGAATTTGAGGGTTGGTGCGTCTTTTGGGAATTGGCTTTTAGCAATAAGGTCCAGTGTCTCTTTGTCAAAGCATTCAGGGTGTTTTAAAAATATCCTTGTTGCATTGGTTGCGAGCGGGCTGTCTATAAAAACATTTAAATGGTTCAATCTTCCCTCTCTGGAAAGCTGATTGAGAATATAGAGAATATCCTGAGTCCTGCCAATTGCAAAAGAAGGAATGATAACATTCCCGCCCCTTGCCAGCGTTTCTCTCACTGCCTCTGCAAATTCATCAACAGTTTCCTTCATGCCTTTGTGCTGACGGTTGCCATACGTGGATTCTATCAATATATAGTCAGCGTCATTTATATAAGCCGGGTCTTTCACAATGGGGATGCCCTTATGCCCCAGGTCTCCTGAAAATACAATTTTGACCTTCCTTCCCTTTTCCATAACCCACAATTCCAATATCCCTGAGCCGAGTATGTGTCCGGCATCTCTTAATCGTGCCTCTATATGCGGAGCAATATCAAGCATTACATCACAGCCCACACCTTCCAGATGGGTTAATGACTCTGCTGCCTCTGGAATAGTATAAAGCGGTTTAAGCGGCCTTTTGCCGCTCCGCAGTCTTTTTCTTGTCTCCCATTCTGCGTCTTTTTCCTGAATATGGGCAGAGTCAAGGAGCATGATGCCGCACAGATCAGCCGTTGCCTTTGTTGTAATGATTTTTCCTTTAAAACCTTCTTTAACAAGCTTTGGTATAAGGCCGGAATGGTCTATGTGGGCGTGGGTTAGAAGGAGTGTGTTTATTTCAGATGGATTAAAGGGAAATGGCCGGAAGTTTCTTTTTTCTCCGTCATCTCTTCCTTGAAACATACCGCAGTCAACTAAGATTTTGGCAGTATCTGTTGTAATCAGGTAAGAGCTCCCTGTTACAGACCTGATACCGCCGATAAATTGAAGTTTCATTCTGTTTTACCCAAGCCGTGTGATATGGAAAAATGTATCACATGTAATGAAGATTGACAATAAAGGCATTTATAGTAGAATTGTCACGTTGTCCGGCCTATGTAAGGCTTTCGGATACAAATTTATAACACATGAGACAGGAGACAAGATTATGACTGAAACGTCTGTTTGTCCAAATTGTAAGAAACCTTTTGATACAGCGATAAAAACGATTAATAGCCCATGCATGCACTGCGGCTTTATTCCCAGCAAGGGTGGTATGAACGCAAGGGCAGAAGACCGATTTTACTGCTTGGTTTACTGCCAGGTGTCTGAGAAGGAATCAAATAAGGCAGCGCCGATAGCAGCAACTATACAAGACATGTCAAAAAATGGCGCACAGATAAGATATATAGGTAGACCGCTGCCTGCAGGAAGTTTAGTCAATATACATATCATAAATCTCAATATAATCAGAAGCGCAAAGGTTGTGTGGTCAGATAGGATAAAAGAGGCAAATGTTTTGACAGGTCTGCAGTTTGATGCGCCGCTGCCTCTGCCTGCTGATATCAGCAAATAGATTTCATTGAAAAATATAGCAATTGACCTCTCAGCAACAATATGTTAAATTTCCCCATATGAAAAAGTTGCTTTTAGTAGATGATGTTAAACTTTTTCTTGAGCTGGAAAAAACCCTGCTTACCAGGAGCAATATCCAGCTGCTTACAGCCTTATCAGGCCAAGAGGCAATAAATATACATAGAAAGGAGAAAGTTGACCTTATTTTATGTGACATGTATATGCCAGGGATGAATGGCGATGAGGTGTGCAGGGCCATCAGAAGCGATGAAGACCTTAAGAATGTATCTATTATCATGGTTACAACAAGCGCTAAAGATATTGATACATGTATGGCTGCAGGGGCGAATGATAGTATCCTCAAACCCATAAATCCAACAGAGCTTCTTAAAAAGGTCGGCAAATATGTAAACATAGCCATGAGACGCGATATACGTATACTTGCCAGAATAGGGGTGGAGGGGGTGAAGGGGGTTAGTTCCGAATCATTTTTAGGGAATACCGTGAATATAAGCAGTAGCGGTGTTTTAATAGAAACCAGCCATGTCTTTACCATAGGGGAGAATGTATCATGCTCATTTTTTCTGCCAGGCAACTCTACCCCGATTAATGCTGAAGGCGATGTGGTAAGGAAGGCAAATGGCAGTCAGGCTGGCATGAATTATTACGGCATTAGATTTATTGACATAAAAGAAGAAGACAAGCTGGCAATTGAGAGTTATGCCAAGAGACACCCAGAGGCTGCTACCTAATTCAAGTGTATTTTCCCAATCACGTTATCCGAAATCTGCGGGGTTTTGATGAAAAAGATACTGCTTGTTGATGATGTGAAGCTGTTTCTATCAATGGAAAAAACTTTTTTAACAAGACAAAATCTCCAGATATTTACAGCTACTTCAGGGGCAGAGGCGATAGAACTGCATAGAAGAGAAAATTTTGACGTAATATTGCTTGACCTTTATATGCCTGAAATGAATGGCGATGAGGTATGCAAGAAGATAAGAAGCGACAGCACCCTTAACAAGGTATCCGTAATCATGGTTACCACCAGCTCCAAAAAGGAAGATATTGATTTGTGCATTGCGGCTGGCGCAAACGATTATATAACAAAACCCTTAGATGCGGCAGAGCTTTTGAAAAAGGTTGGAAAGTATGTAGATATACCGCATAGGCAGAAGATTCGGGCATTGTCAAGGGTCGAGATTAAGGCTCATAGCGGGAACAGGTCATTTTTGGCTCATACCGTGAATATCTCTGTCAACGGAATGTTGATAGAATCTGCTGATAAAATAAATGTTAGCGATGTGTTGGAGGCTTCCTTGATTATTCCCGGCAGTTTCTCTTCAATCAATGTGACCGGTACTGTTGTAAGGAAGGTTGATAATGGTCCAGAGCAATTGCCTTATTACGGCATCAGGTTGATTAATCTTACAGAAAAGGATAGGGAGATTATTGAAAATTATATAAACAAACATCAGGGTAAGGAAATGACATAGCAGGTAAGCATACCTTAAGAGCAAAAAAGGCCGCAGTAAAAAAACTGCGGCCTTTTTATTTTGGGGATAATGCGTCTTACTTAGTTGATACTGAAAAATAGCTTTATCATAGTTCACACTCAAAAATCGTCCAGATGCAAGGCAATTGTAGCCTGCCGATTTATCGGCGTTTTTAAAAACGCCGATAAATCGGCGAACTACAGGTATGTGAGCAGCGCAGCGATGAAGGCAACGCAACAGATGGGCATTTTTCAGTGCGGCCTACTTAGTATCTTGGGCCGCCTGCCATTGCCTCAAGCCTCTTTATCCTTTCTTCAATAGGCGGATGTGTGCTGAAAAGCCTTAAGAGGCTGCCGCCGCTTAACGGGCTTACGATGAACATATGCGCTGTTGCCTCATTTGGAACAGCCATCGGAATTCTCTTATTGGCATACTCCAGTTTTCTTAAGGCATTTGCAAGGGAAAGGGGGTTGCCGGTTATCCTTGCCCCGCCTTCATCTGCGCCGTATTCTCTTGAGCGGGATATAGCCATCTGGATAATCATTGCCGCAAGAGGCGCGACAATCATCATAGCAATAAGCGCAATCGGATTTCCGCCCCTTTCGTCATCACGTGAACTGCCAAACATGGCTGCCCACTGCGCCATATGCGCAAGATAGCTTATAGCGCCTGCAATAGTGGCAGATATGGTGGATATGAGGATGTCTCTATTCTGGATATGGGCAAGTTCATGACCTATAACACCGCTGAGTTCTTCCCTTGAAAGCAGCCTCATTATTCCTGTGGTTGTTGCTACTGCTGCATGGCTTGGATTTCTTCCTGTTGCAAAGGCATTGGGCGTATCATTTTCCATGATATACACCTTTGGCATGGGAAGACCTGCCTTCATGGTCAGGTCGCGGGTTATGGCATACAAATCAGGTGCCTCAGCCTCGGTAACCGGCTTTGCCCTGTACATCATGAGCACTATCTTATCGCTGAACCAGTATGCGCCAAAATTCATGATGCCTGCAAATATAAGGGCTGTCATTGCCCCGCTCCTGCCGCCAAGCGCATCTCCTGCAAATACGAGAATGGCTGTAAGCACAGCAAGAAGTATTGTGGTTTTAAAAAAGTTCATTTATGAAACCTCCTGTATAAATTATGTCCTAATATAAAATATAATATATTGCATTAAAACCTTTGTGTCAAGGAAATGCGATTATCCGTAAAAATCAAAGTCTATTTTTGGGGGTTATCCTAAAAAATCTCTTATCGCGTTTCTTACATCTGAGATATCAACGCCTGTGCCAATACAGTAGCCCTGAGGTCTTTTATTGACTACGGCGATGACCGGGAGAGGGTAGGCATCCTGAATCCCTGATGTTAAATCACGTTCGCACGCTACTGCTACAATGGCGTTTGGTCTTTTCTCATAGACCTTTCTCCTCGCTATTGTTCCGCCGGTAGATATAAAGAGGTCTATGCCGAATTCATCCGAAAGCCCGACCAATTCCCCAATCTCACATTTGCCGCACCCGACGCAGTTCCTTACATTCTGTGTTACCTTTATCTTGCAGTCAATATACTGAATGCAGTGCGGCATAAGGATGAGAAGCCTTTCCGGCTTAACCCGTCTTCCCATGCCTTTGACAAGCTGGTTATTTATCTCTATGAAAGACTGTTCTATCTTTATCCTGGGTATTTTTAAGATGCCGCCAATCATCATCATGAGGGGCAGAAAGAATTTTATCAATATGCCCCTGAATTTATAGGAAAAGAATATATCCCGTCCTTTTATGATTGCAAGGCTTAAACAGATAGCGCCTGTTAATATGGCAACACTTATTACAGTGAGACCAATGCCGAATATTATCGGAAGCGCAGGATGGATATTCACAAGGCCAACTGACGGTATATACCAGAAAAAGAACCCTGCAATTAAAATAATAAATGCGCAGAAAGAGAGAAGGCCCAAAAATATCCCTTTGGCAGACCGATAGGGAATGCTCTCTGAGCTGCCCGACCATTCTACTAAATGCTTCGGCTCTGCCTCCGCCCGCAGGAAGGCAGAACTTTCCTCCCCCTGTTCTCTTTCAATCAAAGATTTGCCCTTTGCCAATCTTATACCCCTTAATAAATTCTGATGCGCTCATCTTGCTCTTATTTTCAGGCTGCAATTCTGTAATAAGCAGAATGCCCGCGCCTGTTGCCACATAAATTCCGTCAGTGGATGTCTTTATAATAACCCCGGGTTCTTCAGATGTTCTTTCTTCTGATGCGACTTGGGCTTTAAATATTTTAAGCTGTTTGCCTTCCCATCTTGTATATGCCCCAGGCCATGGGTACATACCCCGTATGAGATTTCTTATCTCTTCCGGTTTTATTGCCCAATCTATGCGCCCATCTTCCTTTTTAAGCATTGGCGCATAGGTTGCATAAGAATCATCCTGGTCAATTGGCCGTACCATTCCTTTTTTTAGGCCGCTTATTGTTTTTATAAGAAGGTTGGCGCCAATATCCTTAAGTTTTTCATATACGCTGTCTGTTGTATCATTATCTTGTATTTCAACCCGTTCGGTTAAGAGGATATCGCCGGTATCCATGCCTTCGTCCATGAGCATGGTGGTTATGCCGGTTTCTTTTTCTCCGTTTATTATGGCCCAATTTATAGGCGCAGCGCCCCTGTATTTCGGCAGAAGCGAGGCATGGACATTGATGCACCCTTTTGGCGGTATATCTAAAATAGCCTTTGGCAGAATCTTCCCGTATGCAATGACAACAATAATATCAGGACGCAATTTCTGAATGATATTTATAAAGGCCTCGTCCCGAATCTTTTCAGGCTGAAGTACCGGTATATTGTATTTAAGGGCAAGTTCCTTAACTGGCGGAGGCGATAGGTGTTTTCCTCTTCCCTTGGGTTTATCAGGCTGGGTTACTACTGCTGCAACATCTTCACCTGCTGCTATTAATGTCTTTAAAGACGGAGCCGCAAATTCAGGCGTGCCCATGAAAACAATTCTAAATCTTTTATCCAAAATAATCCTTATGGTTTAACTGCCGCAGCTCACCGTAAGCCCCGCAGACGAGGATGAAGGTGAGTAAAGGAAAAGCGTTTATGCCCTTTTTAGTCGTTTGGGGGGGTAAAACCATTTAATAGAACCATTCTTTAATTCATTCTTTAGTTCTCTTGCGAAACTATCATTGAGCAGAGGCATGATAGTTGGTTTGGCCTTATCAGTAACTTCTTTCCATATTAAAGAAAAGAAGGATTTTATAACATCCCAGTCAAATTGCTTACCGCAGTTTGCTTTCAATTCAGTCAACACCTGCTTTGCAGTAAGCGCAGACCTGTACGGTCTGTTTGTAGTCATGGCATCAAAAGAATCTGCCAGGGACATAATCTTTGCGCCCAAGGGAATTTGTCCTTTTTGCAATCTGTCGGGATAGCCGGTGCCGTCAATCCTTTCATGATGATTGCGAGCCATGCTTGATATGCCTGTCCATGGAAATTTGACCTTAGAGAGTATCTCATAACCTATAATAGGATGAGAATTTAACTCAATAGACTCAATTGTTGTTAATGGGCTATCCTTATTTATTATTGACCTGTCTATAGCGATTTTACCTATATCATGGAGGAGTCCGGCAATACTTATGCCTTCTATCTCTTCATGCGATACCTTCATCTCTTTTGCAATAGCAGCAGAATAGGTAGAAACTCTGTGAGAGTGTCCTTTGGTATATGCATCCTTGGCATCTATAGCTCGAGCGAAGGCATGTATTGTGTCATAGTAGATATGACTGAGGTTCTCGTAGAGCTTTTTATTTTCATCATATTTATGCATTAGGTTTTTCAAGAGCAGCTGGCTATAGAGGCTATATGCAATGTGATGGGCCATAACAGCCATAAGTTTAAAGTCGTCTTGGGTATAATCTTCATTAGCAAATTTTTTGCCTATTGAGATAAGGCCGAGGAAATTCTCCTTGACCACGAGAGGCATTAAGACCCTTGCGTGCATATTATGAAATTCGCTTTTTTCTTCAGCAAGAAACAATGATGATTTTTCTTTGTCATGGAGGTCTATGGGGGTTTTAAAGCCAGTCAATTTGCGGAGGGTTTCTTCGCTGAGCTGCATGGTAAATTCATGCAGAGCGCTCAACCCTTTTGTTGCCATGGTCTTAAATATCTTTTTTTGCTGATCAAACTGAAATATGGCCCCCTTAGATGCCGCAAAGTTTCCCATAACCATATAGAGCGACGACCGCATGATTCTGTGGAAATCTTTTGGAGATGTCAACTCCTCGCTCAGTTCAGCAAGGGCATCAAGGGTAAAAAGTAATTTTTCCAACCTAAGATCGGTGTTTTTCATAGTATGCATATCCCCCCCTTCTTGGTGAAAAATTTAATTGTTGTGGTTTGCCATAAGCCCTGCCTTCATGGCGGGCATGCTATATATGAGCTATAGAATATCTGTTGTTATGTTTTTTAGGGCATCTTCCTCTGTTTTAAAGATAGGAACATGTTTTGTAAGTCCAAGCATATCAAATATGTCATGGTTTACCTTTTTAAGCCCTGAAAAGAGAAGTACGCCATTGCCTTCTCTAATCTTTTCCATAATGCCTATTAAAATGGATATCCCGATAGAGTTCACCAACTCTGTATTTGTAAAATCTATAATAATTTTTCTTTTCCCATTTTTAAGGAATATATCGCACT
The DNA here is from genome assembly GCA_001798165.1 of Deltaproteobacteria bacterium RIFCSPHIGHO2_02_FULL_43_33. Taxonomy (GTDB): domain Bacteria; phylum Desulfobacterota; class GWC2-55-46; order UBA9637; family UBA9637; genus UBA10170. The sequence continues at coordinate 11,298 of MGRL01000091.1, forward strand.
CATCTTCTAACTCTTCGCCCTCAATACCATTTAAATAATTATCTGTATAGATTACAACACAGTCGTCTAATTCTTTAAAGTTTTTAAAGCTCTTGTTCATGCGCAGCCTCGCTGTTTCTTTTTATATATTTAACCATTACAAGTTTGGTTCCGCCCTGTATCTTTTCAAACCGGACTTCATCCATAAGCTGTTTCATCAGCTCTATTCCCCATCCTCTCTTTATAAGCCCTGTGAGTTTATCTTCATTTTTGGGTGTAGACTGAAAAAGCGGGGTAAAATCCTTTCCTTCATTTTGGATATTGAGCACTATCCTATCATCACTAACAATAAATTTGCAATAGACTTTACCATTTTTAATTTTGCTGTGCTCAAAGGCATTTATACATGCCTCTACTAATGCTGTCTTTATCTGAGTAATGGTGTTATTGTCAATGCCGATATCTGTCCCAATCTCCTCTACTGCCTTAGCAGCAACTAATTCGGCCCTCGTTGACATAGGCAGGATTATTTCAAACTCCTTCAGGGGGGCTAAACTTCTTCTATTACTCCGCTGATGTGCGGCATAACTACCTTCAATGATATCCCTTACAATGCGGAGTTGTACCGCGTCGCTTGTGTAGATGCCTTCTATATCTAACATCTTTAAAGCCTCTCCGGTAAATCCTTCTTTGCTCAGCATCCATCGTCTTATCGTTGCAGCTTTCATATCGCTTACCACGATATTACACTGTTTTATAAAATTTTCAACATCATCTTTATTTACAGGAGGAGATGTTTCTTTTACCCCTATTATCCATGCAACCTCATTTTCATCGTCATATCTACCATTGTTAAATCCATGTCCAATAATGATCGCCCCCGCTGTTTCTCTATAAGCGACATCATTAAAATGGCCTACCATCTGAGGCAGCAAGATTTTATCGCCTTCTTTAAGGTCGCCTATTGTCAGATATGCATTCTTATTATACTGAGCCAAAAAGTCCTGGTTGCGGAAGAGGACCCTTGGAACCGCCTGGCCGTTGAATATTTTTAGCAATAAGAGCACATCATCCTTAATTTTTTCCTTAATCTTTACGCCCTGCAAATAAAAGCCGTGCTTTAGTTTTTCGCGTGCGATTTTTGTCTTGGTTTCAGCTCCGGTTTTTTGTTTTACCTCTGTCTCGTAAAGATAATGGATATAATCTTCCTCAACTTTGCCTCCTATCCATTTTAACAAGCCATACCCCTTTTCCAGCACATAGAGGTCGCACAGGTTTGTTATCAATTTGTGAGCGCCCTCATGGTCCAATGCCAGTTTTTCCAAGAGTTCTTCCTCTGAGACGCCGTTTTTAGAGTGAATGCAGGTATGCAATATACGCAAGGCATTGAGGCTTTTTATAGAGATAACAGAGCCGAGGGAAAAACATATACTGCCTCCGGATAATTCTGCGATATAGATGTCTATAAAATCCTTGAGGGTGGTTAAGTTTTTATTTTCTTTTTGTGCCGCTGCTATAATACTTCTCAGATAGACAGGATTTCCCTCCAGTTGTCTTGCTGCGACAGACAGTATCTCGCTGTCGTAATGTATATGATATCTTGCGCTTATTTCTTCCGCCAGTCTGATGGAAGATTCTTCATTTAGCCCGCCGAGCTCCATGATTTTTATTGAGTTAGGAGATATACCTCCTATAGGCAATTTCTTGATATGGCCGGTTATCAGGTAACTGATAGAGCCTGACATCATAGAGCCTGGCATCATGGCCTTGATAAATTCTTTTGCTATATTGGGGCTTTCTTTATAGAGGTGATTTCTTCCAACAAGGTCAAAATCGTCCAGCATCAGAAATATCGGCATATTGCCGTGAACGGCAGCCTGATGCGGCATCTGAACAGCATCTCTCAAGCTGCCAAGGTGGTCGCCATATTTTTTGCTTTCTCGGTGCAGGGAGAGTGATTTGAATAAAGGGGCGAGGTCCTCCATATCTGATAGAATGCGCTCTAATTTATTGATAGGGATATTTTCAGTAACTAATTCTGGTTTTTTTGTTAAGAAGGCAATGTATTGCTTGACGAAGTCTCTGATATAATCATTCGCAATATCCTCTATATTATAGCCGCATTTAAATCTATAATATATCGGCGCTACTCTGTTTTGTTCCCAAAAGAGCCTATTGTATGTCCTTTTCAGCAGCTCTGTTTTGCCTATCCATCTCTTGCCCACAAGGTAGATGCTATTGGCAGGATTAGACAAAGATGTTGCATGCTGATAGATTTCTTCTATAGCAGTGTCTCTTCCGAAGAATTCGCTGTCCGGACATGTATTGAAGATTATCTTATTGTTCATAGCCGACTATCTTGTTCTTGCCTCTGGCCTTGGCAAGATACATGGCCTTATCTGCCTTATCTATGATATCTTCTATGCTTGCTGCATCAGAGGGGAATTCAGCAATGCCGATACTCACTGATAAGATTTGGTCAGGCGGAATCTTACTTCCTATAAATCTTATATCCTCTACGCTCCTCCGTATCCTCTCCGCAGTGACATAGGAATTAATCTTGGTGGTGTAGGGAAGGATTATACAAAACTCTTCCCCTCCAAATCGCGCAGCTACATCGATAGAGCGTATCCCGTCCCTGATAGCATGAGCGACCCGTTTTAACACCTCATCTCCGGCTAAATGGCCATATTTGTCATTAAATGACTTAAAATCGTCTATATCTATCATAAACATTGTAAACGACTCATTATGACGTTTAGACCTCTCTATCTCTTCAAACAGCCTTTCATGAAAGTATCTCCTGTTAAACAACTCAGTCAATGCATCTGTTACAGAAATCTTTTTCAGGTCTTCTGTCATCCGGTAATACGTTCCGCGTTCAAGGGCAATGGATGCGTATGAGGCAAATGAAAGCAGCATTTGAAGGTCTTCTTCTGAAAAGACTGCGCCTGTTATCTTATCTGATATATTAATGACGCCAATGGTGCGGAAGCCTACCTTTAACGGTATACTGATAAATGATTTTGTCTTATATCGCGGACGGTTTTTTCTGGCAAAGGACTCAGACTCAACATCCCTGACTATAACAGGAGAACCTTTCTCCATTACCTCGCCAGAGATGCCTTCGCCAATCTTGACCTTTATATTTCCAAGTATGTTCTTATCTATTCCCTTGGAGGCCTTAACAGTCAGGTGCGCGTTTCCATCGCTCAGGAGCATAAGGGATCCCTGCTCTGCGCCTACCAATTCCGTAGCCTTGTTTAATATGACATGATGCAGTTCGTCTTGGTCCAATACAGGGGCTATGGTCTGATATACCTCTTTCAATGTGTCAAGCTCTTTAAGCTTTTTCTTTATATCCTGATCTGCCTTTATGCCTTCCAATACAAAGGAGAGCTGATTTGCCAGAAGTGCAAGAAGCCTGATAGAGTCTGTTGGTATCTTGGTATTAAATACACACAAGAGGCCAAAAACATTATCTCCTATTATCATGGGGAATATATGCGTAGATGCTATTCCATTTGGCAGTCCAATCTTTTGAATGTCAGTAACACTGCCGCAACTCTCGGGTTTTTTTAACTCAGTAATTCTTTTAATCATGTCAATAGAATCTGACGCTTGCCAATCGGATATAAGGTTTCTATTCCTCCCAAAGGCGGCAACGGTACGATATGTGTGCTTATCATACCTCTCCATCACACAGGCGGTGTCTACATCAAAGAGGACAGCCATTGCATTAAAGACATACCTGTACATCGCTTCTTGTCCGTCTTGTAATAGACTGGGTGTGGTGGCTTCTATTACGCTTTGCATCTGATAATATTTTTTTTCATAAAAGCCCTTCAGGTAGAGGCTTCTGAGAAAAGGAGCGGTCATTTCCTGAACGATATGAGGCTTTGTAAAGAAATTCTGCGGCTGAACTATATCCAACTTTTTCTCGAGTTCACGGATGGTAGATTCATTCAGCCCAAAGGCAGGGGCCTTTTTTAAGAATTCCTTAAAATCATCCTCTGATAGATAGACATGGCCGCCGATAACGGCTACAGATACATTGCTGTCCAGGGTTATAGGGATGACAAAGATATGCTGGTTGGTGTAACACTTATAGATATGAGGTTCTGCCCTTTGGATAGCCTTTGTGATTGCCTTTTTATAAGAATCCCGGTAAAGCTCCATGCCTTTTGTGGTTTGCTTTTTAATAAGTTCGGATATGCAGTTTTCTTTGCTTGGCGGCGCAAGGACATGGCCGTTACTGTCATAAATGGCTATAGAAACGCCCAAGAGCTGAGAAAGGTTGTTCTGAAATTCATTCCATAGGGATAGGTCTATATATTCAGATGGTGAGATAGTGTGGATAGCCCCCATATCGTTTACCTTTACCGCTACACTTTATATTCAACCTTCTTAAAAGCTTACCTCATTACATAAGGAACTATCCAGTTCTTACAAAAACTTATCTAACGGAGGTTGCTTCTATGGGGGTGACAATACTATAAATCCTGAAGAATGGCAATAATTATTTATTTCGCGTGCATTCTTACAGCATCTTTTTTTCACTTTCAATAGCCTTTTTAATCTTTCGTTTGATTATATCCCTTTTTAATTTACTCAACCTGTCAATAAACAATATGCCGTCGAGGTGGTCTATCTCGTGCTGCAGGGCAATGGCAAGAAGGCCGTCTGCATGTATCTCCATCTCATTTCCATCCTTATTGAGAGCCCTTACCGCTACCTTTGAGAATCTTTTCACATCTGCTGTAAAACCAGGGATGCTTAAACAACCCTCCTCATATTTTATCTCTCCCTCATGGTCTGTTATCTCAGGGTTTATTAAGGCAATGAGATTCTCTCCTCTTTTAAAAATCTTACCCTCGTGTTTGGTGTGGTCTTTTGGGACATCCAGAACCGCTACTCTCTTATGAACGCCTACCTGAGTTGCAGCAAGGCCTATACCCTTGGCAAAATACATGGTCTCCGCCATATCGGTGATGAGTCTCTTTATTTCCTCATCTACCTTTGATACAGGCTTGGCCTTTGTTTGAAGAAGCGAGTCAGGATATTTCAAGATATTTAAAATGGACATGAGTTTATTATACAAAAAAGGCAGAAATTAAGAAAGAGGAAAGCGGCAACGAAAATTGTTGGGGATAAACCCAACGTTACATGAAACCTGCAATTCACTGGGGCAAGCGGTTTCGTAATAAGCCCAAAAAATGCAGTTGCATTTTTTGACAAACGCAATCTTTGGCCAAATACTGCGTCAAATCAGGCTGTCCAAATACTCACATACCTAAAAGAGTATGCTCCGTTTTGTCCAGCCCGCTTTTCCTTGTCTTTGGCTCAAATCTTGCGTTTGCACCCGAAAAATAAAACCCAAATGCATTTTTCGGGTAAGTGAGCTTCTCATGGGGTTCATATTGTAGTTGCCGGGTCAACATCCACTACAAGTTTGACCCTGCCAAGCCTTTTTTCTTCAAATCCTTTTACAAGGTTGAATGTAAACTCATGGAGATGTTTTATGGCCGTGCCCTTTAAAAGCATGTGCCAGCGCTGTTTTCCCTTAAGTTTTGAAAGAAAGGCAGGGGCAGGCCCAAGCACAGTTACATCCTTTTTAAATCCTGCATCCAACAGTTTATCTGCGAGACCCCGCGCCTTGTGAGCTGCTTCTGCTACTTCGCTTTCTTTATTTCCTTCAAATTTCAAATTTATAAGCCTTGAAAATGGCGGATACATGAGTTCTTTCCGATTGCTAAGCTCTTCTTCAAAGAAACCTTCATATTTCTGCTCCACAGCCCATTTGAGGCAGAAATGTTCTTGGTTAAGGGTCTGCACAACAACCTCGCCGGGAATTGCCTCTCGTCCTGCCCTTCCTGCTGCCTGGCTTATAAGCTGAAATGTCCGTTCAGAACTTCTGAAGTCAGGCATATTCAGGGAGGTATCAGCTGATACAATTCCAACAAGAGTGACATGAGGAAAATGGTGACCTTTTGCAACCATCTGTGTTCCAACAAGCACATCCACAGCGCCTTTATCAACCGCATCCAGTATCTTCTGATGCGACCTCTTTTTTCTGGTAGTATCCCTGTCCATACGGGCGACCCTTGCTTTATGAAGTATCTTTCTAACCTCTGCTTCCAACTGCTCTGTGCCAAGCCCTATCGGATTTATCTTGCTGCGCCGGCATTTGGGGCATATTTCAGGAATTGGGGCAGACATGTCGCAGTAGTGGCATTTGAGGATCCCGGCGCCCTTGTGCACGGTGAGAGATACGCTGCAATTCAAACACATGAAAGTGTATCCGCAATCATTGCATATTAAAAAAGTTGAAAAACCCCTGCGATTCAAAAAGAGTATTGTCTGATAACCAAGCGCATGGTTTTTTAGCATAAGATTTTGAAGTTTTTCCGAGATAAATTCGTTTTTATTTTCCTCTCGCCCCTTGCCCCTTGCCCCTTGCCCCTGTATTTTCATATCTATCAACTCTATCTTCGGCATTGCTCTATCCTCAACCCTTTTGGTTAGATGAAGGGGTGTGATTCTGCCATTTTTTGTGTTATAAAATGTTTCAATAGATGGGGTTGCTGAACCGAGGACAACAGCCATATTAAACATCTTTCCCATCATAAGGCTTACATCCCGCGCATTGTATCTTACCCCTTCTTCCTGTTTGTAAGAGGGTTCATGCTCTTCATCAACAACGATAAGCCCGGGATTTTTTAAGGGCGCAAAAAGGGCAGACCTGGCGCCAACAACCACATCTACTTTCCCATCCCTTATCCTATTCCATTCATCGTATCTCTCGCCGTCTGAAAGACCGCTGTGGAGTACAGCGACTCTTTGAGGAAATAAGGCAGTCAGATATTTGATAGGCCACGGGGTTAGGGATATCTCAGGCACCAAGAATATGGCCTGCCTGCCGAGGTTTACAGCCTGTTCCAGCGCCTTAAGATAGACAAAAGTCTTCCCGCTTCCTGTAACGCCGTAGAGGAGAAAGGGTGAAAAGGCGCCGGCATGTAAGGCCTGCGAAATTGCCTTAATAGCCTTCTCCTGTTCATCATTGGGTTTATGAGAAAGGGTTTGCGGTACCGTATCGTCTAATGGGTCTCTTTGAGTCTTTTTTTGGGTTAATGATACTATCCCCTTTTCTTCTAATTTTTTGACTGCCGAGTCTATACTGCCGAGTTCCTTCCTCAAGAGCTTTAAAGATGTCTCGCCTTTTTCATTAAGATAGGCAAGAACCTTTGCCTGAATCGGCGCTCTGAATAAGAGCTGAGGGTTGAGGGTTGAGGGCTGAGAGAGGCACACAAAGGTCTCTATCTTTTCTCCCAGCCTGCTTTTAATCTTCAATTCCTCTCTGATTATGCCTATCTCCTTTAACCTGTTAATAGCGCTATAGACGGATTTACCTTTGAATTTCTTAGCAAGAGAGGTGAGGGAAGCGCCTTGCTTTTTTCTGATTACATCAAATATATCGCCTGCTAAATTTGGTCTTTCTGACCCCTGCTTAAAGCCTGCGGGGGCAAGCCCCTGACCTCCCGATTGAAACATTCGGGGGGAGGCACTGACCCTTGATTCATTTTCAATGCCGTGCTCTGTTGCAAAAAAATATCTCTGGCTTTTTATGTTTATCCCGCTCGGACACGAAAGGCTCAGCACCTCGCCAATAGGGGCAAAGTAATAGGATGACATCCATTGAAAAAAATTAAGTCTCTTTTCATCAAATATGGGCTTATCATCTAATACATCAAGTATATCTTTGATACCTTTTATATCTGTTTTCTCACTGAACCCAAGACAAAACCCAGTTATAACCTTCTTCCCAAATGGCACAAGCACACGTTTGCCAATCTCTACTTGGTTGGAAAGTGTTTCCGGGGTTCTGTAAGTGAAGGTCTTGTGCAGCGGAAGCTCAACTGCGACATCTATAAAGGTTTTCTGGGGCATGGTGTATTTTTCAAATTATCTTGATTTTATCTTATACCTTAAATATGTATAAAAATCTATAAGCCCTTAAGATGGCTCTAAATATAGAGGCACTGTATTTTCTGTCATCTTTTTGGCTGTTATTACCGAACACTTGTGTTATATGTCATATATAGTTCCTCCTAACGTGGTTTGACTCAATGTATCTGAAACGCAAAGGGGTTTTGTTTCCAAAACAAGTAAAGATGGGAAAAATTTACAGACATCTCGAGACAAACAAGATACTCCACTTGCTGATTATTGCCGTTCTTGCAACAACAGCCTACCATAACAGTTTTTATAACTCCTTTCATTTTGACGACCGGTATACAATCCTTGAGGATGCGGCTATTAAGAGCATTAGAAATCTTCCTCTTATATTTTCAGACATATTTAGCCGTCCTCTCCTGAGAGCAACATTTGCAATAAATTATTATTTGGGGGGCTCAATGTTTTTGGCTATCACCTTTTAAACCTTTTGCTTCATATAATTGTAGGTATTCAGGTCTACTTTTTGGCCGGTATTTTGTATAAAAGATTTTTGGGCAACAAAAATAACTACCAGGCATATGCTTTTATTTCAGCCCTCATCTTCACACTTCACCCAGTTCAGACAGGCTCTGTTACCTACATAGCCAGTAGAAGTGCAGTATTGGCAGCGCTATTTTATCTATCTTCGTTCATACTGTTTTTAAAGGCATTGCCAGCAGATGGCTATAAAAAATATTTCCTGCATCTGTCCGCCTATATTTTCTTTATCCTCTCTCTTGGGGTTAAAGAGATTGTAGTAACGCTTCCTATGGTGATAGCCCTTTATGTCTTTATGATTCATGCAGGCGGCCTTTTATCATACTTCAAGAGATACGGCATTATGCTTTCTCTCTATCTATTGATATTAGCCGGCTATATTTTGGCAAGGTATCTTCTGCTTACAGAAGTAGTTCCGTTTGATACGAGGATCGAAGAGGGGATACTTCCCATATATTCATACTTCCTTACAGAATTAAATGTGATTACATTTTACTACCTCAAGTGGCTCGTCTTTCCGTTTGGAGGGCCGCATGTAGACCCCGACATACCTTTTGAAACGACCATTTTTGACGGCTCAACCATGAGCGCAATTGTAATAATTATAGCCCTTCTTTCACTATCATTCCTGGGCAGAAAGAGATGGCCGGCAATATCCTTCGGCATATTCTGGTATTTCATTACGCTTATACCAACATCATCTATCTTCCCCCTGGGAGATGTGGCTGTGGAGAGACATATCTATATTCCTGCAGTAGGCTTTGCTTTGGTTTCCGGATACCTTCTTGAAAAGGCTAAAGATAAACTGCCGCTAAAGGTTGTATTGCCCATCTAGCGTAGTGTTACATAAATAACTTTACTTATATAAAATATTATGCATAATGGTTTTATGTGTAGAGCAGCAG